>CALLPQ010000091.1 GCA_938015425.1 uncultured Parvularculaceae bacterium | reverse complement strand
ATTAACGCGGTTACCCCTGTCTGTCTCTATTTTCTTTAGGGAGGCGAGCCAAGATATGACGAAAATCAATGATTTTTGGACATAATATGGCAAAAAGTGATCTATCACCTAGTTTATGAGCCTAGGATAAAAGGAACCCATAATATTTAGTGCTGTGGGTCAGAGGTTGGTTTTCCTCATACCACACAATATTAGGCATTCAATCATTAGGAAGTAGAGATTGAAATGCATGGATCGGTGCACTCAATATCTGATTTATACCGATAAAGGCTTCCAAGTAAGTGGATAAATAATCTTTATGGGAACCATATAAAGCTATAAAATGTAAAGTTTAGTTTTTATATTCTTGAAGTATTGGAATACCCTGACAAGGCGGAGCACTTTGTAACGCCGATTGTATTCGTTGGCTAATCGTATCTTCGTTAAATTTACGCAGTAGGTTAAATTCTCTTGCGTCATTCATAGCATTATGGGTTAAAACAAGTGCGTCGCAAGCTTGCGGAAAATTCTCTTTTATTAAATGTGCTTGAGCCAGGTTAATATAGGCAAACAAAAGATTGTTTAAAGATTGGTCATTGTCTTTTGAATTGGTGATAACGTCTTTATGGATAGAGATAGCCCGCATGATCGCCGCCACCCCTTTATCCCAATCTCCAAATCTGGTTTCCGCTTGTCCTACTTGTAACAGGCTTTGCGCCACATGTGATTGTGAGTTGCGATCGTTATTTTCAAACTTCAATAAATCTTCTGATGTTTTCACTGTTAGATAAGCATATTTTAAGGCGTTCTCGCCATCATCCCCTTTTGTATAAATTCCGGCTATCTCGTTGAGTAATCCTGATGCAACGAAGGCCATGTTAAAACTGTCGGGGTTTTCTGCAGATAGTTTTTGGTAGACAGATAATGCCGTTTTTAAAGGTTCTATTGCCTGGTCTGCTCGCCCACTTCGTTTTAGAATTTCCCCTTCACGCAAAGCTAGGAAAGCTTTTATACGTTCCGGATTGTCAATACTGTTTTCAACTTCAGGTGTGAATTCTTTCTGCCATTTTCTGGTGAGTTCAAGGGCTTCTTCTTGGCGGTTTTCAATTAACAAAACACGTATACGGTCGGTGCGTGCGCTCCAGAAAGTACGGCGGATTTTTCGGGCTTGGGGCCAATCCTGTTTACCGCCCCATTGGGTTTGCCCCAGTACTTCATCATTAGTTTTTAAGGCTAATTCTGCATTTTTTCCATATGATAAATAGCTGTGGACGATAAATCTTTTGGCAGTCATCAGCTCACTTAAAATTTCACCATTGTCTGGCTGTAAATCTGACACGTGTTGCAGCTTTTCAACCGCCTTTTGCAATAATGCATGAGATGTTTCGCCATCACCAAGATTTGGCAACCCAATGCCGCCATATATGTCTGATAAACGCATATAGCTGGTTCCAACGTCGAATTGGATATTTTCTGGTGCATACGGATCACTGGCTAATTGATCCACATATTCGCGCAGAATGTCGGCCAGTTTTTTTCGTGCCTCTAATGTGCCTTTTATGTTTACAAAACTATCATAACTTTGGGTGAGGATTTTGTGGCTAAGCGCACGCGCATCTTCAAATCGGGCTTCGGCGCGTTGGCGTTGCGTTTTAGCTTCTGAATAGAGGGAAAACATAACGAAACTAGTGGCGATACTCGCAAAAAATACAAATCCGATAGCCGCAAGGGGAAATTTCTGTCTGTTTACAAATTTTTTGAAATGATAGAATTGACTACCATTCATTGCCTCTACGCTTTTGCCTTCCTTATAATTATTAAGGTCGGCATTTAAAAAATCTACACTTTGATAGCGATCTTTGGGGTTTTCACTGGTTGCCTTTTTTATAATGGCTTTAAGTTCGCTATTAATAGATGCCTTAGCCCCGTGACAAAGCTCTTCCAATAATTTGCCTAAGGAAAAAACATCCGAGAGCGTATTAGCCATGCCACTATTAATTCTCTCTGGTGCTGCATAACCCGGTGTAAAGCTTAAACTGTTTAATGAACTTTGTTGTGGGATTTGATCAATATTTTCATCCACCGGTTTCGCAATACCAAAATCAATAAGTTTTACCTGCCCCTCATTATTGATCAAAATATTTGATGGGGTAATGTCACGATGAACAATTAGGTTTTGGTGGGCGTATGCAACGGCGTGACAGGCTTTTTGGAGAAGATGGATACGATCTTGCAAGGGTAATTGTTGAACCTCGGCCCATTTAGTAATCGGCTTCCCGTCAATATATTCCATAATAATATAGGGTGAACCATCATCAGTGGTGCCGCCATCGAATAACCTGGCAATATGGGCGTGGGAAAATTTTGCAAGAATTTGGCGTTCATGATTAAACCGCTCGATCAATTTTTCTGATAAAATGCCTGTGCGGATAATTTTAATTGCAACTTTATGCTCGAAATCATCCTTAAACCGTTCCCCTAAATAGACTGCACCCATGCCCCCTTTGCCAATTAGGGATGTAATCTTATAGGACCCGACTGTTTCTAGTATGTTTTTGTCATCTTCTTTATCTAACAAGGCATTGCCGGTTTTTATTAAGTTTGCATTCTTGCTATCTAATTCAAAAAGCCTCATTACCTCTTTATAAAGAACATCATCATCCCCACATTGCCGGCGTATATAATCTTCTTGAAGGTCAGAAGGTTGCTCCAGCGCGGCTTCAAAAGTAGCCAATGCTTTTGCGCTGATTGAGCTAGCCGTCGTTTTATTGTTATCTTCAGTCATGCCGATGTACCTTTAAAAAGCCAAGGATTTATAGGTGAGGGTTTATAATTTTGACGATTAAATGCATTCGATTTCCCCCGCGATTTATTCGTGAATTTATAACAGTGATCTTATGATCTGTAATTCATCTTATGATCTTTTGTAATAATAAAACTTATCTGCATCAACCCTATTTATTATTTTTATAGTATGGTAGACAATTCTGATAAAACATAAATTAGTATGGGGACAGTGTGGAACTTTCTAAAAACATCGGTGATGATGGCATAAAGCTTTTGCTTGATGCTTGGAAAAATGGTGATTACAGCGCCAGAGATAAATTATTTTATCATCTCTATGACGAACTGAACAGATTATCGGCTATATTGATTCATCATGAACATCGCTTGTCGCTTTCTGTCGGCGACCTTGTCAGCGAAGCCTCTATGCGGTTGATGAAGATACATTCAACAGATTGGCAGCATAAGTCCCATTTTATGGCATTAGCCGCGAAGATGATGCGCCGCGTGATTATTGATCATGTGCGCAAAAGAGATGCACAAAAGCGTCAACATCATCGCGTTACTATGATTACAGGCCTATTCGAAGATAAGATTTTAACAAACTATCTAGGCGTAGAAGCAAAAACCATTGACATCATTGCTTTAGATAAAGCATTAGCGCAACTCCATGAACTTGATACATCCAAGGCAGATATTGTGGAAATGCGTTACTATGGGGGAATGTCGATTGAAGAAATCGCCCAAGTGATGAGTACATCGCCGTCCACCGTAAAACGGTCATGGCGGGCGGCCCGTGCGTGGCTTCTTGGCGCTCTAGAAAAGTGATTTTTCTATGAGCCTGAATCAAAAATCGTTAAACCCCTTCAGCAGGTTATAAATCAGAAATTCATTTCGGCAATTTCACACGGTTTCGGCTCTAATTCTTTAAAGTGAGAGCCTGAGGTGTAACGAATTGGGACAAACTGACGTCTGATCCACAGCTTTTTATATCTTATCTCGCTTTTCCGTTTAGGCTCTAAGGTGTAGAGAGCTGAAATTAATATATATTTCTGGATGCGGACTGTCGAACTCTCCACTTAATAATGATAATTAAAAAATCTAAATAAAATTTTATATATTTTATTTAGATTTTTTGACCCCTTTGTCTAATTTTACCCGCTTATTGTTACATGGGTAGATTTAATTAGGGAGATGCCTCGTGGTTTTTGGCTTTGCAAATAATAGAAATAACATTTTATTCGGTAATGGTCGTGATAATTTTATTAATGGATTTGGCGGCAATGACCGGATTTTTGCCTTTAGCGGAAACGATCGGGTATTAGGGGGTAGCGGACGTGATACCATATTCGGGGGGAGTGGTAACGATAGTTTGTTTGGCCAATCAGGCCGAGATTTTCTCTTTGGTGGTAAGGGTGCTGATTTCCTTTATGGTGGCTCGGGTAATGATATTTTACGGGGCGGTAGTGGAAATGATTTTCTAGATGGCGGTTCTGGAAGGGATATCCTTATAGGGGGTAGTGGAAATGATACTCTATCCTTTACTCTTGCTCAAAGTGGCACATCCCGGGATTTCTTTCGCGGCAATAGTGGTATTGATACTTTAAGACTTAATCTGACATCGGAAGAGATATCAAACCCTGATATCCTTGAGGATATTCAAGCCTATATTGAATTTATTGACGATAATACATTTAACAATGGGCGCACCTCTTCACAAACCTTTTTCCTTCAATCCCTCAATCTATCGGTTGGATCTATTGAAAATGTCGTTGTGTTTGTTGATGGCGAAGTGTTTGATCCGACTGCACCCGATACAGATGTTTTAATGGTGGTCGATGATGCGTTTACGGGCAGTGAAGATGATTTAATACAAGGTAATGTCGGCTTAAATGATGCGCCACAATCGGGGGTTACTTTTACCTTGGTTGAGAATGTTGAAAACGGTATTCTAACTTTAAATGCTGATGGTTCTTTTACTTTTGATCCGGCGGGAGAGTTTGATAATTTAGCCGATGGCGAGTTTGCAACTCAGACATTTTCTTACGAGATTAATGATGGCATTTCAACGGCTCAAGCAGAAGTTACAATCACGATTGAAGGCGTTAATGATGGGCCCGTTGTGGTTAATACTACTCAAACAGTTAGCGAAGATGCGGGTAGTTTTGAGTTTGATTTACTGTCCCTCGTAAGCGACGTTGATGCCAGTAATGTATTGTCAATCATCGCAAATAGTGTGGTGACAACCGGGAATTCCCCATCATTTACTCTTAGTAATTCTATTATAAATGTTGATGTTTCTGATTTTCAATTTCTTGGGGCAGGGGAAAGTGAAACGATTGAAATCAGCTATGATGTCACTGATGGCATGGACATTGTTACAAATATAGTGACACTGGTTGTTGAAGGAGAAAATGACAATCCGGTAATTGGCGGGGTGTTGAGTGGTTCAGCGAATGAGGCAGATGCAGCTTTTACGCTTGATCTGCTTGATGGTGCAACAGATGTTGATGGTGATGTTTTAAGTGTTAGCGGCTTGCCTGATCCCTTACCAGCGGGTGTGGTGTTTGATGCAGCCACCAATAGGGTAACCATTAATCCAACTGATGCGGCGTTTGACGGACTTTCGGCGGGGGAAGAACAAACCATCACGCTTGAGTTTGATATCATTGATGGCCAAGGCGGCTCGGTTGCTCAAACGGCAACCATTTCAATTACAGGCACTAATGATAATCCGATTGTCGGTGGTGTGTTGAGTGGTTCAGCGAACGAAGGTGACACAGCCTTTACGCTTGATCTTCTTGATGGTGCAACAGATGTTGACGGTGATGTTTTAAGTGTTAGCGGCTTGCCTGATCCCTTACCGGCGGGTGTGGTGTTTGATGCAGCCACTAATAGCGTGACCATTGATCCCACTGATGCAGCATTTGACGGACTTTCGGCGGGGGAAGAGCAAACCATCACCCTTGAGTTTGACATCATTGATGGTCAAGGCGGTTCAGTTGCCCAAACAGCAACGATTACAATTACGGGCGTGGATGATAATCCTGTTGTCGATGAACAATTCCCCGTTATTAATGTTGAGTTTGCATTAGACAGCGGCACAAGCAGCACAGATGAAATTACTAATGACCTTTTGTTTAATGGTAATGTCACAGATAATATTAACCCGGAGCAACTATTTTTTGATATTCTAATTGGTGCAGAAATTGTAAATGTTGATGCTTCAAGTTTATTGCAAGTTGATGGAAGTTTTAGCATTAGCCTCTCCAACATTGAAGAGCTTCTTGGTGTTTCTCTAAACGATGGATTTCAAAATATATCATTTTCGGCAAGTGATGCGGCAGGCAACCTTGCGTTATCTATGCCGTTTACGATTGAGCTTGATCGAATAGGGCCCGTTGCAACCGTTGCACCAACGGGGGTTTTCAATGAAGCACCAGCTTTCTTAACTATTGGGTTCGGGGAAGCCATTAATAGCGAGACGATATCAGTATCAGATTTTTCATTGTTTACCCAATCGGGTGAAGAAATAGAAATAACCTCTGTCAGTTCAACACTTGATGGCGGAATACAAATTAACCTTGCTCGTGCATTGGATAATAATGATTACACTCTAACGTTAAATGCAGGCATTGAAGATATTGCTGGTAATATCAATAATGCGGACAGTTTTGACTTTTCTGTTTTATCGACAACCTCGGTTGTGAATATTGCCCCAGCGGATAACCTATCCCTCGTAAATGTTGACCGCCAAATTTCAGTAGAGTTCGATCGTGAAATTGACCCGGCTACCCTTACAACAGATACTTTTCAGGTTTTGGTGAACGGAGAACCTCTTGACGGGTTTGTTCGCGTATCAGCGACAAACTTGATGGCAACATTCTTTTTAGCGGATGGAGGGTTATTACCAGCGTCATCGACTGTTCAAATTGTTCTTGATGGGAATAATATTCTTGATGCAAATGGGCAAGCAGTTGATGTAAATAATGATGGTATTGCGGGTGGTACTTCAATCACTGAGTTTTCAACCGTTTCTTTAACACCGATTGCGGGAACGAATTTCACCGCACAAATATTCAACTCGAATATGGTTGATGAAAATGGCGATGATATACCCCTTGAAGGTGTTGTGGTGCGCGTTGTTGGATTGCCAGAAGTCTTTGCGGTAACCGATGAGAATGGGGAGTTCACATTAACTGATTTGCCTGTGGGACAAATCTTTGTAGAGTTCGATGCGACGGGCGTAGCCGCAGCGCAAGGTTTTCAGTTCGGTACAGTTGTTGAACCAGTAACAACCATTGCAGGACAAACAGTTGGGGCCACGACGGCTAATGGTGATCCTTTTGTGATCTATTTTGCTGCAATTGCCGAAACGGATGCGGTTGATATCGTGGCTGGCGAGGCAACGGAAGTCGGTGTTGGTGAGGCGGGCCTTGCCAACCTTACTGAACTGTTTCCCGAGATTGATCCGGCACAATGGGAGTTATTGCAACTCACTATCCCTGCTGACTCGTTATTTGACGATGAACAAAATCTCGCAACGTCAGTAACGGTTGCGGTCTTTGAACCTGACCGTATTCCCGCACCATTGCCACAAGGGTTTGACCCAGCCGTTGTCTTTACGGTTGTTGCCAATGGGCCTGATGGAAGCGATTCAATTGAAAATGTTGATAGTAATGCGCAACTGACTTTTCCAAACCTTGACGGATTAGCACCTGGCACCAGACGTCCAATATATTCCTTTGATCACGCATTGGGCCAATGGATTCAAACAGGTTCTGCTGTTGTATCAGATGACGGATCAGTCCTTACCTCTGAAGGTGATGGCGGTATCGATACTTTAGGTTGGAAATTTGTTGGTAGTGACCCTATTACGACCCATGAGCAGGAAGTTAGATCATTTACACCAGAAAATTTTGAGTTTACACCTACAAGAAGTGATCTGTTAACTGATAGTTTTGATGATACAATTGATGGTTTACGCAACCTTGTTGCAGGAAACCTTCAACAGAGGGTTGCCCTACTGGATGCTGCTTCTATAGTTGGTGACATACCCTTACTTGGTGATTTAGTGTTTGGCGGCGGCGCTGCAACTTTATCTTTGGCGGCGACTGCGATAGATCCTGACACCACACTTGACAGAGAAGCATTAATAAACACAGGAGCTGGATTTGCTTTGGGATTTGCTCCAGGCGCTGGACAGGTTATTGCAGCTGCTGATGCCGGAGCAAATACGCTAGCTAGTCAAGAAAATGCAATGCAAGCTAGAGAACAGCTTTTGCAGGATGCGATGGCGCTGAATGCGTTGATAGAAGATTTGCTCTTCCCATCAGCGACGACAGCAGTAGCGGGACAAAGAGCTATAGAAATCATGAATGGTGATCAAATTGGTCCTTCAGCACGTGAGATCCGTGAAAATGAGCAACTTGATATATTGTTTAACACTAACTTTTTGGTAAGTAACCAATCATTATTTATAGGAGCACAAGTCAGATCAGCATCTGAAGTTTCGACCTCCGTGAGTAGTCGTAGCCAGAGTGTTGATTTAACTGATCCTTTTGTAGAGTTTGCACAAGATGTTATCGATGGCTTTAATGTATCCTTTCTTGATGATTTTCTTATTGAAAACACAAACGGGTTAGATAATTTAAGAGAACTGGTTTTAGATAGCGGGCGTTTAATTACTGATAGTCTAGATACAAACTCACAAGCCTCTATGATTGTGCAAGGAGTATTGGATGAAATAAATTCTATTTCTGTTAATTTTTCACAAAACCTGATGAATGCACAAAATGCCTTTCTTGAGGCAGCTGATTCTATTTTAGATAATGCTTCAGATGTGGAAACAGCAATTAATCAGTTTAATGAACTACGCGATAATTATCTGGAGTTTATTATTTTATCGATTGACGATTTAAGTAATGCTCAAACTACCTTAGAGGAAAATTTAAATTCTGCCTTATTTGATACGCTGGATGAAATTACCGTTTTTGTGGTTGAGGTTTTAGACAATGATATTGAGTTTTTAAACCTCCTCACTGATGTTCTAAATTTTTCAGAACAAGTGAATTCTTTATTTGAGGGGTTGGAAACTGCCGTTGCTAATCAAGAAGATTTAACCCCATTTGATCAAAATATAACTGCACTTATGAATACGCTAGAAACATTGCAAGGTCGCTTGGATGATAGTGGCTTTAACTCACTTGTAGAATTTTCTGACGCGCAAAATGCTAATATTGAAACTTTAGCTCAAGCAACTGAAGACATAACAATTCCTGCTTCTGAAGAAGTTAATAATATATTCGTTCAAGCGATACTTGAAGATGGCACTATTATTAGGGATATCTTACCTGCTGGAATAGGATTCTCATTAAATGGGGCATCAGGGACAACGGCCACATTACGATTTTTTGACCCGATAACTAATCTTTTTACCGAAGATACAATCATTTTTGGTGAAGACCAAACGAACGGTACGTCAATATTAGATGAAGTTTTAACGGTTGATACCGATGGGGATGGTATTGCAGATTTGGGCGAAGAAGTTATAGGGACGGATCCGAATTTATTTGATTCTGATGGAGATGGCAGATCAGATCGAGCAGAAATTCTTTCTGGTAGTGATGCTACACTGGCTGGTGAACAGTTTTTTGGTATTATAGGAAGCCTTACATTAGCTGGCGATGTTTTAGATGTTGAAGTTATTGCAAACCCTGAAAA
>CALLPQ010000090.1 GCA_938015425.1 uncultured Parvularculaceae bacterium | reverse complement strand
CCGTTAAAAGCCTATGAGATTCTTGATAAACTTAAAGAAAAGGGCGTGCGCGCGCCGATGACTGTTTATCGGGCATTGGACGGATTAGAAAATAAAGGGGTTATCCATAAGCTGGATGGTATTAATGCTTTTGTTTTATGTAACCATGAGGCCCCTCATTCTGTACAAGCTTTTCTGGTTTGCGATAGTTGTTCCCATGTGAAAGAGGTGGCCCTTGATGCCAAAATCCGCGCGGATGTATTGCCTGTGATTACGGCCAATAATTTTCATATGGAAATGGCTCGCCTTGAGGTGAAGGGCCAGTGTAATGAATGCGCCCAGCGCCACCAGATTGCTTAAAGCCAGATCTTCTATTTTCTCATTTTCTGGCATTTTCCGATTTGGTTTTCGCGTTAGATTTGTCTGTAGATAAAGACGAATATCAATCTGGGTTTGCCTTATGTTGGGGCTATCTTAATTTGGCAATAGGGCTCAAAGAATCGTTGACTCGGACAGCGCTCGCACTATTGTCCCTTTACCGTATTTATTTGAATATGGAGTGTATGATGCGGGAGAGAGTGATGATCTGTCCCTGATTGATATCGCCGCCGAAGGAGCAACCGCCCCGGAAACTCTCAGGCACCAAGGACCGCCATGCACATAAAGGCTGGAAAGTTGGTTGGAAACAAATCTGTTTATTTTGTTTTGGCCCACCGAAGGAGTAAGTGAAAACAAAGCCACAGGCCGCGTTTTTATGAAATCTCTCAGGTACCGTGACAGCTGGGGTTTGAGGCCTATTCCTTTGGGACTGGGTTTTTTACCTTTGGGACTGACATGACGGATACTTTAAAACGAACCCCATTATATGATTTACATGTTGCCCTTGGCGGTAAGATGGTGCCGTTTGCGGGTTATGAAATGCCTGTTCAATATGCTCAAGGCGTGTTGAAAGAACATCAACATACCCGCACAAAAGCAGGCTTGTTTGATGTGTCTCATATGGGGCAATGCTTTTTAAACAGCAAAACCGTTGAGCATGGAAGTGACGGCGCCCATGAGATGATTGCCGCGGCTCTTGAAAAACTGGTTCCTGGTGAAATTCAAAAGTTAAAACCCGGGCGCATGCGCTATTCCCTTCTTTTAAGTGAAAAGGGCGGTGTCCTTGATGATTTTATGATCACAAGACCGCCCATGGCAAACGCGGATGGCCGCTTGTTTTTAGTGGTGAATGCAGCGCGTAAAGACCATGATTATGCTTATCTACAAGCGCAATTAGGGGATGAAGTCGAGCTGCAAATATTGGAAGGCTTTGGTTTATTGGCGTTGCAAGGGCCGATGGCGGCGCAAGTTTTAGCCGATCACGCGCCCGAAGTGGCGACAATGGCTTTTATGTCCGCACGCCCCATAAAATTGGCCGGCATTGATGTGTTTGTATCCCGCTGCGGATATACGGGCGAGGACGGGTTTGAAATATCCTGTCACGGCAAAGATGCAGAGGCGATTGCCAAACTATTGCTTGACCATGAGGATGTGGAGCCCATTGGCCTTGGTGCCCGGGATAGTTTGCGTCTTGAGGCAGGACTTTGCCTTTATGGTCATGACATGGATGAGAGTACGTCCCCTGTTGAGGCTAACCTCAAATTTGCCCTTGGTAAGCGCCGCCGCGAAGAAGGCGGGTTTTTGGGGGCTGAACGCATTATGAAAGAATATCATGATAACCCTTCGCGATTGCGGGTGGGTATTGCCCCTTCTGGCCGTGCGCCAGCCCGCGAAGGGGTGGAAATTCAAACCGTAGAGGGCACAGTGATTGGCAAAATAACCTCGGGTGGTTTTGGCCCGACCCATAATGGACCTGTTGCTATGGGGTATGTTGACTTTGAACATAGTCATACGGGTACGGATGTAAATTTGATTGTACGAGGTAAGCCCCAAGCGGCTAAAATTGTTGATATGCCGATTGTGCCGCAAAATTATTATCGGGGATGAGTTTCCTGAACCGTATAGATTTATAAGAATAGATATTAGGAGCATGAAATAATGACAAGAAAATTTACAAAAGACCATGAATGGGTTGAGCAAGATGGCGATGGAAGCACAATCGGTATTACCGCCCATGCGGCTGAACAGCTTGGGGATGTGGTGTTTGTGGAATTGCCGGAAATAGGTGCTGTTTTCTCCCAAGGCGATGATATGGCGGTGGTGGAAAGCGTAAAAGCCGCGTCGGATGTTTATGCACCCATTGATGGTGAGGTTGTTGCCGTCAACAATGATATTGTTGATGAGCCGGCCAAAGTGAATGACGATGCAGATGGTGCCGCCTGGTTTGTGAAATTAAAACCAACGGATGCGAGCCAGATAGACGCCTTGATGGATGAAGCGGCCTACAAAGAATTCACACAGGAATAATCACCTAAAGAGTAGGTGTGTAAAATTGATAAGTCAGTAAGAGTTTTTGATGACGAAAACCTTTCATAAATCAAGCTATTTAGGCATTGGCATTATATTAGGCACTCTTATTGGGGTGGTAACCGATAATATTGGTCTTTGGCTGCCAATTGGTTTGGCCATTGGTGCAGGGTTGGCAGAGACAATGACTAAAAATAAACCTTCAAATAAGCAGGATACAGATTAATGCGTTACCTCCCTTTAAACGATGCAGAGCGTCAACAAATGATGCAAGTTATTGGTGTCGATACAATAGACGGCCTATTCACGGATGTGCCGAAAAATGCGTTGAATGCCGATATTGATTTGCCGGACCATAAAGGTGAATTTGAAGTTGAGCGCATTTTGGGCAAAATGGCCGCAAAAAATCGCTCGGCGGGTGAGGGCGGTTTTTTTGTTGGCGGCGGTGCTTATAAACATCATATCCCTGCAACCGTGGACCATATCATTCAGCGCTCTGAATTTTTAACGTCCTACACACCTTATCAACCGGAAATTGCCCAAGGAACTTTACAATATTTGTTTGAATTCCAAACCCAAGTAGCGGCCTTAACGGGAATGGATGTTGCGAATGCATCAATGTATGATGGCTCCACCGGCTGCGCGGAAGCCGCGTTGATGGCGCGGCGTGTGACCAAACGTAAACGCGTGGTTATATCTGGCGGGTTGCACCCTCACTATGCCAGCGTGACCCGCACCAATAGCGAACTTATTGGTGACGAGGTGGTGTTGGGCCCCATGGACCCCCATGCCAGCGAAGATTTGACCGATTTAATTGACGATAAAACATCTTGTGTGATTGTTCAGACGCCAGACGTTTTTGGTAATGTTAGAGATTTAACACCGATTGCCGAAGCCGCCCATGAAAAAGGGGTTTTGCTGATTGCGGTAGTAACCGAAATCATGTCCCTTGGGGCCATAAAAAGTCCCGGCTCCATGGGCGCCGACATTGTGGTCGGGGAGGGACAATCGATTGGCAATGGGCTTAATTTTGGTGGCCCTTATGTGGGGTTATTTGCAACCAAACAAAAATATGTGCGGGCCATGCCGGGTCGGCTTTGCGGAGAAACGGTGGATGCGGACGGTAAACGCGGATTTGTGTTAACCCTTTCAACTCGCGAACAACATATTCGCCGTGATAAAGCAACATCGAATATTTGTACAAATTCGGGACTTTGCTGCTTGGCGTTCACGGTTCATATGACGCTTTTGGGCGAGGCGGGCTTGCGTAAGCTGGCAATGCTGAACCACGAAACCGCCTGTAAAACCGCTACTGCTCTGTCGTCATTGGATGGTGTGGAATTGGTTAATAACGGATTTTTCAATGAGTTTACAGTGAAGTTATCCAAGCCCGCAAAACAGGTGGTTGATGCATTGGCAGAAAAAAATATTCTAGGCGGTATTCCGGCAAGTCGATTATTGCCCGATGATCGGGACGCGGACAATTTATTGATTATTGCGGCAACAGAATGTGTGAGCGACGAAGATATTGCCGCTTATAAAGCTGCATTAGAAGAGGTGTTGTAAGATGAGTATGAATAATCAGGGCCGCCCCACAAATATTAGCGATGCACCTCAAATTGATGCCGCCTTATCGGTGAACAAATCCTTTACCGGCAATAAAGCCTTGCAAATTGAAGAAAGCCTGATTTTTGAAATTGGTGACTTTAATGGCACCGGTGTCGACATCCCTGATTTGCAAGGGGTGCCAACGCGTCTTGGCGGGTTAGAGCGTAATGATGTGATTGGTTTGCCGGGTCTTGCGGAACCAGAAACCATGCGCCATTTTGTGCGTCTGTCCCAGAAAAATTATGCCATTGATATGGGGCCTTTTCCGCTTGGGTCATGTACGATGAAACATAATCCGCGCCTGAACGAAAAAATGGCCCGCCTTCCCGGATTTGGAGATTTGCATCCTCTGCAACCAGAAACATCAGTGCAGGGCGCATTGGAATTGATTGACACATTGGCCCATTGGTTGAAAGAGTTAACGGGCATGCCTGCGGTTGCCATGTCTCCCAAGGCTGGGGCCCATGGTGAATTGTGTGGGATGATGGCCATTAAAGCGGCGATTGACGCTAAGGGCGAGGGGGAGACACGCAAACGTGTTCTAGCACCTGAGTCAGCCCACGGAACAAATCCTGCAACAGCAGCACAATGTGGTTTTAAGGTAGATTCTATTCCCGCCGACGATACTGGCCGTGTTGATTTAGAAGCATTTCGCGCCAAGCTTGGCCCTGATGTGGCCGGCATCATGGTCACTAACCCGAATACATGTGGTTTGTTCGAGCGTGATATTCGCGCGATTGCTGATGCGGTACATGAGGTGGGCGGATATTTTTATTGTGATGGCGCAAACTTTAATGCGATTGCCGGTAAGGTGCGCCCCGGTGACCTTGGCATTGATGCGATGCATATTAATCTGCATAAAACCTTTTCCACGCCTCACGGGGGCGGCGGTCCGGGTTCCGGCCCGACAGTGCTGTCTGAGGCTTTGGCCCCTTACGCCCCTATTCCTTTTGTGGTTAATGATGGAAATGGGTTCCGTCTTGTGGAAACGCGAGCAGCCGCGGCGGAAACCAAAAAGAGTGAAGGGGTAGACAGTTTTGGCCGGATGACAGCTTTCCATGGCCAGATGGGTATGTTTGTGCGGGCCTTGGCTTATATGTTGAGCCATGGCGCGGATGGTATTCGTCAGGCTGCGGAAGATGCGGTGTTGAATGCCAATTATGTGCAAACCCGATTGAGGAAAGAAATGACTACTGCCTTTGATGGATATTGCATGCATGAGGCTTTGTTTGATGATGTATTTTTAAAAGGTACGGGGGTAGAAACGATTGATTTCGCCAAAGCGATGATTGATGAAGGTTATCATCCGATGACGATGTATTTCCCTCTTGTGGTCCACGGGGCGATGTTGATTGAGCCAACGGAGTCAGAATCCAAACGAGAACTTGATTTGTTTTGTGATGCGCTATTATCCCTTGCAGTGAAAGCAAAATCGGGCACGCAAACGCAAATGTTTAAAGCCGCTCCGGTTCATGCTCCCTTTCGGCGGCTTGACGAAACAGGGGCCGCCCGTAAACCCGTTTTAAGATGGCAGGCGGAACAAGACAGCAAAGCCGCCGAATAAGGTAATGGACGCTTTGACCCTTAACAGGATTGTTTTGGAGGGTTTTCAAAGCCCTGTAAAAAGTGATAAGACGATTATTTTTTAACCTGATTGGTGTTTTATGTCTGGCCTTGGTGGACTTCCTTTTCGCAAAATGAACGGTCTTGGTAATGATTTTGTCATTATTGATTTACGGGCGCATAAATCTGTTACCATGAACGAAGACGCGGCAATTATGATTGCGGATCGTAAAAAGGGCATCGGCTGTGATCAGGTGATTACGATCGAAGATCGGGGTGGCCCGTTCATGGGCATATGGAACGCGGACGGATCCCAAGTGGATGCTTGCGGCAATGCGGCAAGATGTGTGGGTTGGTTATTGATGGAAGAGGCGGGGTTATCGAATACGCAATTTCTAACCAATAGTAATCCGTTAAAAGTGACCAAGGTTGGTGATAACCGCGTTAGCGTCGATATGGGGGAGCCGAAATTACGATGGAAACAAATACCCCTCGCAGAACAAATGGATGATACGCGGTTTATCGATGTTAAATTAGGGCCAATCGATAATCCGGTTTTATGGGGGCCTTCAGCGGTGAATATGGGTAATCCCCATTGTATTTTCTTTGTGGATGATATTGATGCCCACGCCCTTGACCGGTTTGGCCCGATGGTTGAAAACCATCCTTTGTTTCCCGAACGGGCAAACGTTTCTCTTGCCCATGTGTCTAGTCGTTATCATATCCGCTTGCGGGTGTGGGAGCGCGGTGCCGGCATCACCAAAGCGTGCGGCACGGCCGCTTGTGCGGCCTTGGTTGCGGCCCATCGTCGGCGTTTGACCGGACGTAAAGCAACAGTTGAGCTTGACGGCGGCGAGCTTGGCATTGAATGGCGCGAAGAAGACAATCATGTTATTATGAACGGTCCGGTAACGCATGAATTTGACGGTACATTACCCGATAATTTGTAATTATTGATAGGGCCTGATAATTTATTATGAATAGGGCCTAATAATTTATTATGAATAGGGTAAGGGCTAACAGCGCATGGCAAAATTATATTTCACATATGCGGCAATGAATGCGGGGAAAAGCACGGTATTGCTACAATCTGCCTTCAATTATGAAGAGCGGGGTATGCGGACATTACTGTTTACGGCTGCTATTGATGACCGTGTGGAAATTGGGGTTATTTCTTCACGAATTGGCCTGCAAGAAAAAGCATTTTTGTTTGACGAAAATACTGATATGGCCAAGGTTATCGAAAAAGAACATAGACATAAAAAAATATCCTGTGTGTTCGTTGATGAGGCGCAATTTCTTTCAAAACATCATGTTATTCAATTAACCAAAACCGTGGATAAATTGGGGTTGCCGGTTATGTGTTACGGATTGCGCACTGATTTTCAAGGACGCCTGTTTGAGGGGAGCCAATGGCTATTAGCGTTGGCGGATGTGCTAAAGGAAATGAAAACGATTTGCCATTGCGGACGCAAGGCAACCATGAATTTACGCATTGATGAAAATGGGAATGCGGTGCAAAGTGGTGAAAGTATAGAGATAGGGGGCGCAGAGCGTTATGTGTCTTTGTGTCGGGGGCATTTTTTCGAAAAAGTTAATCCTGATACGGTTTAAATCGGCATGCGCATGATCTCTTGATATGCTTCTATCATACGGTTTCGAACGGCGATTGCCGCTTCTAATGATACTTCGGCCGCGCTAATCGCCGTGACAACATCGACCAGACTGGCATCCCCTGTGACCACGGTATTGGCGGTCGCTTCTGCATTTTGTAATGAACTATTGGTTTGGCTTAGTGCATCTTCCACCAGACTAGAAAATCGGGATGGATTATTAGCATTAGCAATGGCCTCGCCGCTGCCATTAGGAATGTCGTTTGTGGTGCGTGCCACTTGCGCATAGGCTTGCGCGGCTTTTAAGGCGTCGATGCTCATAATTAATCTCTAGAGTGATGATTTTGTCATATTGGTTTGAAAAACGGCTTACTGTGTTTTTAAGAGCGGGGTCGCAGTTGTGACTATTCTAATATTTGCAGGGTTGAATTGGCCATGGCGCGCATTAAATCAAGGGCGCCAAGATTGGCTTCATAACTGCGTTGGGCTTCGCGTAAATCCATCATTTCGATCAGTGGATTAACATTGGGCAATTTAACATACCCTTCTTCGTTTGCGGCGGGGTTTCCTGGATCAAATTCAAGCGTAAAGTCAGACCGGTCAAGGGAGACCTGTGTCATTTGCACAGTTTGTGCGCCTATTGCCCTGTCGAGAACAGAAGAAAAAATTGGCACTTGCCGTTGATAAGGATCGCCCCCCGCAATCGTTGAAGTAGAATTGGCATTCGCTAAGTTTTCCGCAATCACCCGCAGCCGGCCTGATTGGGCCTTTAATCCGGATGCGGCGATTTGCATACCTGTATTAAGATCACTCATGCTTTTCCCTTTAATTCAATTCACTTTATTCTACGTTATTCTTGCTATCGATCACTTCGTGCGGCTAACCTGATCATATCCAGACTTTTTCTGTATACGGTGGATGCCAACCCATATTCCATTCTCGCTTGTGAAAGCTTCATGGTTTCCGTTTCAACCGAAACCTGATTGTCGGTCAGCGTGGCAACCCCTTCATTGGATCGGGTTTGTTTATAAGGGCCATTTGCAATGCTGTTGTTTTGTTGATGGCGTGGGTGCGTGACTTTTAAAGTGGCGCTTGATGGGGCAATCATTTTTTGAAAATCGGGTGCTTCCAACTCCTTTGCTTTATAGCCGGGAGTATTGGCGTTTGCGATATTTTGTGCAATCACACTTGATCGCGCCGATAAAAACCGTATCCGTTCGGTTAATCCCGTTAATAAAGAAATTTTTGAAAAATCCATGAGCGACCTCTTTTAAAGAGGCACTATAATTGGCTTATGGTTAATTTTTGCCCAATTTATACCTTGAATTATCGTGTACCCATTATGATATCAGTAACATATGTTAATTTTATCTATACGGAGATTATAGATGGCAAAGAAAATCGGGTTGACTTTAAGTGCGGGGGCTGCCCGGGGGTGGGCCCATGTGGGTGTCTTACGGGCCCTTGAGGAGATGGGGGTAAAACCCGATATTATTACCGGAACATCTGTGGGTGCTCTTGTCGGGGGGGCTTATTTGTTGGGCGCGTTGGATGAATTTGAAGGATGGGGAAGAACTTTGTCGCCTTTGTCGGCATTGCGCGATTTTTCCTTTAAATTGACAAGCGGCGGTTTTATCAATGCGGAATCCGCCTTTTCCTCGTTTGCCGAGTTTGATCAGCCTATTGAGGAATTATCAACCCGTTATGGCGCCGTGGCCTGTGATTTGGGGAGCGGAGAAGAAGTCGAAATTACCACCGGTTCGGTGTTGCATGCGGCCAGAGCTTCCAGTGCTATTCCTATTTTGTTGCAGGCTATCGAACATCAAGGTCGCTGGTTGGTCGATGGCGCGATCGTCAATCCAACGCCGGTTTCTCTTGCCCGAAAGCTTGGGGCTGATGTGGTGATCGCGGTTGATTTAAACGCTGTTCCTAAAGCGCTCACCCGGTTTTCCCCTGATGTTGCGCATAAAACCCCACCTTCATCGAAAGAAACGGAAGAGGTTTCGTCAAGTTTTTCAGGAACTATAAAAAAGCTCATCGCCGACACACGGGCAAGTATCGACCATGAAATAGGCAAAGCACGGGCGAAAATAGATGCGAAACCCCATATTTTCGAAACAGCAATGGCCGTGACCGACACAATCCAGATGCAGTTATCCCGCATTCAAGCCCAGACACATCCTGCTGATATCTCTTTGTCGCCAGATATGCGCGAAGCCTTGCCTAATGCTTTTGATCGGGCCGACGAGTTTATAGAAACAGGACGCCTGACAATGTTAGATCAGGCGAAGACTTTGGAGCAATTATTGTGATGTTTATGACTTTCGGGCTTTATTAATGGCCTTATTTCTGATTGGCTTTTCTGATTAGGCTCTTTGTATTCAAGTAAAGAGCCGGAAGTGTATGGATTCTGGGCTGGTTGGCGAATGGTCTGTTGGTTTATTTCTTATTGGCTTTTCTGATTAGGCTCTTGGAATGTTCTGGCCAAACCTTTACAGTGATGAAATAATTCATATCATTGGTGATAATTAAGGTTCAATTTAAGGTAGATATTGATGATGAAGATGATGAAAGCCCCCGCATTGAGCATTAATCTGACCGCAAAAATAGGGTTCGCGACAATCAGCCTGATTGGGCTTTCGGCGCTCTCGGCGTGTGCAAGTGTCAATAATGATTCTGAAACCATAAGGACGATTGAAGTGACTGAAACAATTATTGAAACCAGCGGACCCAATTTGAATATGCTTGCCTCACAAGATGATTTTAATACGACCCTTGCACGGGCCGTGGCGGGTATCGACAAACGAGGCTTCAAGACCTTTGCCGTGATTGACCATGCGGCGGGCGCGCGTTCTATTGATCAGGACTTACGACCCACAACGCTGGTTATTTTTGGCAATCCAGCCGGCGGAACACCGCTTATGCAATCGGCCCAAACAATGGGCATTGAACTACCGTTGAAAATGCTGGTGCATCAAGATGCAAGTGGTCAAACCCATGTCAGCTGGCCCAAAATGGATATTATGTTTCAAGAACATGGTGTCAATGACCGCGATCCGGTTTTGGCGAAGATTACGGGTGCCCTACAAGCAATTGCCAATGAAGCAACGGATAATGAGCTAACGGGCAATGAGGGTTAAAGATAACCTGATAGCTGACCCAATGGTCGATAGTCCAAACCGTATTAAAGGCCGAAAATAGGTAAAAAATTCCGATTTTAGTTTTAAAAAGCTTGCCAGCGGGCAAGGTGTAAGATAATAAAGCCTTCGATTGAAATGGTGATTTCTTAAAAGAATAAAATCATTATTTTCAGGGCGATTAGCTCAGTTGGTAGAGCGTCTCGTTTACACCGAGAATGTCGGGAGTTCGAGTCTCTCATCGCCCACCATTCATTCCTCTAAAAACTCTGATTTTCTTGGGTGGGTAAATTGCCACTATGGTTCAATCGCTTATAGGGCGGTGAGCACTGTCTGTTGCGGGTATAGGTTTCGAAACGGCGATTAAGCCTATTCTTTAAGAAGTCTCTGTAGGCATTTTGGGGCGGACATTTGGTGAAAGCCGTGCATCATGAAATAGTGGTTGGTTCGGGTGGAGCGCTATGAATATGATGCGCTGGGCCGTCGCTCCCGTATCATTACGGCGGCAACAAATGATAATGATGCCGCTGATATTGGTATCGTTAATGACGGGCCTGACCGTTATCTCGACCTTTCGGGCCCCGCCACTATTGCCAAGCGCTTTATCCACGGTGCGGGTGTTGATGAACCTTATGAGATGCAAGCCTTTGACAGTGCGGGGCTTCTTACAGGGCGGTTTACATACCATACGGACCATTTAGGCTCTGTCCGGTTTATGACTGACCAAGCGGGCAATATCACCAATGAATATGATTATGACAGTTATGGCCGCGTCACGGGGGAGGTTGAAACCGTCGAACAACCCTTCGGCTTTACGGGCCGCGACTATGATGAGGCCGTAAATCTCTACCAATACCGCGCCCGTGCCTACGACCCCGAAACAGGGCGCTTTATTCAAGAAGATCCGATACATTTTTCTGCTGGAGATTTAAATATCTATCGGTATGTTCATAACAACCCGTTGAACTATACTGACCCATCAGGGTTGGCAGCTACGGCTGAAAATGCTACATTAGGAGCTTTAATTGGAACTGCCTTCTTAGCTGGATACACGCTTTCAACTGCTGCAATTAGGGATACTGAAGGTGCGACTTTAGCAGCTGAAATTGCAACTAAGTCACTGAGCTCGGTTGCGAGAGTTGGTGCTGGTATAGCATGTAAGCTTTTAACGGTTGCAAGTGGTATTTCGATTGGGGGAACACCAAATACATTATGTTCAACGAGTAATGAAGATGAAGATGATGATGCTTTTCCTGATGCAGTTCCGGATCCAGGAACTATTGATGAAGAATTTTGCTACCAAAGATGGGCAGCGGAGACTGCGGTTTGTTATGGTTTACCTAAGGTTCATTTTAGTAGTTGTATTAAGAGGGCTCAAGATAGACGTAATCTTTGTTATGCAGGCATACCTGAGGATCAGCAGCCCCCTGAATGGGGGCCTGGTGATGAAGAGGTATTCTTTAATCCAAGAAGAAACCCAAGAAGGTAGCTTTAAAAACACGATTGGTTAAAAATAATGAAGGACTTAAATGCTCATATTAATCTGATGGAAACGACATTAGAGAGGTTAAAACAATTAACTACAGAAAATTTTGAAACTAATGAGGATGCATTATGTAATATCATCCACGCTGCTTCAGAATTAGAAACTAACAGTGAATACCTTCAATCTCACCTTTATAGAAATCATCTATTAAAAAAATTTCCTAATAGTGCCATGAACTGGCATTTATATTCGAGTTTTGTTTTTTGGAGAAGTTTTCCAAATGAAATAGCATTGTCGGCGGCTGTGCGTGCGTTTGAGTTATCGGTAAAAAATCGTGAGTTTATGGCTTTAATGGGTTGCGATTTGTGTCGAATGTGTATTCGCTTGAGCAAGTTCCAATTACTCATTGAAACATTAGAAAAAATTATTGAAGTTTATGACCCCTCGTCAAAAAATGATATTAGGGTGGAGAAAGAATTCATAAAAATGATCCCTGAGGGTAAAGTATCATCAGATATAATCGACAGATTTAATGCACTTTAATTCTATGGTAGCTTTTATGATAATGATAATGAGGCCGTAAATCTCTATCAATACCGCGCGTTCGGTAACTGCGTTTCCTCCGTAAACGGTTTACCTCACCCTACGACCCCGAAACAGGGCGCTTTATTCAAGAAGACCCAAAAGGTTTTGCTGGAGGTGATCTTAATCTTTATAGGTATGTATTAAACAACCCAAATAATTCTGTCGATCCGTCTGGTACGACAGCGATAGAAAGTGGCGCTTTAAATAATATTGCGGGCCGTGGGTTAGTTGCTGGTACGGCTATTGGTGCAATCGCTCTTACTGCGCAAGATTTAGAAAACAAAGAAGCTATAGAGGATTCTTTTAAGAAACCAGTTATAGCGTTAAGTGCTATAGCGAGAGGGATAGCGTGTAATTTTTCGATTGTGAGTGAGGCTTTGAATGCATCAGTTTCTGGTCAGGCAATTACCGGGGTTGATGGTTGCGGTGTTCTTACTTCTGCGATTAATGAAGATAATTTTCCCGAACCAAGCAAAACGCCATTATGGACTTTATTAAGTACAGGGCAAGCTGGGTATTGCGCATTTAATGAATTTGAATATCGTAATGAACAAGTAAAACAAGCAAAAAAAAATGCTCAGAGATT
>CALLPQ010000089.1 GCA_938015425.1 uncultured Parvularculaceae bacterium | reverse complement strand
CCCATGCGATAGGCATTTCTTAAAATATCATAGGTCACCGCCATATCAGGGGGCAGTGCATCACGCGAGATAGATTTAATCTCGATCAGAAATTCTTCATTATTGTTGCGGGCCGCCTGATTTGCCAAAAAGGCCGCGCTCGATAATCGCCCTTCATAGCCCTCACCCGCTAAAGCCTCATCAAGGCCCAGTTGCGTTGCGGTTTCTGGTGAGTTTTCAACGAACATACGTGCATGCCGATCCAGCATAGACGTAAATCGCTTCGCTTCGGCATTTTGATCAACATTATCTTGAGGGGGCGCATTGTTATTTTGGGCTTCAATATTTTGCGATGCATTTTTCGCATTCTCATCGGTTGTTTCACCGCCGCATGACGCCAGTAACCCAAGGCATAAAAGAGAAGCACAAACCGGCTTCATCATTCTTGATTTGTAAAAAGATAAATTTGCCCTTTTAGTTTCTTTGCAATCAGTATCCACCATATAGTTTGATGCGCTAATATTTCGAGTCAGTGTTATAATCTTCATGATGCCCTCATAAACTATCGTGAAACGGTTTTGAAAACGACCACACATAGTTATTATATTTGGTTTTAAAATATACTAGTACGCTTACAAACTTGTTTTGACTTATGATTTTAACATATGTTTCTGGCTTACGATTTTGATAACGAGTAAACTATTTCTCCTAGCTATTCATTGATTATCCAAGCCAATAAAATACTCATCAAAAACCTACCCATCAAACTGTATGTTACGATAAAATCTGTTTTAGTCCTTTATTATCGGCACACCATGTCACCAACACAATTACTTATTTTGATTGCTGATTCGCCCTACTCTACGGTCATAATATTAAGTCATATTCGGCAAAAAGGCATAGTTTACCAGCAACACCCCTTTTAAAAATAACAAAAAGGGCCCCCCTTATCGGTGGGGCCCTTAAAATTATCTCACATTACTGGTTTGTAATGTTTAACTATCGTCTTTGGGTATCTCTTTTCCGGTTTCTTGATCGACCACTTTCATGGAAAGGCGAACCTTACCGCGATCGTCAAAACCAAGAAGTTTAACCCAAACCTCGTCCCCTTCTTTAACGATATCACTCGTATGTTCAGGGCGACCTTGTGTTAGTTGTGAAATATGCACCAGACCATCACGGGCCCCAAAGAAATTCACAAATGCGCCAAAGTCCATCACCTTAACGACTTTACCTTTATAAATCTCGTTCACTTCAGGTTCCGCCACAATGGAATGGATCCATTTATAAGCCGCATCAATCTCTTCCTTATTACTGGAAGCAATTTTAATCAGGCCTTCATCATCAATATTCACTTTAGCGCCGGTTTCTTCCACGATCTGGCGAATGATTTTACCACCCGCGCCAATAACATCGCGAATTTTATCTTTAGCGATCTGCATGGTTTCAATGCGCGGTGCATGTTCGCCCAAGTCAGAACGGGCATCCGTTAAGGCATTGCTCATCTCGTTCAAAATATGAATACGGCCATCTTTTGCTTGGGCAAGAGCTGTTTTCATAATTTCTTCAGTGATACCGGCAATTTTAATATCCATCTGCAAAGAAGTAATACCGGCTTCGGTACCCGCTACTTTAAAGTCCATATCCCCTAGATGATCTTCATCACCCAGAATATCTGACAACACAGCAAAGCGCTCCCCTTCAAGGATCAATCCCATCGCAATACCGGCCACTGGACGTTTTACCGGAACACCAGCATCCATCATCGCAAGAGAGCCACCACAAACTGTCGCCATAGAAGACGAACCATTTGATTCTGTAATTTCAGAGACAAGACGGATCACATAAGGAAACTCTTCTTGAGATGGCAAGACGGCTTTTAAAGCCCGCCATGCAAGCTTACCGTGGCCAATTTCGCGCCGTCCCGTAAAGCCCATCCGGCCCACTTCACCCACAGAATAGGGCGGGAAATTATAGTGCAACAAGAAGTTTTCTTTATAGGTTCCAGCTAAAGCATCAATAAATTGCTCATCCTCGCCTGTGCCCAATGTGGCAACAACCAAAGCCTGAGTTTCCCCCCGTGTAAACAAAGAAGAACCGTGCGTACGCGGCAGAACACCAACTTCCGGCAAAATCTGACGGACAGTTTTCGTATCGCGACCATCAATGCGTGAACCCGTATCAAGAATAGCGTTACGAACAATATCAGCCTCGATCGTTTTGAAGACAGAGCCAAGGGTTGATTTGCTCATTGCGGTTTCATCTTCATCATCACACAGAGCTTCAATTGCACTTGCTTTGGCAGCAGCAATTTTTTCTTGGCGGTTTTGCTTAACAACTTCCTTATAGGCTTCGCGCAAATCAGCTTCCACAATCGCGCGGACTTTTGCTTCTTCATCACTATAATCAGGCGCTGAAAAAGCCCATGGTTCTTTTGCGCTATCTTCAGCAAAATCGATAATAAAGTCGATAGCTTCTTTAGCCGCTTTATGACCGTGAACAACCGCGCCAAGCATGACATCTTCTGAAAGCTCGCTAGCTTCGGATTCAACCATCATCACCGCATTGTTCGTACCCGCCATAACAAGATCAAGGTCGCTATCTTCCAGCTCATCAATCGTCGGATTCAAAATATAATCGCCATTGGCGTAACCAACCCGCGCAGCACCAATAGGCCCAAGGAAAGGCACACCGGAAATTGTGAGCGCAGCAGACACGGCAATCATCGCCACCACATCGCTATCGTTTTCCCCGTCATGGGAAAGAACCTGCGCCACCACAAGAACCTCATTCTTGAAACCGGGGGCAAAGAGCGGGCGAATGGGCCGGTCAATCAAGCGGGATGTCAGGGTTTCTTTTTCGGTGGGGCGGGCTTCACGTTTAAAATAGCCACCCGGAATACGCCCGGCCGCATAATATCTTTCTTGGTAATGAACAGTAAGCGGGAAAAAATCGAAAGCCGGATTGGCTTCTTTCGCGCCAACAACCGTGGCTAGAACACTCGTGTCCCCATAGGTTGCCAAAACAGAGCCATCGGCCTGCCGCGCAATTCGTCCTGTCTCAAGGGTCAGCGTACGCCCACCCCATTCAATAGATTTTTTAGTAATATCAAACATAGTTTTCTTCTTTCATAGTGCCCCCGCCGGATTGCGTGGGGCGTTGTAATGGCCAACATATTGGGCCAAAATAAAACCGCCCCAATGGAGCGGCATTCTAAATGACCGAGTTGCTTTTCCTTATACCAACCATTGGTGTTATCGAAAAAAGCACAATTAAATTAAACAACACAATTAAACCAAACGAAAAGGCCCCAACACTATTAAGTGCGGTGCCTATCCACGATTGCGATGTAAGATCAGTTAAATAGAGCGTAATATCACGCTTCATTGAAATTTCCCGCGCTCCGTCAATCTGGAGCAAATTCTAACATAAATGCAAAAGAAGCCGGATTGCCCTTTTGCTATATTTTCCCTTAAGTCACCCTTGTTTAAATAGGATTTCACCTGAGAAAAAATGTTCTCTCAAAACCCATATTAAAACGATTGTGCCTCTAACGACGAATGCCTAAACGCTCAATCAATGTTTTATAGCGCGCTTCTTCTTTACCGCGTACATAATCAAGAAGCGTACGGCGCAGAGCAACCATCTTCAAAAGACCACGACGTGAGTGATTGTCTTTTTTGTTGGTTTTAAAATGTTCTGTAAGGTTGGTAATACGTTCGGTCAGGATGGCAACTTGCACTTCCGGTGAACCTGTATCGCCTTCTTTAGTGGCAAATTCTTTAATTAACGCCGCTTTACGCTCAGCTGATATAGACATATTATTCTCCGCGATATCTAAAAATAAAATCAATACCGGGATATCGTCCAGCATTTGAGGGTGTCCTACAGGAATTTATGATGCAATGCAAC
>CALLPQ010000088.1 GCA_938015425.1 uncultured Parvularculaceae bacterium | reverse complement strand
TGCGGCGATTAAGGTGGCAATGATGGCGGGGCTCCATGCGGCCATCATTAAAGGCACCGTGCCTGATTCGCCAAGGGCTGTGGCCACAGCGGTTATAACATAGAGTAAAAACCCCGATGCCAAAGAGACGATTAACAGTGTGAAAACACCCCCCATTCGGGTGGGGCGCATTGAAAATGCTGCTGCAATCAACATCATGCCGATTAGTTTTAAGGGTGTGGATAACAACGCATGATATCGTAAGTAATAGCTATTTGTTGGCAGGCCAGCAGCTTGGGCGAGGCGGATAAATTTTTGTAAATTCCACACCGAAATCGTATCCGGTTGGGCGACCTGCTCGTTAATATCTTGTAGGCTAAGCGAGGTCGGCAAATTATATTTTTCTTCGGTGCGGACATTGTTTTCGTTAACGCGGCTGATTTTGGCGTTGTGAAGCTCAATAAAATTATCTTTGATAAAAGCCTGCGGCGCATCCATACGTTCGATAAAAAGCGAATCATTGCTAATCTTCCAGATTGTCAGTGTACCCAAGATCCCCTTTTCAGAATCAATGCCCTTGGCATTCATGATAATTGAAAACCCTTCATCGCGTTGTCTCAACCATATTCCATCATTAAAGAACTGGACAAGGCTGGTGCGTTTTCCTCTTATATCATTCTTCAAGCGTTCGGACTCGGCCATCATTCCCGCCGATAAGGGATCAAGAAGAATAATTAAAATAATGCCTGTAAGGCCCGAAACAAAAGTTGCCGGTAATAAGACTCGCCAGACTGATAATCCGGCAGAACGCATAACCGCAATTTCAGAACGTTTGTTGAGTTGTAAGAAACACCATAAAGAGCCAAACAAAAACAAAAACGGGGAGAGCAGTTGGGTCAGACTTAAAGATCGCAAAACGGTTAACTTTAAGGCAAACAAAAAAGACCCATCTGCGAATTTACCAGCAAAACGAATGTTTTCAAAAAGATCAATAACCATGATCAAAACCGTAAAGACGACAAATAGTGCTCCCACACTGGAGATCAACCGCCAAGCAATATATCGAAACATTGTGAAAGAGGGCATTATGAAACTGTCCCCGTTGCTGTGTCGTTTACCACTCTTTTCGAGCTAGCTTTGTTTTTTGGCTTTGCCGGCCTTTTGGTTTTAAGATTAGATTTCTTATTGGGGGGGGATGCGGGCGGTGTTTTGCCCAGAAATAAATGCTGGATACGGTGGATGTTAATATCGAATAATAAAAACAAAACAACACAAATGATCACTATAGGAATGGCATATTGCAACCATTGTAGATTGCTAGTCTCTGCCATGGTTTTCACCATATATCCCAATATTTTTATGCCTATAACACCGATGCCAGCTAATGCAGCCCGCAAACCATAACCCCGTCTTGAATAAGCCCCGCCAATAAGGGCGTAAAGGGCGATAAGAACATAGGCGAAAATATGGAACGGGGTCGTCAACCGGTTATGGGCTTCGGCGAGCATCTTACCTTGATTGCGTTGCTCCCATTCATTGGATAAATCCGGATCAAGCAGTTCACTAAGATAGCGCTCGGTTAATTCTAATTGTAATTCTTGCTCTCCCTGGACGGAGGCGATATTGATACGGGTTTCTTCAAATGGTAGATATTGTACTTCGCCTGTGCTTTTTCTAAGCCTTTGAAAGTTCCCCCCCGCTAAAATCAGTACAGGGCCATTATCTGAATTTCGCAGAACACCCCGTTGGGCCAAATAGGTGCGAGGTTGTTCTGGATTGCGATAATCATTAACCAGCAATCCCGTAAATTGATTATTTGAATTCACCTCCTGTACGTAAATGGTGAAACCATCAATAATCTTGATAAATTCTCCGCTACGCAAGACGCTGCTAGCGACATCACTACGGATATTGATGACGTTTTGTTTTAGGGTTCTATACGTTCGGGGGCTTAAATCCAATGCAATATACAGTGTGGCTAAAGCCCCAAAAAAAGTGACTATTAAAATCGGTAAAGCAACCCGCGTGCGGCTTATGCCAGTGGCAAACATGACCGCAATTTCGCTATCAACATGCATTCGGTATAATGCATAGATACAAGCCCCGAACATGGAAAACGGGATGAGAACAACCAATAGGCTGGGGATGACCAGAATGCTAAGATAAAGAAAGTATCCAAGATTTTGTCCGTTATCCACAAGCAATTCGAGGCGCTGAAGCGTTTGTGTCATCCAGATAACAAGGGTTAGTACCGTCAATATCAAGATAAACGGGGTTAAAAACTGACGGAGAATATATTTATCCAGACTCTTCAACACAAAACCTTATTCAAACACAATTGTTATAGAATATTAGCACATAATAGAGGGCAGGGAACCGGAATGTTTTATAAATGCATCATGCCCTTTTTATGGCATTTTTCACGCCTTATTCACGAGGGGGGGGGATCTTAAAGTTTACGGTCGGTTTTAAAATCGGGATCATCCGGGAAAAAGATTTCTCCCGCGCTGATCACCCTGTTTTGACCGTCATTTTTTAAAACCAGACAGCCTTGCTCGTTAATGGTTTCAAAACAGCCTATGAGCGTTTTATCACCCATCCGCACACCGATCTGACGGCCAATTTTTTCTGCATTCTTGCACCATTCTTCGCGAATGGGGGC
>CALLPQ010000087.1 GCA_938015425.1 uncultured Parvularculaceae bacterium | reverse complement strand
AGGGTAAAAGGTTTAGGGACGAAGTCACTCATTCCGGCGTTAAGCCATTCGTCTGAATCTCCGGCCACGTGGGCTGTTAAGGCGAGGATTGGCATTTGTGCACGATAATTTTCTGCTTCCCATTTTCTAATGGCTCTTGTTGCTTCGTAACCGTCCATGTCCGGCATGGAGCAGTCCATCAAGATCAAGTCGAAATATTCGTTTTGGGCGCGTTCCACAGCTTGGACACCGTCATTAACGGTAACTGTTTCAATATCAAGGCGCGATAAGGCCTCTTTTACGACTTCACGATTAATCGCGGCATCGTCGGCGGCTAGGACGCGTTTGCCCGCAAAAGATGGAATTTTGACGCTGTCACTTGAAAATTCTTCGACGTCTGCGGCGCCGACGCCGCGCAATTCTCCTTCAAGGATTCTATCGATTTGCGTACTAATGAAGCGACGTGAAAGCGGCTTGATTAAAAGGTCTTCGGCAACGCCTTGTTCTAGCAATCGGTCTGGCGCAGAATCCCCTAATTCACTAACGCAAATA
This sequence comes from uncultured Parvularculaceae bacterium, assembly GCA_938015425.1. Classification (GTDB taxonomy): domain Bacteria; phylum Pseudomonadota; class Alphaproteobacteria; order Caulobacterales; family Parvularculaceae; genus CALLPQ01. The sequence goes on along the minus strand of CALLPQ010000087.1, from coordinate 3,616 downwards.
CGCGTGGGAATCCATTGGTCTGAATTAGTTTTCATGGCCTTTTGAAAGGCGTCCAAAAATGATGGGGTTGCAAAAATGTAATCAGCATAAGTCATATAAGATTCGATAGAATCGTTCAGGCTTACAATTTGTGGACTGATGCCTGCTTCTTGTAAATATCGTGCAAGCATTTTCGGTGTTGCTGTTCCTTCGATGGCGATAATCGCCCGCTTATCAGATGTTACCTGACGCATAATGCGGGGTTTTTTGATGGTTTTTGCCGGAATAGTGAAGAAAAATTTAGCGCCTTTGCCTTCTACACTTTGAAGGCTTATCAGCCCTCCCATTGTTTCAACAAGTTTTCTGGATATAGCAAGGCCAAGCCCAGTACCGCCAAATTTTCTGGTGGTGGTTTGGTCAGATTGGGAGAAAGCTTCAAAAATAAGGCGCTGTTTATTCTTTGGAATTCCAACGCCTGTATCGATGACTGAAAATTCGATGATGCAGTCATGATCATCAATAATGGCAATATTTTCGTCTTGGGAAACCGCTTCCCCATCCTCAATGGTTTTCTTGGAAATGGCTTTTGCACTCACCACGATATGCCCTTTTTTCGTGAATTTAAGGGCATTATTGACGAGGTTGGAAATAATCTGATTGATCCGTACAGGGTCACCTTCAATTGATTGTGGCACATTGGGAGCGACATAAGTGGTTAAATCAACACCGGTTTTGGACGCACGTTCCCAAAATAATCCAACCACATCGTCAATAATTTCTGCTGGTTGTACTTCAATTTTCTCAAGTTCAAGGCGGCCTGCTTCAATTTTCGAGAAATCAAGAATGTCGTTAATAATGGTGATTAAGCTCTGTCCTGATTTTACGATCACCTCTGCATATCGTTTTTGTCTTACGTCAAGGTCGCCTTTTGATAAAAGTTCGGCCATAACAAGCATACCATTCATCGGTGTACGTATCTCGTGACTCATGGTTGCGAGGAATTCTGATTTTGAACTGTTAGCAAGTTCAGCGACTTCTTTAGCTTTTTCCAATTCTTGTGTACGGTCGGAAACAATCTTGCGTAGGTTTTCTTGATGGGATTTTAAGCGGTCATCACGTTCTTGAATCAAATCCAGCATACTATTATAAGCATCTACAAGAATACTTGTTTCATCATTGCTGGTTTTTTTAGCCCTTGCTTCAATATCTCCGGTTTCGCGCACTCTTGTCATGATTTTTGCAAGATCACGAATAGGCTGAATGATGGCTTGTACCATATTAAGCGCTATCATTAAACCAATGATGCTGGCAAAAAAAGCGGACATGGTTGCATCATAAAATAATCCACCAATCCTGATCAGTAGAGAATTTGTATTGGATTGCAGGATTAATCGGCCAACAACTTTGCCTTGAAAGCTAATGGGGATGACCGAAAAAGCATAACGATCGGTCAGCATTTTTATTGATGAGTTTGTCAGATCATCCGGATTGGAAAAATCGATTGAACCTTTTTTGGGCGTTAACAATTTACCTGTGCTGGTAATTTCTTTTCCTTGATTATTTTCAACCCGAATATAATCAACGGACGGCACTTCGGTGATGCTTTGTTTTAATTTATCTTCGATCATCGGGTTACTGCGCGGATCGTCCGATATAATCATTTCGTTGGCAATCGAGGTGGCGATTAGCTTTGAATATGCGTCCAATTCAATGGTTTTGGCTTTACTATATTGTCCGATTTCTCGCAAAACCGATAAAGATGTAATGATGATGACGGCAACCGAGATTGTGACCACAACTAAAGTTGTTAGTTTTGCCCTCATACTTGTTTGATTTTTAAGAATATTTGCTTTTGCCACGGCCATTACCTTTGATTACGTGATCGGATTATCCCTCAAAACCCTTTCAAAAGACTTGATTTTTTGTTTAGCAATCACTTTTTAAGGTTATAGGTGCATAACAGGGTAAATTAATTGAATTGGTAAATGTTGTGAGCCTTGTTGATAATACAAAATTAGAGCCTGCAAGCGTCCTTTTAGTGGATGATGATCCGATTATGTGTGAGCTCGCTCAGGCAAAATTGGTTGAGGTTGGCTATAATGTAACGGTGGCTAATAACGGGGAAGATGCACTTAAAGTATTGTTTTCAGACCATTTTGATCTAGTAATTTCAGATATTGATATGCCGGGTATGGATGGGTTCGAGCTTACAAGGCGGATCCGTTCCTCCGCGATTTTAGGAGATTTACCCGTTATTGTGATCACGGCGAGTGACCGTGCGGATGTGGCCGCTGTCGCTTTTGAAGCGGGGGCCATGTCATTTCTGGATAAGCCGATCAATTGGACGCTGTTTTCTCACGCGGTAAAATTCGTCTTACGGGCAAGCCACGACCAGAAAGAGTTGAGAGTAGCCCGTGACCAGGCCGAGGCAGGAGCGAAATTTAAAGATAGTTTAATGTCTGTGATGAGTCACGAATTGCGCACCCCGTTAAATGCTATTATTGGGTTCGGGCAATTATTGCGTGAAAAATTTGATCTTGAAAATGATGATCAATATCAAGAATATTCAGATTATATTATTGATGGCGGGCGGCGATTATTGAATTCGGTTTCTGATATGCTCTTGGCGTCAGATGCCCGTAGTGGCCCCATATCTTTAAACGAGGTGGATACAAGCCTATCTGAATTAAAAGAATTGGCGTTAAGCTATGTGCAAAAAGAGATTGAGCTTAACAAGGTTACCATCTCGTCAAAAATACATGCTGAAGATTTAGAGCTGCGTTGTGATCGATTGCTTGTTGGACGGGCGATTTCCAAGATTATTGATAATTCAATCAAGTTTTCGCCTTCCGGGGTGAAACTGTTTTTGGGCAGTACTGTTTTAAAGGATGGCCGTTTGGCGATTGTTATTCGCGATAATGGCCCAGGCATTCCAAGAGATACTTTAAATACAATCTTGGCACCCTTTACACAGTCTGATATGTCGCTGCGCCGCTCTAAAGAAGGGTTAGGCCTTGGATTACCATTGGTGAAAGCAATCACGGCCTCTCATGGTGGCACATTCTTACTTGATTCCAAAGTTGATGAGGGTACACAGATTATCTTGTTATTCCCGAAAAAACGGATCGTCTATAAAGGCAAGAATGCCCAAAATAATTCTCAGAACACTAATCAGGACAGTATGCAGAACGAAACAAAACAGTCCTCTGCCAATATTGAAGAATTAACCGCAAAAGCGGGTTAAAGCCGTTTCCCCGTAAATATGTGCGGATCTTAGCGATTAAACTGTCTAGGGTCTGTACCCAATTAGAATGCGTTTTTGGCATTTAAAGGCGTTATGGTGACAAGGAAAAGTCATGTAGGAAGGGTCACTCCCTTTCAAATGACTTTGACGCCGATCATCATGACGCCTTTAAATGTCCTTCGGATCGGGCCAAATGGCCTGCTCACTTTGTTGCAAGCCTTTGAAAGTGAACAACACTTCCTGCAGGCTTGCACCTCGTGATCAGGCCATTTGACCTCGACCAAAAGCACATTCTAATTGGGTACAGACCCTAGGCGAATAAGGTGTTTTTATCAGTAATTTTCTGGATAATCACTCATCGCTAAAATCTGGATGGGCGCTTATTTTCTCGAA
>CALLPQ010000086.1 GCA_938015425.1 uncultured Parvularculaceae bacterium | reverse complement strand
ATAAAGACCGTAAAGTCTGACAAAATTATAAGACTCACATTCTATCATATTTTCAAGCTTATTCGCGGACTATGGCAAGACTAAGAGCCTGAGACTTTTTGGCTTGAGGCTAATCGGCTTGGAACTAACAAATGCCTGATTCAAAAGCATTTATATCTTATCTTGCTTTTACGGGTAGGCTCTCAGGCTCTTAACGCTTTAAGTATTTGGGCCAAATCCCCCAAAAAAGCGACGAATTCCTCAAACAAAAGCATTAATTTTACCCATTACCCCTTCACATTACCAATTCGTAACCCGATATAAGTAATATCAATCTGATTACGTCATTTATAGTAAGGAACCGGATTATTTTACGCGTCGCTTTATTGGCTGCTTCCGTCTTGGGCGCAGGATTTAAAACAGGGAAAAAACTTCTCGTTCAAAGTGTTGAGGAGCAAAAATCCAGTGCCATTGAACAAGCGCGTCTTCTCGCTCATGAAACGCTTGACCGCGAGGTCGATGAATTTGTCCAAAAAAGCCTTCGACACTTACTAAAGCACACACTGATAAAAATTATCGCCTTTGCAAGCCTATTTGTCATTTATGAACTCGGATGGATATCCTCCCGATATTTTATCATAGGATCAGGAATATTGATCGGCATCTTTTTAATCCGCGATATTATCAAAATTGCGCCCGCCGTAAAAAAGATGGCTCTGCATTTACATCAAAATGGCTGGCACCCGCGTAAAGCTGTGACCCATTATGTCTCTGCCTCTGTTTTCGATCAGGCCTTGCAAGAAATTTCCATGCAAACATCCAACACAAAAACGAAAATATGGCTCCATCTGGCGGGCACCACCCCCCATCAATTATCGGTAGAGATCGCCAAGGCGGTTGCTGAAATCACAAGCGAAACCAGCTATGAGCAAATCAAACCCAGAATCATTATGGGAGCAATCAAAGCGGGCATTATCATTCTTACATATTCAGTGATAATCTATACGCTTTTTCGTTTTGTTTAAAAAAACATCATAGGTTATTGTTTCTATTATGCATTTTAACAAATTTGATGCTTTTTTAACCCTCTCTCCCCATATATTTATCCCGTCACACGCGCTGATCGTTCTATTTTCTTGATTATTAGCGCAATATGCTTACCCCTTGATCAATATGTCCGGTTTTGTGTAAGCAGCGTCTGGAACAAATTCTTCATCCTAAAGGTGCCTTTCTATAAGGGGTGCCTTTGCGCATCTAACTAGCCCTAAGAAAGCCCCCCTATGCAGGTTGTAATCGTAGAGTCACCATCCAAGGCAAAAACAATCAATAAATATCTTGGTAGTCATTATAAAGTGTTTGCCTCTTACGGGCATATTCGGGATCTGCCTTCTAAAGACGGCTCTGTTAGACCGGACGAAGATTTTGCTATGACGTGGGAGCAAGATACAAACTCCAAAAAACGCATGAAGGAGATTATCGACGCGTTGAAAGCGGCAGACACGCTTATCCTCGCGACCGACCCTGATCGCGAGGGCGAGGCCATTTCTTGGCACATTCTTGATGTGCTTCAACAAAAGAAAGCACTTAAAGGTAAAAAGATTGATCGTGTTGCTTTTAATGCGATTACAAAAAAATCGGTGCAAGAGGCGATTGCGAACCCTCGAGAGATTGATCAGGATCTGGTTGACGCTTATTTAGCGCGCCGTGCCCTTGATTATCTTGTGGGGTTTAACCTCTCCCCCGTATTATGGCGTAAACTTCCCGGCTCACGCTCAGCCGGGCGGGTACAATCCGTTGCATTACGCATTATTTGCCAGCGCGAGATTGAGATAGAAAAATTTGAGCCCCGCGAATATTGGAGTGTGGCCGCAGATGCAACTCCCAATAAAGGCCCGCGCTTTAAAACCCGCTTGGTCATGCATGATGGCGAGAAGCTGACAAAATTCTCTCTTGCTAATGAAAGCTCGGCCATGGCAGCACAAGCAGCCGTTGAAAATGGTAAGTTTACGGTCAGTAATGTCGAAGCAAAGCCGACAAAACGTAACCCCCCGCCTCCTTTTACAACCTCGACACTACAACAAGAGGCCTCGCGTAAGCTTGGATTTAATGCCCAACGCACCATGCGCACCGCACAAAGACTATATGAAGGAATAGATATTGGCGGCGAGACCACGGGTCTGATTACCTATATGCGGACCGACGGCATTGATATGGCACCCGAGGCAATTTCGGATGTGCGATCACAAATCAAATCAAGCCTTGGCCAGCCTTATTTACCCGGCAGCCCAAGAGTTTACAAATCCAAAGCGAAAAATGCACAAGAAGCCCATGAATGTGTGCGACCCACATCCTTTGCCCGCACACCAGAAAAACTAAAAGGGCTGGATAGCGATCAAGCCAAACTTTACGCCCTGATCTGGAAACGCACCATGGCTTCCCAAATGGAGAGTGCACGCCTTGAAAATACAGTTATCGATATGCATACTGACGATAAAAAGACGGGATTGCGGGCGAACGGGTCGGTGATTTTATTTGATGGCTTTTTAAAACTTTACGAAGAAGGTATGGATGATAAGGATGATGATGAAGGTAGCGGCGTTTTGCCAAAACTTTCTGTGGGCGAAACAACGAACATTTCCGATGTTAAAGCCGATCAACATTTTACCCAGCCGCCGCCTCGATATACAGAGGCCAGCCTTGTTAAGAAAATGGAAGAATTAGGCATTGGCCGCCCCTCCACTTATGCGTCAACCCTATCGGTATTGCGCGATCGTGGTTATGTAGAAATGGACCGTAACCGTTTTGTTCCAGACAGTAAGGGGCGGATCGTGACCGCCTTTTTGGAAAATTTCTTTCCAAAATATGTGGAATATGACTTTACAGCGGGACTTGAAGAAACCCTTGATAAAATCTCCTCTGGCGATGCCGATTGGAAAAGCTTTTTACGTGATTTCTGGAAGGAGTTCTATGCCGTAGTAGAAAGTATGGGTGAATTGCGCATCACCAATGTTCTTGATGCTTTGAATATCTCTCTTGGACCGCTTATTTTCCCCGAGCGCGAGGAAGGGGTGCCACCGCGTAAATGCCCATCATGTGATGACGGACAATTATCTTTAAAAACTGGCCGGTTTGGTGCCTTTATTGGGTGTGAAAACTATCCGGAATGTAAATTCACCCGCAAATTATCCGCCGCGATTAGCGGTGAAGATGAAGATACAAGTGATAAAATTTTAGGCAAGTACCCGCAAACCCAAACCGATGTCTTGTTACGGTTTGGCCGCTTTGGACCCTATGTGCAATTAGGCGAAGAAGATAAGGATAGCGATGAAAAACCAAAACGCTCCGCCATCCCCAAAGGGTGGAACGCCAACGAAGTTGACCTTGAAAAAGCATTGAAACTTTTATCACTGCCCCGCGATGTTGGGCCCCATCCTGAAGATAGTAAAATGATTACGGCTGGGCTTGGACGGTTTGGACCGTTTGTTAAACACGGTAAAACCTATGCTAATCTACCCACCCCTGAAGATGTTTTTGAAATTGGTATCAACCATGCGGTGACATTAATAGCCGAGAAAATCGCCAATCCCGGCAAGCGTCAAGCGGCCAAAGCCCTGCGCGAGCTTGGCCCTCATCCAGAAACTGGTGATCCCGTAAATGTTTTTGACGGACGCTTTGGGCCCTATGTTAAACATCAAAAAACCAATGCAACCATTCCAGGCGGTGTTGATATTGAACATATAACCCTTGAACATGCTCTTGAATTAATCGTTGCCAGAGAAAAGAAACCGGCAAAGAAAAAAGCCACGAAAAAGAAGGCAACCAAGAAAAAAGCAACTAAAAAGGCGACAAAGAAAAAAACCGCCAAGAAAAAGGCGACGAAGAAAAAAGCCACAAAGAAAACAGCCACAAAGAAAACATCTGAAGAAGCCTAAAAGCTTCTTCAGTGCCATGATCACTTTGTGTTAAGCATCGCTTGGATTGTTTACAATATCTTTTAGGTAGTGTTTACTAGATTTACTACAGACTAAGTATTAGTGTCTGGCTAGAACCTCTTTTACGCTGGCGACCAATTGGGCGCGGGGAACAGAAAACTGGGCCGGTTGCCCTTCTCGCCATTCGGTATTGTCTTCTATCTCTTTTGATAATTTCGCCCCAAGGATTAAATCCTTCAAGGTCACCTCGCCTTTTTCAAGCTCATCACCTCCTTGAATAATGGTTAAGGGGGCGGCGCGCTTATCGGCATATTTCATCTGTGCACGCATACCAGAACCACCCAAATAAACTTCGGCACGAATATTATGATCGCGCAATTCCCGCGCCATTGCATGATAATCTTGCATGCGTTCAGGATCTAACGCCAATATCACAACTGGCCCATGGGCTTGGTTTTGGGATTGGGACAAAAGAGACAAGACCGTTAACAACCTCGATACACCAACGGAAATACCCACGGCGGGTACTTCTATGCCTTTGAAACGCTTAATCAAATCATCATAGCGCCCCCCCGAAGCCACAGAGCCAATTTGCACGGGCCGCCCTTTTGCGTCTTTTAAGTCCGATAATATTTCGGCTTCAAACACGGGGCCGGTATAATATTCAAGCCCTCTGACTACGGATAAATCAATCTTGATATGGCTATCACTCATTCCTAAAGCGGTGAGTTGACGCGCCATTTCGCTAAGGGCACTCACCCCTTTTTCACCACTTGGGCTAGATCCGATCAGGTTTGATAATTGATCACATGTTTGCCCGTTCGTATCCGCCGAGGCAGCCATAAAATTCATGACACGGCCTATTTGAGAGTCAGACAGTTTTGCCCCTTCGGTGTAGGCACCAGACTCATCTTTACGTCCTTCCCCTAAAAGCTGGGTCACCCCGTTAACGCCCAAACGATCCAGCTTATCCATGGCTCTTAATACGCCCAGTTTTTGGGTTTGATCTCCCCCCTCTTCAATGCCGATACTTTCCAGTAAACCGCTCAACACGTTTCGATCATTAATTCTTATTTGGAAATTATCTTTTGAAACCCCGGCCGCAACAATGGCCTCGGACAACATCATGCAACATTCCACATCTGCATGGGGTGCTGGTGCCCCAATGGAATCGGCATCGCACTGTGTAAATTGACGAAACCGCCCAGGCCCCGGTTTTTCATTGCGCCAGACTGGGCCAAATGCATAACGCCGAAAGGGTTTTGGTAAAGCATCATAATTTTGTGCCACAAACCGCGCAAGAGGCGCCGTTAAATCATAGCGTAAACTCATCCATTGTTCATCATCATCTGTTAGAGAAAACACCCCTTGATTAGGCCGATCCACATCCGGCAAAAACTTGCCCAACGCATCTGTATATTCAAAGGCCGAGGTTTCTAACGGATCAAATCCGTAAGATTCGTAGATTTTTGAAATACGCAATAGCATATCTCTTTCATCTGTGATCTCAGATCCCAGACGATCGCCAAAACCGCGTGGGGTACGCGCTTTTGGTTTAAATGTTTTTTGTTTTTTTGACATATTTATTCACTATAATGACAATATTAAAATGGCGAGATCGTATTGGGTGGCTATAATTATAAACCTTAAACAGCTCTAATTAAGCATTTCCACATTGTTAATGACAACAGGGTCAACCGGCACGTTTTGCAATGTTTGACCATTACCAATCACTTGCGTACCTGTCTCGACAAGGGCTATCGCATCCACAATATTCATCCCCGAGATCACGCGGCCAAACACCGTATAACCAGGCACATCCGGCCCCCGCGCACCATGATTGAGGTTTTCATTATCCTCGTGGTTTATGTACCATTGCGAGGTTGCACTATCAGGGTTAGATGTCCGCGCCATAGCGATGGTGCCGCGATCATTGTTTAACCCGTTATCCCCTTCATAACGGATAGGATCATTGGTTTTTCTCGGCTCTAAAAAGGAAGAATATCCTCCCCCTTGAATCATAAACCCGGGAATGACACGGTGAAACACCGTACGGGAATAATGACGGCCAGCAACATAATTTTTAAAATTTTCAACAGAAATTGGTGCTTGCTCCGGATAAAGAACAATCGTGATGGGTCCCATCGATGTGGTGATACGCGCTTTTGGTAAATCCGCAATTGCAGGGTTATCCGTTGCAATATCTTGACTGGGCTCCAGAACTATTCGTCCTTGAGTATTTTTAGGGCTTACAGATGCATCAGAATTTTTTGTCGCTTCTGTTTGTTTTTCCAAGCCGCTAGACCCGCTTATGCTATTTGCTGCTGCATCCGTGCTATTGTTTTTATTATCGTCTTTCACGCCGCAAGCCGTCACAAACAATAACAAAACTCCTATAGCCATACTATAGGATTTGGTTTTTAAACCACCAAAATTTTTGTGGAAGCCAGACTTTACCAATTCACTCATGATCAATCCTTTTTAAACTCGATTAGCTAAATTGCCCATAATCAATGGTCTGATTTTTATCAATTGCTTTTTGAACCTCGGGCATAGGATATTTTAGGCCCGTTGCGCAGTTAAATAATATCGCATGATCATCCTTGCCGATTGAACCATTGGTCAATGATTGCTGCCATGCAGCGAATGTGGCCGCGCCTTCAGGGCATAATAAAACACCCTCTTCTTTTGCCACATGGGCTTGGGCCTGTGTGATGGCTTCATCTTCAACTGCAATAGCGAAACCGCCTGACTCCCGCACTGCCCGCAAAATCAAAAAATCCCCCACAGCGATGGGCACTCTAATACCAGAGGCATGTGTATAGGCATTTTCCCAAAGCGGAGCATGTTCTTCACCATTATCATAGGCTTTGACGATGGGCGCACATCCGGTTGATTGAACCGCAATCATGCGCGGGCGTTTTGATCCGATCCATCCCATTTCTTCCAATTCGGCAAAAGCTTTCCACATACCGATTAATCCGGTTCCGCCCCCTGTTGGATAAAAAATCACATCAGGGACTTGCCACCCTAGCTGTTCCGCAAGTTCCAGACCCATGGTTTTCTTGCCTTCAATACGATATGGCTCTTTCAAGGTTGAAACATCAAACCAGCCAACGCTTTCCTTGCCGCCGCCGACAATGGCACCGCAATCATTAATCAATCCATTGACCCGATACGTATCGCCCCCTTGAAAGGCGATTTCTTCAACATTAATCGGGGGCGTATCATCCGGGCAAAAAACGGTTGATCGTATGCCCGCTTTGGTGGCATAGGCCGCCATGGCCGCCCCTGCATTCCCATTTGTGGGAATTGCCAGATGATCTATTCCGAGTTCTTTTGCCATTGAAACCGCCATGGCGAGGCCCCGCGCTTTAAAAGACCCTGTGGGAAGACGCCCCTCATCCTTTACGGTTAAACGTCCTGTGGCCCCATGCGCTTTGGCGATGCGGGGCAAATCCATAAGCGGGGTCACAACCTCCCCCAAGGAAATGCGATTATCACAATGGGCGACGGGTAACATTTCATGATATCGCCAAAACCCTTCAGTTCGTTTGGCAAGGGTTTCCTTTTTCAACGCATTCGCCACAGCCTTTAAATCATAACGCACCAATAAAGGCCGGCCAACTTCAGATAAACCCTGCTTTTCATTGGCGTTAAAGTGTTTACCCGTCATTGAACATTCAAGGTGCGTTACATATTTTGAGACCATTAGGAACTATCACTTCATGTCTTACTATTAGGAATGATGGGGTGATAGCGGTTTTTGACCAGCTTGTCAGCAAGTGGTTTTTATCACCCCCCTAAATTTTCAAAGTTTACCCCGACTTACGACTTAGGCTTAAATGGACGCCTAAATAGGCACCGAAACGGGCTGCCTTAATGATCAGGTTATTTGTGAGGGGTAAGTAAAAAAAGGAGAGACACCAGCATTAACAGGGCGCTTTGTCTGGCGTCTCTCCTCACAAAAAGAACAGGTTGCACTGCAGAGAAGGGGAATAGGCGCAAATCCTGTCCACATCTATAATGTGGGGTTAATTAATCTTGCTTTCAATATGCATTCGACGAGTGGTTGGGTTGGTGCGGTGAATGGTTTTCCTTTGCAAAACCATGCAAACAGGATGATATTTGCTCATGTCAGCAACGATAGTCATTTCATTATGAAAATTCCGACACATCTTTTCACGCGGCCTACGTCCGCCAAGAAAACCGATAAGATCGGGACGAACACAGCTGTTCCGGAAACAAAAGCCGTGCAGTCCGCTAAAGCTGTTCAAGATATTGTCTCTATTGCCGGCATACCCGAGAAAGAGCTCACCACCTCGGTTCGAAAAGCTTTAACCAGTTTAATCGAGGAAGTGAACTCATTAAGGGGTCAAGTTGGCCAATTGCAAGATCAACTATCCCAAGCAGAAAAAGTCGCGGACCTTGATCCGCTATTGGAAGTTTCCAATCGCCGTGCTTTCGTCAGAGATTTAAACCGCGTTCTCGCCATGGCAAAGCGTTACAACACCCAAGCGGCTTTGGTGTTTATTGATCTGAACAATTTAAAAATTCTCAATGATGAGCATAGCCATAAAACGGGCGATAGAGCCTTAAAACATGTGGCCACCTTATTCTCAGCTAATATTCGCGCTGAAGATAGTTTTGCCCGTATTGGCGGAGATGAATTTGGATTGATTTTAATGAATAGCCCTAAAATAAAGGCGCAACAAAAAATGTCGGAATTGTCTTCTTTAATACAATCAACCCCTTTAAAGGGGGATCACCACGACATTAAACTCGGCATCGCCTATGGCATTGTTGATATTACGGGGGGACTTAGCGCTGGTGAAGCTTTAGAAAATGCCGACAAAGAGATGTATAAAGATAAAATAAGGAACCGGACTTTTTAAATAATTTTTCACAAACCCCAGTTGGATATAGGTCGGCCCCACAAAAATTTAACCCATTTAAAGTTTTTAATTTATGCAATGATGTCGGGTTCTATTTGCGAGCGGATAAATGACATTTCATCTTTAATCTTAAGTTTCTTTTTCTTGAGGCGGGCAATAACCAGGGTTTCAATAACCGCCTGATTTTCCAGGGCGAGAATTGCCCTATCCAGATCGTGATGTTCTTGCAGTAAAAACATCAATCGCATTTGCATGGCTTCATCATTAGCCGCTGATACATCTTTTTCATTTACAGGAAAACGAATATCATTTTCTAGTGATTGATTATCCGATAGAGGCAAATTGCCCACAGCGGTCTTATCCCCGCTATCTCTATTATCCCCGCTATCCCCATTATCATTGATATCACCAGTCATTACGCTGCTTTCAGGGCCATTATCTTATTTGATTACTATGTTTCATCTGCATATATCTTTGTTGCAATTTCTTCAAGTAAAGAAACCGAAAACCCTTCTCTTCTGGCTGCACCGCTATATCCTATATAGGCAGAAAGGTTTCTACGCGCGAGGGCCAACTTATCACCGTTATTGCTGGTTTCGTCTCCGGTGATACGTTCGTATAATTCAAGCTCGACACATTCTGCTTCCAATTCTATATCTTTTACGCTCTGTCTTATTCTTTTTGCTCTCTCGCTATCATCATTATAGTGAGGGTTTTTTAATGCGCGCCTGACATTGCGTAAGGGTTGGGTCACGTCTTTTGACCACGAACTACTACCGTCAATAGCGCGGCGCAATTCGAGATCGCTTAATTCATGAAAGTAGTCAGCGCACCAACAACACCACAAAATAATATTAATTTGTAAATCAAATTTATCTTGCCCTTCTAACAGCAAAGAAGAAACGCCTTGCTTTTGATAATGATGCAATGCCCAATCCCATAATGATTGCCGTTTTATATCTTCAATACTCGTCATTACATCCCTTAATAATAGACATTCAAGGTCCAAAAGGCCGGCCTAAAGTAAGACCCACTGTAGAACCTATGGGCTTAAAGCGAATTAGGTATGGTTAAATTTATAACCTCAAAATTAATCAAAAAATTGTGTTCGAAATTACCCTTGGTTTATGAGAGTATGCAAGTGTGCTTTTTTTATTATTTTAAACCAATAAGTTACGCAAGAAATTTTAAAAACAAAACGTTCAACCCCAATTTGCAACGCCCAAATAATTTCGCAAATTAACCTTTGTTTGCGTGACAAATGCAACTTCTAGTGGTTTAATATACCCATCTATTATTAACAAAGGAGACTGAATATGGCGATAGAGGCTCATTTGAATGCATTAAACACACGACGTCAGGACATCAAAGAAACTCTGACACAAGAACTAAAAAAACCGTGTCGGGATGAATTTAAAATTATCGAGTTAAAACGCCAGAAACTCAAGCTTAAAGATGAAATCAGCAAACTCCGACGACGAACGAATTAGCTATTCACCATATAATATATAGAAAATAATAACGGGTTCCCTAAATTAAGGTGCCCGTTTTTTTGATTTATTTTAAATCCGCAAACTGGTTCAAATAAATTCAAAAATTAAATATAAAATAACCTTATAATCTTCCCGGTTCTTTACTCTCACCCCTTTAATACATCTTGAATAATATCCAAGATTTCCTTTAATCACGCTTCCTTTCTCAAATGGGTCCCAATCCCCGTCAAAACCTTTTTGAAGAAATAGAATTAATTCTTGTTCATTACGCATAATGCTATAAAAGCAGTGGATTAAAACACATCACAGCCCTAAATCCATACTTGGTCATAGATAATTATCTTAATAAAACGAGGCTACCTTATGAGTGAACGCTCTGTAATTATTACAGGATCTGCAAACGGTATTGGCGCCGCATGTGCGATCCGGTTTGCTAAAGCGGGAGATCGCTTAATCCTCGTTGACACAGACGAAGTTGCCGGGCGCGCTATCGAGGAACAACTCAAGACAAGCGATGCAAAAGTCAGCTTTGTAGCCGCTGACATAGCCTCCCGATTACATGTTCATAATGTGATTGCCGAAGTGCTTGAGAATTATGGCCAAGTGGATGTGTTGGTCAATGCTTCCACACAATATTTATCAAGTTCATTCCTAGATACCAGCGAGGAAGATTTTAACGCGTTACTTCAACATAATCTAACCGGTACTTTTTTATTAAATCAGGCTGTTGCAAAGCAGTTTATCCGTCAGCGCGAAAAGCAAGGCGAAGATATTAATGCGTCCCCCGCCCAGCAAGCGATTGTTAATTTCGGTTCAGTGGACGGGGTTGTTACGCAAGCTGAACATGTGGCTTTTGCCGCCACTCAAGGGGGATTGCAACAATTGACAAAAGCGATCGCCCTATCCCTTTCCCCCTATAATGTGAATGTCAATACGGTGGGGACCGGCCCGACACGCGGGGAACAAGAAGGCGCCCGTGACGATAAAAACCTACCGCCTTTAAAGCGTTGGGGGGAACCCGAAGATGCGGCAAATCTCGCTTATTTTTTAAGCACGAAAGAAGCCGCTTATATTACAGGGCAAACGATTTATGTTGATGGGGGGCAATTGATCTGTAATCACACTAATTCCGAGACAGACCTTTCCCTAGATAAATCATAATGATATGGACCACAAAACCCTCCCCTCTTCAGCCAAACTCATTATCCATGAAGAAATAGCTTCCACATCTTCGCAAATAAAGCCTTATGCCCAAACCCTAAGCCCAGATCAGAAAATCTGGCTTTTAGCCAAACGTCAAACTGACGGATATGGTCGCCATGGCAATCAATGGCATCAACAAGAAGGGGATTTCGCCGGAAGTTTCCTTTTTAACCCGAACACAACACCAGAGCTTATTGCGCAATTGTCTTTCCTTGTGGGCTTAACAGTTAAACACACCCTTGATGGGTTTTTAAAACAAGCAGGCAGAAATGGGGATGCGCTTACCCTGAAGTGGCCAAATGATATATTATTAAACGGGGAAAAAATTTCCGGCATTTTGTTAGAGCTCCTCCCCCAAAAGGAAGAATATTTTCTTTCAATCGGCATAGGAATTAACATTGTTTCCGCGCCAGACCACCTACCTTATCGGGCGACACATCTTAGCCGCTTCGGGATAACCCCCTCGATTGGGGCAATGGTTGAGGCTCTTGATAAAAACCTACATGGCTGGCTTGAAATATGGAGCAAATACGGGTTTGCCCCCATTCGCGAAGAATGGTGCAAGAATGCAGAAAAAATTGGCCGTCAGATCGGTGTGCGGATGGGTGATAAAACGCTCATAGGCTGTTTTGAAACCATTAACGAGCAAGGCTGTCTGGTTTTAAAAAATGACGGTCAA
>CALLPQ010000085.1 GCA_938015425.1 uncultured Parvularculaceae bacterium | reverse complement strand
CGAGAGCGCCTTGATGACACCGCGAATTTCAGCAAGGCCTTTCATTCTGCCAACTGCTGAGTAACCGGGATTGATTGGGCGATCAATATCGCCCATCATTTGATGGCCATGATCGGGGCGAATAAAAATTTGTCGGTTGAGCGTTTTTTCATTATTCAATAGATTGCGAATAACATGAACCATATCCGTATCACTGTCGAGATGACTAGCCTCGAAAAAAGAGCGTTGCTCTTGGGGATCGCGCGTTACGCCGCGCAGGTGTGAAAAATAGATGCGCGGCGCAAAATCCAGCGCCATTTGCGGAAGATTATTATCGGGCCTGCTGCCATAAGTGCCAACACACAATGTCATGCCATTGGCAGAACTTGGAATTTCAGTAAACAGAATATCAAGATCGTCAGCGGTGCAGATAATGCGGGGCAATCCAAACATGTCCCAAGGGGGGTCATCAGGATGAATGGCAAGCTTCACCCCTAGTCTTTCCGCATGCGGCAACACCCGTTTCAAGAATGCAAAAAGGTTTTTTCGCAGCGCCGCGTGATCCATATGGTCATAGCGCGCCAAGGCTTTGCGAAAATCATCAAGACTATAGGCATCGGTCATTTTACCCGGAAGCCCCGCAATAATCGTCCGGGTTAGATCGGTTTTCTCTTCTGGCGTCATTGAATAAAAAACGTGGTCTGCGCGATCAATTTCGGCTTGCGTATAATCATCTCTTGCATTAGCGCGTTCTAAAATAAACAAATCAAAGGCGGCAAATTTATCCTGATCAAAGCGCAGTGTGTAAGCGCCGTTCGGCAATTGATGCTTTAGATCTGTGCGCGTCCAATCAATCACCGGCATGAAGTTATAACAGATGGTCGTGATGCCTTCTGCCGCAAGGTTTGTTAGCGTCTCTACCCAGTTATCAATATATTTTTCACAACCAGTCGCGGCAAGTTTAATATCTTCATGAACGGGAATACTTTCAACCACGGTCCACCGCAAAGGCGTCATTGTATCATTGTGTTCCTCGATCAACATCTTATGGGCCTTAATGGCATCACGGGGCCACACATCACCAATAGGAATATCATGCAGAGCACTGACAATATCAGAGGTGCCGGTTTGACGGATCTCCGCCAATGTCACCGGATCTTTTGGCCCAAACCATCGCCATGACTCATGCATCCCAATTCCTCTCTATTTATTTTTGTCATTACCGCGCCTAACCCCGCACCATGGCCATCAAGCCCTGTAAGCCCATAAAACTTGTCACCAGTGAAAACACGAAGATCGCCATAAGGCTTAAATTCACGAGCGGGCCATGACGGTTTTCCCCCATCAGGTCTTTTCTATTCCCCAGATAAAATATACACGCCACCGTCGCTGGTAAAAGCACCACGTTGAAAGCTTGCGATGCAATCATCACGAGGATGGGCCGTGCGTCAAATAAAGGCACCACGAGCCCCAGCAGCGAGATAAAAAACACCATGACCCGATATTTCGCCAAAGTCATATCCCGCGGTGTATTTTGATAATCGCAAAGTAACCATGGCAACATCAAGACGTTTGGAAATTGCGAGGAAACCCCTGCCGCAATAATACCGATGGCAAAGATGGATACAGCGAAGGGTCCGGCTAACGGTTCAAGCAATGTGATCATTTGTTCGGGACGATCAAGGCCAAGGCCCGCCGTGAATAGCGTGCCAGCTGAGGCGGCCATAATTGCCGCACTGATAATGAACATCATCGCAGCAGCAAATAGCGCATCCCGCCTTTGCTGCTTTTCATCAGCGAGAGTCCAACCCGCTTCTTTCACCAATGTTGTGCGGATGATAAAAAGGCCGGAGAACAAAGTTGTGCCCACCATGGAAGCAATCAACAATAAAGGCACCTGTTCTTGACCCTGTCCTTGCGCATCAGCAATTTCAGGAATGGTCGGCACCAAACCTTTCAACATATCGATCGGCGGCGGCATCAAAATGAAAAAATTCAAAACAAAACTCGCCGCCATGATGGCAACAATCACCGCAAGGGCACGCTCAAAAATTTCCATGCGCCCGTTCCAGAATATAAAATAGACAAGAGAGATAAAAACCGCCGCCCAATAGATAGGCCGTATGCCCCCTTTGATCACTGTTTTAGACCATTCATAACTGATATCGGCCACAATCCCCATCACGCCCATCACACTGCCGCTCACCCCTGCGGTTAAAGCAATAATAAAAAATATGCCAACCAGAGGGTGAATGTGTTTACGAAATGCTTGTAATGCCGTCTCCCCCGTAACTAGCGTATAACGGCCATAAGCGCCAATCATCACATAGGTCGCAATACAAGAGATCAGCACTGTCCACAACAAAGACATACCATAGCTAGCCCCCGCCTTCGCCATAGTGGTAACGCTGCCGGTGCCGATATTGAAACCAAGAAGGAATATTCCAGGTAGGAATAAAGCAAGCGTTTCTTTGAAACCACGCGGCGTTACTCTCATGTTAAAACTTCTTCCCGAATTGAGTATTTTTAATTTAACGAACGAAGATGTCCTTATTCTAGTTTAAAATCGATCTGAATAAGAGTGTGAGCAGATTATGAAAAAACCGCTCCCCTTCACGCCAAGTGCTGGCTTTTTACATTTACATATAAATTCACGCTGACGTTGTAAGAAAGCAACAATGTCGATTCCATACGCTATCCCATTGAATTTTTTTAAAAAAATTTTTTATAAGAAACTTTTATTTTTTTATTATACCAATTTTACATGCCAATTGTGGGTTAATGGAATAAAAAACAGTTTGACAGATTTTGATATATTGGTTGATATCATGTTTGAGGTCAAGTTAACACGGACACCAAGGGAGGCGTCATATGATACAATCAAAAAAAGAGAATATCTCAATCAAGACCAATAAATCTGCCAAAAGGGCAAAATTATTGCTAACATCTGCGATTGTTCCTGCAATTTTAATGAGCAGTAACTTTGCATATGCCCAGGAAGATAACGAGCCAGACGAAGTCATCGTAACTGGTATCCGCAGTTCACTGCAAAGCGCTCTAAATGAAAAAAGAAGCGCTGACAGCTTAATAGAAGTCATCAAGGCGCAAGATATTGGTAAACTACCAGACCAAAACCTCGCCGAGGTGCTAGAAAACATCACAGGTATCCAGATAACCAGAACCGCTGGTGTTGGTACCAACGTTCAAATTCGTGGTACTGATGATAACCGAACCGAAATTAATGGAGTTTCAACTGTGGGGTCTGGTGCTGGTCGTGGCGGTATCGATTTTGAAGATGTAAATGCAGCCATCATTTCAGCGGTAGAAGTCATCAAATCTCCAGAATCCAAAACAATTGAGGGGTCTGTTGGGGGTACGATTAATCTAAGAACAATTCGTCCTCTGGAATTAAGTGAACCCCTGCTTGTTTTAAGGGGTCAAGGCGAGAACAGTAACCTCTCACAAACCTATACACCAAGATTTGCAGGATCAGCGGGTAACAATTGGGACACAGCGTTCGGTGAGATAGGTATCGTTATCAGCGGAAGCTATACACGTCAGGAATCAACATCATTTAGACCTCGCGTCGATCGCGATAATCTTGTCGAAAACATAAATGCTGACGTCATAAGAAACGGAAGTTTGCAAGATCAAGCAACCAATCGTCCGGCGGCGCAGGATTTTAACTTCCTACCCATTCAATTCCTCAACCAAGAACTTGAGAACTTCGAATTTGAAACATTCAACATTGCCGGTACTTTAGAATGGGCCCCCAATGACAATACGAGATTCTACTTTGATACGATCATTAACGATCAGGAAGTCAGACAAGACAGCTTCAGAATTCAAGGATCTGGTGTAAGCTCCGTTCGAGACTTTACAATACCTACTTCTTTCGAAACGATTGATTTTGGCGAGTTAGACGGTGTTGATCTGGGTAGTATTGAAGCGGCTTTAACTGGCACAATTCAACCCATCCCGTCAGTCGATGATGACGACCCCAATTTACGATTCTCAAGTGACACGGGAGCCCGTATTACCGATAGTCAGGTTTTCATCCTCGGAGGAGAATGGAAAGGAGAACGTCTATCCGCAAGAATTGAAGGATCACTCTCAAGTTCAGATTCTGTGAGACCTAATTTAAGCACCACATTGAATTTCATTAATCCAAATCCACTAACACCGTTGGATGGTAGCAGTAATGACAATAGTGTTCCATTTGCCTTTGATTTAAGCGATGGCTCTTTAACATTTGGTATCGACTTTAACTCTCCTTTCGCCCCAGCCGTTGCTGACTTAACCAATCCTAACAATGTTGTATTGGATGCTGTTCAGGTTGGTAATGACACCAATGAAAATTCAGAGAACGCATTCCGTCTCGATTTTTCTTATGATACAGAAGACAGTTTCTTGAGTGGCGGCTTTATTAAATCAGTCGATGTCGGTTACCGCTTCAACAATACATCGAGTACATTCGATGATGTTGGTTCAAACTTTGGCACAGGTGCCATTGCTAATAGTCCAAATGGATCATTATTTTCTGAACTATTGGTTGTAGGGCCCGATAATTTCGGCGACGCAGACGGTCGAGAACTAGCGTTCCGCAATTTCCTCCTTATCGATCCGGACCTATCTTTCGAAGATCCTGAAGGAACATTGGCAACACTTATAGCCGCCTTAAATTCCACTCCCGGCGGACAAGCTGCGTTAGCTAATGGAGATCCGTTACTAGAAGGGCCATCTTCCAGCACAACGGCATTCTTTGATATTGAAGAAACAACCCATGCAGCCTACGGACAACTTAATTTCGAGTACGGAATTTTTCGAGGTAATGCAGGCTTTCGCTACATAAACACCTCAATCGACTCATTAGGCAACTCTGTTGTTGGCAGTGCCATCGAGCAAGTTGTCACAACCGATAGCTATGACGAGTTCTTACCAAGAGTGAATTTGATTGCAGATTTAAGCGAGAATGTGGTTCTTAGAGCGAGTTGGACTGAAGATATTCTGCGTCCTGCTTTCTCTGATTTGAACACATCGGTTTCCTTCCCGACTGGGCCTAACAATGCGGTTTCAATCGGTAATCCTGGCTTAGGCCCTGAAACTGTGACATCATTTGACGTATCACTCGATTGGTATTTTGCCCCTGCAGCTGTCTTTAGTGTTGGTTTCTTCCATAAAAACCGCACCAACTTGTTTGTTGCTCAATTAGAAGACGCACCAGAAGATGGAAACGGTTTCAGGGATATTACAGACCCCTGTGAAGGCGGTGGTATTTTCAACCCACTCCCTGATCGCAATGTACTATCTGATATACCAGGGAATGGGTTATGCGTACCAATTTTGACAACCATCAATGATACGGCTGATACAACCCAAACAGGTATCGAATTTGCATTCCAGTATGATCTTTCCGGTTGGGAAGATAGCATTGGCTGGGCTTCAGGATTTGGTCTGATTACGAACTATACTTTCCAGGATTTTGGCGGCGGTGAAGCGACAAATGATAATTCTGGTCGTGGACAGGAAGTCTTTAATGCCATCAATGGCGTTTTTGACAATGCTAATTTTGTCGATGTTGAGGCTGTGCAAGGCTTGCTCGATAATTCTCGCAACGCATACAATGTCACCTTGTTCTATGAGAAGTACGGCTTTTCAGCTCGGGCGCGATACACATGGCGTTCATCATTCCGTACCCTTGATACAGCCGCTGGTGCGAGTTTGAACAGTACCTTGGGCTTTCCGGTTGTTACAGCCGCCAGAGGTCAGTTGAATGCAAGTGTCACCTATGACCTAACCGATAACATCAACATCGGCGCTGAGGTGGTGAACCTAACCAAATCTGACATTAGCCAGTTTTGTGTAAATGATAATGCGCTTTTATGTTTTCAGGGTTTACCTGATCGTCGAATTACTTTTGGAGCGACGTTCAGATATTAATCTATCAGTAGAGTGAAAATCGGCCAATTCTTGGCCAAAAGACCGAGCCACACAGGCTCAAACAAACAGCGACCAATAAGCTATCTCCTCCCTCGGCTTGTTGGTCGCTTTTTTGTGTTGAAGGATTAATCAGAAAAATTCTTATCTATTATCATCGCTACATACTTTAGACGGCATCAAGCGCAGATTAAACAACAACACACCCATAAAAAGAGCCGCCATATCTTCACGTATGGCGGCTCTTTTTTCAAACACCTCTTAAAATGAGGAGTAGAAGTTTTATTAAAATTGGTATACAAAATAAGTGAAATATAAATTCTGAAATAACTTACAGGCAAAAGAGCTTATTCGAGAATGAGTGAAAAAAGACTATATTATTCTGTTGCAACACAAATCAAACAGATGATTGTAGACGGCGCTTACCCGCCCGGCAGTCGCTTACCCGGTGAACGTGATCTTGCTGAACAATTAAATGTCAGCCGTGTGACAATACGTGAGGCCCAAATTTCACTCGAAGCCATCGGGATTTTGGATATTCGCGTTGGGTCCGGCGTCTATGTGTTACGCAAATCCAGCGAAGATATGAATTCCTTACCGGATGTAAGCGCCTTTGAGTTAACCGAAGCCCGCTCTGCAATCGAGTCAGAAGCAGCGGCTTTAGCGGCTACCACAATAACCGATGAGGAACTCGACGAGCTCGATGACATTGTCGCACGCATGGCACCCGGCAATGATCCCGCTAGCCCCATAGAATCTGATGCAGACCGCGAGTTTCACATGGCAATTGCGCGCGCTACAAAAAATAATGCAATGCTGGAAACAGTTGAGCGATTATGGCGTATCCGAACAGAAAAGCTGGAAGTTCGTAAGGCATATGATTCCATTTGTGAGATGAACCCCCAAAAACGCCTTAAAGAACACCGGGATATCGTCATAGCACTACGCAAACGGGACTCGGACAGGGCCCGCAAAGCCATGCGCACACATTTTAAATGCATTATCGAGGCAATGTTGAGCGCAACAGAGGCTCTTGCGATTGAAGAGGCGCGCCGTCGAACAAAAGAAAGCCGTGAGAGGTTTTTGGACGGGACCCCAGCCGTTTAATAATCCATGGTTCATTAACGGTTTGTGCATACCAAATAAAATGACCTATTTCCAAAATTGGACTGCATTAATAATTGTCCAATCTTTATTTTTCCTTTATGCTTTCTTAAAGGGCCATGCAGGCGATCATGAAAACCATAAGGGAGGCGTGAGTGCGCCATTTATATTCCAACTCTCTAATGCAATTTTTGGGACGGGGTTTTATGACCGCCGTCGCGGTTTCAACCCTCATCGCCAGTCCAGCGTTTGGAAAAACTTTTTTTGTAAAGGACCAAACGGCCTATAAAGAAGCCGTAAAAGACATAAGCGCTGGTGATAAAATCATTTTGGCAAATGGGGTTTGGCATGATTTTGAAATCGTCTTTCAGGGCAAGGGTAAAGCAGGCGACCCAATCTCTTTAACGGGAGAAACACCCGGCCAGGTTATTATTAGCGGGCAATCAAACTTACGAATTGCGGGCGAGTATTTAGAAGTATCGGGGTTGGTTTTTAAAAACGGCCACACCCCAACAAGCGAGGTGGTCTCGTTTCGGGTGGACTCGAAATCCTTAGCCAATAATTCTCGCATCACCCAAATTGTTATAGATAATTTTAATCAACCTGAACGCCAGGAAGTCGATTTCTGGGTGATGATGTATGGCAAGAATAACAGATTTGATCACAATCATATTGTTGGCAAACGCAATAAAGGCGTGACCATGGCGGTTCGGTTAAATACCGAGCAAAGTCAGGAAAACCGTCACCGCATTGACCATAATTATTTTGGACCACGCCAGATCCTAGGATCAAATGGCGGAGAAACATTACGCATTGGCACAAGCCATTATTCTTTGTCTAACTCATTTACGATTGTCGAGAATAATTATTTTGATCGCGCCGATGGTGAGCTTGAAATTATTTCAAACAAATCAGGAAAGAATATATTCCGTAACAATACTTTTTACCAATCGCGCGGTACACTGACGATGCGCCATGGTAACAATAATATTGTTGAAGGAAATGTCTTTTTCGGAAATGGCGCTGACCATACGGGCGGCATACGCGTTATCAATGCCGGACAAACCATCCGTAACAATTATATGGAAGGGGTAAAAGGAACCCGTTTTGGCGGTGCTTTGGTTGTGATGAACGGTGTCCCCAACTCCCCCATTAATCGCTATCATCAGGTTAAAGACGCAAAAATCAATAATAACAGCCTGATCAATAGTGATAATATTCAGCTGGCGGCGGGGAGTGATACCGAACGCAGTGCGGTTCCTATTGATAGCACATTTACCGGTAATTTGATTTTTCATGAAAACGCTAAAGACGTTTTTACCGTCTATGATGATGTTTCGGGCATTGCCTTTGCTGATAATGTTCTATCGCCAATGGAGCCACCAGAATTTGCAAAAGGGTTTCGCCGCGAGACAGTCACGTTAACCCGTGCAGATAACGGCCTGTTATATCCAGAAAGCGATACGCAAGCCGGGATCTCGCGCGATCTCAACGTCACGCAAAAGCAAGATGTTGGCGTCTCATGGTATACTAAATCAGAGCCAATTATTGCGTTTGATTCTGGAAAAACCATTCAAGTAACCCCAAAAGCCGGTGAACTTTTTGCGGCAATCGCCGCCGCAGAGCCGGGAGACACGCTTGTTTTAAAACGCGGCGATTATGTCGTCAGCAAGTTTTTGAAAATCACAAAGCCTCTTACCATAAAAGGTAAGGGGAAAGTCACGGTCAGTTTTGAGCGATCCGCCTTATTTGAAATTTTGAACGGCGGGAGTTTAAAATTATCAAATTTGAAAATTTCTGGTAAAACTGCGCCGGATAATGCCGGCAATAGCGTGATCCGTACAAGCCCCTATTCAATGCTGGAAAATTATCGACTGGAAATTATTGATACACATTTTAAAGACATCGATATTAATCATTCCTTTAATATTATCTCGGCGGCAAAAGGGACTTTTGCCGATAATATCTTAATCAAGGATTCAAGCTTTAAAGATGTCACCGGTGCGATTTTGAAACTTGATAAGGAAAGCGATGATTACGGCATTTACAATGCGGAATATCTGACCATCACCAATTCAGTTTTTGAAAATGTTCAAGGGGCGTTGGTTGATTATTATCGCGGGGGCACGGATGAAAGTACCTTCGGCCCACATTTCAAGCTGACACAATCGAAATTGATTAATGTGGGTGGCGGTAAACGAAACAAGTCTGGTGCATCTATCCATCTTCACGGTGTTCAAGTTACGAATATTTCTGACAATGTCTTTGATAATTCAAAAGCTTTTTTGATCAATCACACTGTGGGTGAGCCGAAAACCAATATTTTTGAAAACTCTTTTATTAATACACCCCAACCGAAAAACTTTGAACTTAATAGCGGGTTAGAGCCAACAGCAATTATTAAAAATAATTTGGTTGTTAGCCAATGAGTTATAGATCAATGAGTTATACATCAATGACACGTCCTTCTATCGTCGCGCTTTGTGGTCTGACTTTGGCAATAACCTCTTGCCAGCAAGAGGTCGACACATCATCAACCAATGCCGGTTATGCCCTCGCATCTACTGCGGAGACGGCTAAAGTGTCAAAAAATTCACCTAATCTTTTTGAGAATACCCTCGCACTATTAGCGCAAAAGATAGACACGCAAATTGATAATCCAATCGTCGTGCCACTCCCCAAAGATGCTGGCGGTGGCTACACCCATGAGCAACACAAAACCAATGCAAAAACTATTTATGAAGCTGGCAAGCTTTATGAATTTACCGGCGATGCGCGCTACGCCAAACATAGCGAAAAGCTACTTCTCGCTTATGCTGATATGTATCCAACGCTTGGCCTGCACCCAAAACCCAAAGAGCAATCGCCGGGCCGCTTGTTCTGGCAAAACTTAAATGAGAGCTGGTGGCTGGTGCACGCCATACAAGGCTATGCCAGTATAAAGGATAATTTGTCCGCCAACGTTCGCGAAAAAATTGAAACCGATCTTTTGCGCGAGCTGACTACTTTTCTCTCCGATGATGCGCCGGAGACATTTAACAAAATTCACAATCACGGCACATGGGCAACCGCAGCGGTTGGCATGACCGGATATGTTCTTGGTGATGATGACTTGGTGGAAAAGGCGCTTCTGGGACTGGATAAATCCGGCAATTACGGGTTCTTGAAACAACTGGACAAATTATTTTCGCCCGATGGGTATTATAATGAAGGCCCCTATTATCAACGCTATGCCTTAATGCCTTTTGTGCTTTTTGGTCAGGCGATCGAGAAAAATGATCCTGAACGGGAAATATTTAACCATCGCGATGGCATATTAAAAAAAGCGATTTACACAACGATACAACAAAATTATGGCGGTCTGTTTTTCCCGATTAATGATGCCATAAAAGATAAAGATATTGCGACGGCTGAACTACAATATGGTGTCTCCATCGCTTATGATTTAACGGGCGATCCCGGATTGCTGTCGATTGCAAAAGCGCAAGGGCAAGTTGTACCCACAGCAGGGGGCAAAAAGCTCAGCGAAGCGCTGGCACGCGGGGAAGCAAAACCATTTGATTATAAATCCATGCGATTACGCGACGGCGCCAGTGGTGATCAAGGGGCTCTCGATATTTTACGTGCGTCTAATGATCCTGATGGGTTGGTCGCTGTCGCAAAAAATACATCCCAAGGATTAGGCCACGGACATTTCGATAAGCTGGGGCTTATTGTCTATGATGCAGGTCATGAAATTATTCGTGACTATGGCGCTGCACGGTTTTTAAATGTCGAGGCAAAATTTGGCGGCCATTATCTTGCTGAAAATAACAGTTTTGCAAAACAGACAATTGCACATAATACATTGGTCGTGGACGAGATCAGCCATTTTAACGGCGACACAAAAACGGGCAACAAACATGCGCCTACGCTGGAGACTTTTTATACAGCTGATGATTTGCAAATTACGAGCGCATCCATAGCAACAGCCTATGATGATGTCAGCTTCACCCGCACCATTGCGATGATTAAGGATGCTGCCTTTCAACAACCAATTATTATTGATCTTGTTAAAGCCACATCACAAGCACCTCATCAATATGACCTGCCCTATAATTATAACGGGCAAATGGTCGAAACAAATTTTGAAATTTCAGCCGACCCCACAAGCCGCAAACCGCTGGGGCGCGATAATGGCTATCAGCATCTATGGCATGTGGGGGAGAGCGAAGTCATTAATGGTAATGCGCAATTTACATGGTTATTAGACCGGCGATTTTATTCTGTGACTTCATCTGTACCCGATAATACAAAACTCATCATGACTGAAATCGGTGCCAATGACCCAAATTTCAATCTACGCCGCGAGCCCGCTTTTATATATCGTACAAAGAGCAATAACGGGGTCACATTTGCATCGGTCATAGAACCCCACGGGGAATATAACCCCACAGTGGAATATACGCGAGAAAGTCATTCGCGCGTTCAATCCATTGCGCATTATTCGGCTGACAACATTCATTACATTTTGATTAAAACCAAAAATGGTGAAAATATCGGTTTAGGAATAGCCGGAAATCCGGATGCCAAGGCCGTTAACACGGTTGATGTGGAGGGGAACAATATTTCTTGGGAGGGGCCATACAGGGTCTTTCACTCGAACTCACATATTGCTAAGGGGAGTCGCAATGCAAAACCTTAAAAAGACAATCGATAACAAACCACCGACGCAAAGCGCCACCTTTGTTTTTCAGGAACAAACGCCGGTTGAAACCATTGAGGCTGGCATTAAACGTCAGTTTCTCGGGTTTAATCAAGAATTGATGGCGGTGCGTGTCTGGTTTGATAAGGGGGCGATTGGCCAAATCCATAAACACCCCCACAGTCAAGTCTCTTATGTTGAGTCAGGGCGCTTTGATGTGACGGTTGGCAGTGAAACAAAAACCCTTAGCGCAGGCGATAGTTTTTACATTGCTCCTAATGTTCCTCACGGCGCTATATGCCGCGAAGATGGTGTACTGCTCGATATGTTTTCTCCTATCCGCGAAGACTTTATTGAAAATTATAAAAAGGATGAAACACGATGAAGGGTAACTTCAGATGGGTGATCGTCACCCTTGTGGCGCTGGCAACAGTCATCAATTATATTGATCGCGGAGCGCTTGGGTTTTTGTGGCCCGAGATTTCAAAAGACCTTGGTCTTAGCAAGACCGATTATGCAATTATCTTGAATGTGTTCACCTTTGCTTATGCATTCGGACAAACTTTGTTTGGTAAAATATTTGACTGGATCGGTACGCGCTTTGGTTTCATCTTGTCAATCACGGTCTGGTCGGCAGCAACCATGTTACATGCAGTTGCATCAGGCTTAACCAGTTTTGCATTGTTTCGCGCAATTCTTGGGGTTTCCGAGGCGGGCAACTGGCCCGGCGCAACAAAGGCCAATGCGGAATGGTTCCCGATTAAAGAGCGCGCATTAGCGCAAGGTATTTTCAATTCCGGCGCCGCGATTGGCGGGATCATCTCTGCACCGATTATTGCCTACCTGTTTGTCTACCTAGATAGTTGGCAGGCAACATTTATTGCTGTTGGTGCGCTCGGGTTTCTATGGCTGATCCCTTGGCTTATTCTTTACAAATCCGGCCCAGACACACATCCTTGGCTCGCCCCTGAAGAGCGCGAATACATCCTCACCGGACAACGCAATAATGATAGCGGTGAAATCGCTGATTACGCCCCGACATCCAAAGAAATTTTATCACGCAAAGAAAGCTGGGGCGTTATTATGGCGTCATTCTTTCTTGATCCGATTTGGTGGTTGTTTGTTGGTTGGCTGCCACTTTATCTGTCAGAAACATATGGTTTTGGGGTTAAAGAAATCGGCCTCTATGCATGGGTGCCTTATGTGGGTGCCATGTTTGGTGCATGGTTTGGTGGATTGCTGGCACAAAACAGAATTAAAGCCGGTTGGCCAGTGAACAAAACCCGCAAAGCCGTCATTGGCCTTGGCGGCCTCATTATGCTTGTATCACTCTTAATGACCATTAAAGCCGCCTCTCCCTTATTCGCCGTTTTATTAATGGCAGCCATTTTGTTCGGGTTTCAAACTGCCGTTGGCAACATTCAAACCTTGCCGAGTGATTTTTATAGCGGTAAGTCCGTTGGTTCGTTGGCGGGCTTTGCCGGAACCGCAGCGAAACTGGCCGTTGTGGGTCTAAACTTTCTGATACCGGTCATTACAGTCAATAGTTATGCACCGGCATTTGCCGTCGGTGCAGCCCTTGCAATTCTTAGTGTATTATCTGTATGGATACTATGCGGACAAATTCAACCTTTAAAGCCGCGTGATTTAAACTAGATATCGCCGGATCAAACAAGATAGGAGGGGTATATGACCCTTGATGGAAAAACAGTAATTGTAACCGGCGGCACCCGCGATATTGGACGTTCTTGTTCAATTAAACTGGCGCAAGCCGGCGCCAAAATTGTCGTTAATTATCTTAACAATAAAACGGCTGGTGATGAAACTGTCGCCGCGATTGAAAAAGCCGGGGGCACAGCAATTTTGGTGAAAGGTGACATGACCAAGAAGAGTGATGTTGATAACTTGGTCGCTGTTACACGTAAAACCTTTGGCGATACTATTCATGCACTTGTCAATAATGTGGGTGGACTAGTTGCACGCAAAAAACTTGAGGAAATGGATGAGGAGTTTCTCAACCATGTGATGGCGCTGAATTTTAATTCAACATTTCTCACAACACAGGCCGTGGCCCCTCATATGCCTAAAGGCAGCTCGATTGTTAACCTCGCCTCCCTTGCAGGGCGTGATGGCGGCGGCGGCGGTGCCAGTGCTTATGCCACCTCCAAGGCAGCCGTGATGACATTCACAAGAAGCATGGCCAAAGAACTAGGCCCCCAAGGTATTCGCGTTAATGCCCTTTGCCCGGGTATGATTGACACAACGTTTCATGATACATTCACCCCCGATGAAGCACGCCGTGGGGTAGAAGCCTCGGTTCCTATGCGACGTCAGGGACATCCGGATGATTGCGCTGATCTTGTTGTTTTTCTGGCTTCTGATACATCAGCCTATATTACTGGCGCTAATATCGATATAAATGGCGGGATGTTCTTTTCTTAAGGGTTATTGATGACAGATATGATTACAAAGGCATTAGTACAAACAAGAGTTGTACCGCTTGTGCAGGCTAATGATCCTGACGTCGCAGTCAAGATTGCTGCAGCACTGATTGAAGGCGGTTTAACTGTTCTCGAGGTTGTTCTTCGCACACAAGAGGCACTTGAATGTCTGGAAGCCATAGTGGAGAAATTTCCTGATGCCCATGTGGGGGCAGGTACCGTGTTGAGCGGCGATCACGCTAATGAGGTTATCGCCCGCGGCGCCAAATTTATTGTCTCCCCGGGGCTTGATGAGGCGTCTGTAAAAATCGCTCAAAACCATAATCTGCCAATTTTCCCGGGCATTGCGACACCGAGCGAATTACAAAAAGCATGGAATTTGAGCCTTCGCACAGTAAAACTTTTCCCCGCAAGCATTGTGGGCGGGCCAAAAATGCTCAAGGCAATGGCATCAGTTTTTCGCGATGTGCAGTTCATGCCGACAGGCGGGGTCAGTGCGGTCAATCTTTTAGACTATCTCGAAATACCTGCCGTGGCTGCTTGCGGCGGTAGCTGGCTTACCCCGCAAAACGCTATTGATAAGGGCGATTTTGCTGTGATCACCAAATTAGCCCGCGAAGCGGTTGCCATAGCAAAAAAATAATATCTTTACGGAGAATTTAGGAATGAATAAATTTCTTACATTCGGAGAAATCATGCTCCGTCTTAAGTCACCGGGGCATGAGCGGTTTTTTCAATCCCCCTCATTTGAGGCAACATTTGGCGGCGGCGAGGCGAATGTTGCTGTTGCGCTGCGTAATTATGGCTTACCAGCCGGGTTCGTAACGGCGTTGCCCGATAATGCCATTGGGGATGCAGCCATTAGCGAGTTAAGACGCTTTGATGTTGACACCTCGAACATACGCCGTTCTGGGGAGCGCGTTGGCATTTATTTTTTGGAAACCGGCGCCAATCAACGCCCAT
>CALLPQ010000084.1 GCA_938015425.1 uncultured Parvularculaceae bacterium | reverse complement strand
AATCCTCAATCACCGTGAAGGGGATTTGGTCAAAATGCAGATTTTGGTCAATGACGAGCCCGTTGATGCTTTATCAATTGTGGTCCACCGTGATAAATCCCAAATACGCGGGCGGGTGATGTGTGAAAAACTGAAAGACCTTATCCCCCGTCACCTTTTCAAAATTCCCATTCAGGCAGCCATTGGGGGGCGGATCATCGCCCGTGAAACCATTGCCGCAATGCGTAAAGACGTAACCGCAAAATGTTATGGCGGTGACGCCTCGCGTAAGCGTAAATTGCTTGATAAACAAAAAGCCGGTAAGAAGAAAATGCGCCAATTTGGCCGCGTGGAAATTCCCCAAGAAGCTTTCATCAAAGCCCTGAAAATTGATGATTAAAGCGGCTCATATGCCACCACATTAAGAAAAATGTTTTTAATGATTCCGCGCTTCTTAACGCAGATAACCATGAACACTTATCTGCGAAGCGCTTTTATACCTGCCGCGCTTCTTAACGCAGATAACCGTGAACACTTATCTGCGAAGCGCTTTTATACCTGCCGCGCTTCTTAACGCAGATAACCGTGAACACTTATCTGCGAAGCGCTTTTATGTTTGCCGCGCTTCTTAATGCAGATAACCGTAAACACTTATCTGCGAAGCGCTTTAGAACTTTTTCTTAAAGTTTAAAGAAAAGGTTGTGCCGATATTATAAACATCAATGGGGATCGATGTTCCCAACTCACCATCGGCGGTGGCTTGATAATCATCATTTAAAATATTCGCGACTTTAAATTGCATCTCAAGAGGCGAGCCCGCAAATTCAATCTTCCGCCCATAAACAAAATCTACAGTGATCGGCAAACGCTCAACCACATTGGGCACATTCGCCCCTTGGATAAGGCCGACCTGACGAATACGTTGACTGGACCAATTGACCAATAAGGTTGCTCTTGACCCCTTATCCACATCTTCCCAACCGATTTGGAAATTGACAATATGGTCTGATTGTCCTTGTAAGGAACGCCCTTCCACAAAAAAGCTATCCGCCGCTGCCGTATTCGCGTTCACCGTCGTGCCTGCAAAAATCGGCGTTGAAACAGTACCATCAACCCCAACAGATGATTGTGAATAGGTATAATTAGTGGACAAAATCAGATCTTTAGAGGCTGCATACTCACCAAGCCAACCCGATTTAAACCAATCAGCCAGAATAAAACGCTGTTCATATTCAAACTCGAACCCATAAAGCTGGGCTGAAGGCGCGTTAATATAGGTCGTTAAAATATCATCCCCTGTTTGCAACAGGCTTTCTTCAATCGGATTGGTGATGTCTTTATAAAAACCACCTAAGGTCAAAAATTGTCCACGGCTGAAATAATATTCCGCACGCACATCAACATTGGTGGTTTCGGTATTTACCAAAAACGGATTACCAAAGACTTGAATATCACGATCCGTATCCGTAAAAATCGCGGCCCCAAGTTCTTGGAATTGCGGGCGGGTTAAAGTCTGGGAAAAAGCACCGCGCAATTGCAAGTCACCAATGGGATTCCATGTGAGGGTAATAGCGGGGAGGAAACGATCATCATTAATAAGGGATTCAGGGCCAGCGTTTGGCACAGGTGTAAATCCGGCAATCGAGAAATTATCAACTATTTGTTCTGCCGTTTCGTACCGCAAACCAAAGGCCCCGCGCAAATAAGATGTAAGCTGAAGATCCGCACCCACATAACCGGCAAAAACCTCCAATTCCCCATTATAAGCCCCGGGCTGTAAAATATCCGGCGTTTCGATAAACTCAAAACCGCCTTCTTCATTGATATTTTGGTCTGCTAATAAAAAATCAATGCGCTGTGTGAAAAACGGATCATCATCAGGAAGCCCTGTATCATTTCGAAAGCCAAATTGGCGTAATTGATAATCACGCTCAGTTCGGGTGTAGGCACCCCCGGTTTTTAAATCTATATCGAAGCTCTTAAAACTAAGGGGCAGCACGATATCACCGCCAAAATGCAAACTCGTATCGTCCACTCTGGAGAACCGTACATCAAAACCCGAGGCAGAAGCACCAGAGCCCAGCCCGATTGCGGAACGGAAAGGAACGGTTTCATCTTCCCGCAAAAACGTAAACGAGGTTTCATAAGGGGCATCACGAAAAGCCTCGGAATAGGCGAAGCGTAAATCAACCGATAAATCTTTTAGCTTTGGAAAAATATGCTCGCTATTGGCCTGAACGGTCCAGACCTGGTTTTCGAAAAATTCAAGGTTGGAAATAAAAACATCATCAAACCCGCCAAAAGATAATTCTTCCGTACCCACCCGTTCACGGGCTTCTTTTGTGGTCTTTCTTAAGGCTGTTGCCAATAATTCTAATTTATGATCGCGGTTAAATTCAATACCGGCACTGATTAATGCATTACTGGTTATGGATTCCGTCAAACTTTCAAATTCAAATTGTTCATTCCGGCTTACCGCTGTGCCATTTGGACCAATGGCCGCATCTCCTTGCAATCCTTCTTTATTTTGGAAATTGCGCCCATAGCCTAAATTAACCACAAAGCCCACAGAGGCCCCATTATCAAAATCGAGCCTGTTACCACCCGCAATATTAAAGCTGTGATTGACGGGCACAGTCGCTTCTTGGATAACGCGCAATGGCGAATTCACCAATGATGTACCAATTTCTTGCAAAGCGCTTTGGGAAACACCGCTTTCTTCGCGAATGGCCACCCCCGGAAAGTCATTAATCGCTTGGGCTAATGGCTCCGGTAGGGAGAAAGTATTATCGGCAAAACCGGTGAAATCAAGCCCGCCCCCTTCAAAGGTCAACCCATTATGGCCCGTTGTCTCCGTATCAAGACTAGCGCTGATGCCGAACTCGAAAAACTTTTCGTCGGGAATAGACTTTGACCGTAATTCGATTAACCCGCCGCCAAATTCACCAGAATATTCTGGTGAAAATGTTTTTTGCACCAAAGCTGACCCAACAACACTTGTTGGAAACAGATCAAGCGGGGCAACCCGTTTTAACGGTTCAGGGGATGGTAGAGGAGAGCCATTGAGAGTTAAACTTGAATAGCGCTCATTCAAACCACGCACCACAAGGAATTTGCCTTGGGATAAAGAAAGCCCCGTCACCCGCCGCAGGGCCCCCGCAATATCACTGTCCCCTGCGCGTTCAATCTTTTCAGCCGATAATAGATTGGAAATTTCCGAGGTTGCCCTTTTTTCATCAGGCACCCGTGTGCCCCGCACAACAATTTCATCTGTAATATCAGGGATATTGATTTCTATATTTATTTTATCATCATCTTGCGCCACCACCATTGTGGGAACCACTAAAGCAGAGGTAATCAATAATGCTTTGGTGAGTTTCATTATCTGTTTATTCATTGTACAGCCCGCATATCCCAAAATTTTAACTAAAGTCTATTTTAATATTATCAGTATAGAGATAGAATAAAAATGCCCTATCAGTAATATTGATTACCCAATATCACTTTAAAAACTACATCACTTTAAAAACTACCGGGCAAAGTCCAACCCACATACCAATCGTCATTTGGATTACTCAAAGCACCAATTTGTGTTACAGGCGCCATCACCGAATTTAAACCAACCGGATCAATCGGGTTAATCGCGTTTTCATTCGCCCCATTAATAAAGGCCGCATTAAAGCCGCTTGGCACACTTAAAGAGCTTGCACCGGTCACAATGGCATTGGCACCAAATGCAGCCGAAATATCCACCGCACCATCATTATCAACATCATCAAAAGGCACATCACAGCTAAAGAAATTCGCGCCAATTTGCAGGTCATCATCGTTAACGCCGTCGCTTGCCACATCAACAGGTCCGGACTGGATATTGCCAAGGGTCGCAGCATCATCAATATCAAGGCATCCATCATCCCATCCCGCAACAACGCCGTTTACAAAAATACCGCCAGTGCCAACACGAATTTGCATGCCAAGGTCTTCGCCCGGACCGCCGACCAATGTATAATTTGAAATAATCGGATTGGACCGCGGCGCAATATTATTATTTGAAGAATTATTATCGCCTTCAAACCCGTTATCACCCACACCCGTTCCGACAACTAACACAAATTGCGCAGAGCCATTCCAACCGGAAACCCAATCCAGCGCATCATCATCAACACCAGTGATAACAAGGTGGCTAACATTTACATTGCCGCCAAAAAATTCAACGCCATCATCATCATTATTATGAACCTGAACAAAATCAACATTGGTCCCTGCCCCCACACCTTGGAAAGCAATTCCGTTCAATTCATTATCGGTGGTAATTTCAAACCCCGCAAACTGGACCCGAATAAAGTTGAGAATACCTGAACTATCAGCCACACTATTGCCGCCATAATTACCGGTTCCTCCTTCGCCTGATGTCTCGCAACTAGCCGGAACTGACGGATCAGCACACGAATTAATCGGGGCGCGCCCATTAACAACAAGCCCGCCCCACTGGCCCCGCTCATTACCACTATTGGTGCCATTAATATCTTCGTCTGATGTAAAAATAATGGGCGCGTTAACCGTTCCCAATGCGTTTATTTGTGATCCCCGATTAACCGCAAGAAAGTCAGTTGGATTAACGCCAAATACAGTTACGCCTGCTTGAATTGTCAATGACGCACTGGCGACCGGATTTGGATTGGCAATATCAGGCCCTTGATCTTGGCCCACAAAAACTGCCCCGTTTAAAGCATAAATGTTTCCGGTAAAAAGCGTTACATCTTGTGTGATGGTGCCAGAAATCTCGCAAACACGCCCATTAGCAGGCACCGCAACACTAGCGGTTGCCGAAATATCTGTCGTGCCGACCGGACACCCTGCTGGCGGAAACACACTGCCCGGCACGGTCCATCCAAAGGCCCATGTCTCTTCAGGTGCAAGACCCGGCGCAAAAGCCCCGACAAATTGCTCGCTCTCAAAATTGATATCTAACGTAGCCGGATCAAGCGCCGTAACGGCAATCTCGTTTGCCCCCGGCAGTACACCCGAAAGCGTGCTTGTACCTGTTGTGATACCAGAAAACAAAGATGCGATATCCACATCATCTCCAGCCACATCATCAAAAGGTGTATCACATGAAAAGAATACGGAACTGATTTGCAAATCATCATCATTCACACCAGCCGTGCTCAACACATCGCTGCCATCTTGCAATAAAGAAAATGTTGCCGGATCATCAATATCAAGACATCCATCTTCCCACCCTGTTACAACACCATTGATAAAAAGACCGCCCGTACCAACACGTAGTTGCATGCCTAAATCTTCCGTAGGCCCACCAACAAGGGTAAAATTGGAAATAATCGGATTAGAACGCGGGGCAATATTATTATTTGAAGAATTATTATCACCCTCAAATCCATTATCGCCGACACCGTCGCCGATAATTAATATATCTTGCGCAGATCCTTGCCAGCCGGAAACCCAGTCAAACCCGTCATCGTCAACGCCGGTTAAAACAAGATGACGAACATCAACAGTGCCGCCAAAAAATTCCACGCCATCATCGTCATTATTATGAACTTGAACAAAATCAACCTCGGTACCATTACCAACCCCTTGGAAGGCGATACCGTTAAGTTCATTATCCGTGGTAATTTCAAATCCGGCATATTGAACACGCACATAATTTAAAATGCCGGAATCATCATTGGGGTTATCACCGCCATAATTGCCCGTACCTCCCTCTCCGGAGGTTTCGCATGTGGCGGGCACAGTTGGATCCGCACACGAATTAATCGGGGCACGGCCATTTAAAATAAGCCCGCCCCATTGGCCGCGGGCATTACCCAAACTATCATTGGCTAAGCCATCATCAAGAATGTCTTCATCAGACGTTAAAGCAATCGGGGCGCTTGGAACCCCCAATGCAAGAATTCGCGAGCCGCGATTAATAGTTAGAAAATCGGTTGGATTAACAAAAGCAAGCTGGGCCCCTTGCTGGATTGTTAAGTCAACGGAAGTCCCATTAGCGCCATTATTGGTCGGGCCGCCATCTATGCCCACAAAGGTGGGTTGCGTAAAGAAATAGACTCGGGGCTGCGCCGCAGAAGCCGTTAATGTCACATCGGATGTAATCGACCCATTACCGTCAACCGTAACAAGACAAGCAGTATCAGGGGAGCCCGCCGCCGGAAAAGGCTCTGCCGTCGTGCCAGCTGGACACCCCCCAAATGTAAAATCAAGCCCCGCAGGCGTGGGCGATGGGGCCGGACTAGGGGGTGCGGGCGGCGTCGCGGGGCCACCAACTGGACCGCCAATAAAACTTCCTTCACCCGGTGAAGAAATATCGGCTCCGGAACACGCAACCAGCATGCCCAAAGCCAAAGCACTAATACTATTCAAGAACGTTTTAGACGAAACCACCATAATAAATCCCAATCAGATCAAAACAATGTAGACAGTCCACAAGCCACACATTGTCGGGCCAATAATCCCAAAGCCTAAAATATCAAGGCAAGGTCTTTGATATGAGTGATCACCTATTAAACATACGTAACAGCAACATGACGGTTCTTATAAGTTTTTGTGACTATCCAAGGTGGCCCACAAAGCCCGCCCCAATAAGGGAAAGGCTTATGAATTACATATATCTTTCAATGGATTACTGTAAATATTTAGGAAAAGCCAAACTGGACTTTCCCAAGGGTTTTCAAAAAACATTAGGCGAAAAAGCACCCTTTGCAGAAAACGCTTTCATAAACGTTATAAAAGCCTTTCAGGGAGCAATTACACGCCAAAATGATTCTAAATCTTCTCACAATAAGAAGATTGCTTCTGGCAATGGTAAATTATGTGTTTGGTCTATCGACAAGCATTTTATGCCTGTGCTGCTTACTTGTGCCTGCTTACTTGTGCCTGCTTACCTGTACCTGCTTATATGACAGTTTTAAGACAATATTTTCGTTAATATGACCTTAAAAGCAGCCTAAAAGTAATTTTTGCGCATTAAGTGCACTTTTAAGTTGACTTAAACGATTTCAGATGACATATTTATGACAGAAATAATACGTTTATATGACTTCAGCCCAATAGTGGTTGTAATTATGCTCCCCTAAACTGGGGAATATTAAGAGAGCCACAAGAATTTAGACGCCTAAGAAGAGATAAAACTAAGAAGAAGTCATAAATCCAAGACGCTAAGATTAAAAAAGAACAAGATATAAGTAAGCTAAGGAATAAATCCATGAAAAAAACCATCGTAAGTCTCGCCTTTATCGCTATGAGCCTGAATATTGCGCCCGTTGTTGGTGCTAACGATGCTGGTTTTGATCTTTCCCCCTCAGCTTGCAAAGAAGTTGTTTCAGACTTTATGGACACCAGATTGACAGACAGTCGATCCGCAAGGGTTCAACTAGACAGCGACCCCTACAAAGTCATGGTCGATATGCGCTCCGCCGATGATATTCCGGCATGGGCCGTCGATATTCTGGTTAAATCACGCTTGCCAAGCGGTTCATGGTCAAACTACCAACCCTACACAGTGATCTTTCAAGACGGTAAAGCCGTTGCCCTTGAAAGCGAAGTTGTCGGGGTGACACGCACATAATTTCATCATAAACCTCCACCAAACAAACTTTAAATGGCGTTAGATTTCATGGATATCCATTCAATCTAACGCCATTTTTTTATATTCGTAAATCTATTAAATTACCCACTTAGCTACACAGCCGACTAGCCAATGAATACCTTGCATGCAAACATAAAGCCACCATTCTCTTGACCTTTATAAAATATGCATTCTATAAATTAAGGTCATAAAAAAACATAAATACAATATACAAGGTAATAGGTAAAAGGGGACTTTTGATGAGGCAATTATTTACCAATTTATTGATTATAACACTACTGTTAAGCAGCATTACTAAAAGTCATGCGCAACCAGCCATAGAAGTCTATGGCAACCTTCCATCAGTTAAATCCATGGCTCTTGCCCCAGACGGCAAACGCTTGGCATACATTTCAAACTCCGGCGGAGAAGAAGCCTTACTTTTATTTGATTTAGATAAAAAAGAGATCATTGGCGGTGCAAAAACGGGGAATATAAAATCACGTTATGTTTCATTTGCCGGTCCCAATTACGCAATATTACACGTCTCTAAAACCTTAAACCCTTCTGAAATCCGTGGAAAATTAGAATACTCTGCAGCCTTTGCCTACAACCTAAAGACAAAAAAAATAAAACAATTATTACGTAATTCAGACAAGCTATTCCCTTTTCAACCAGGATTAGGACAAATAGTCGGTCTACACGAAGATGGTAAGCAAGTTTTCATGCCCGCTTTTACGGGAACTCAAGATCCCGTTTATAGTTTAATGCGCGTAAACCTAGAGACTGGGCGAGCCTTTATCCACAAACGAGGTACTGAACACACAAGAGACTGGCTCGTTGACAAAGACGGGACAGTTCTTGCACGGGAAGATTACGACAATAGGAAAAATGTCTACACTATTCGTGCTAATCAAGATGGCAAATTAAAAGTCATACTACGTATAAGCGATGTTAAAATACCGCCTCTATCATTAATTGGGATGAAAGCCGACCGATCAGCACTTGTTATTACATACAACAGCGAAGAAACAAATGCAGACTTAATCGCTGAGTTATCATTCGATGGAGAAATCTCTGAGCCAATCTTTCAACGCAAAGGGGCAGACGCTAGTGTAATTACTGACCGCAACCGCTTCGTAATCGGCTCAAGATATTCTGGCCTCTATGAAGATTATGAATTCTTTAACGACACATTAACAAATACTATGTTGCAGATTCAAAACAATTTTGCACCAGCCGGCGTGTTTTTTGAGGATATATCAAATAATTACAATAAAATATTGGCAAGGGTAGAAGGAACAGATAAATCTCCAACCTATTATCTCTTTACTCAAAGTGACAATACAATTTCCAAAATTGCTAGCGGTGTTGAAGGTTTGTCTAACGAGAATATGGCCGACGTTTTAACCATCGAATATAAGGCACGTGATGGTGTAAAGATTCCCTCCATATTAACACGCCCTCGTAATTGGAGAGAAGATCAAAAATACCCAACAATTATCCTACCTCATGGTGGCCCTGAACTTTATGATTCAGTAGGTTATGACTGGATGGCACAATATTTCGCAAGCCGAGGTTACATCGTACTACAACCTAATTTTAGAGGATCTGATGGTCTTGGCACAGACTTTCTATTGGCTGGCCGTGGGCAGTGGGGACGCGGTGTCATGCAACATGACGTTACCGATGGCTTAAATGCTTTGATTAAAATTGGTTGGACAGATCCTAAACGCGTGTGCATTGTTGGGGCTAGTTATGGTGGCTATGCTGCGCTCGCTGGTGGGGCCTTCACGCCTGATAAGTATGCATGTATTGGTGCGATTGCTCCAGTTGCTGACCTTACAAGAATGCTAATCGACGAGAAAAAAGAAAACGGCAAAGACAGTTGGGTTTTAACCTATTGG
The DNA here is from genome assembly GCA_938015425.1 of uncultured Parvularculaceae bacterium. Classification (GTDB taxonomy): domain Bacteria; phylum Pseudomonadota; class Alphaproteobacteria; order Caulobacterales; family Parvularculaceae; genus CALLPQ01. The sequence continues at coordinate 596 of CALLPQ010000084.1, read as the reverse complement.
AGTCGGCTTATTGGCGACCCCAAAGGAGAGAGAGAAAAACTTAAAAAAATCTCTCCATCGGAGTATGCAAACGAATTCAAAGCCCCGGTCCTCCTTATCCATGGTCGTGACGATTTAATTGTCCCAATTACGCAAAGTAATATTATGGAACGCGCCTTAGAAAAGGCTGGTAAAGACGTAACCTTCATAAGACTAAAAGGCGAAGATCACTACCTCTCCACAGGTAAAACTCGTCTGGCGACTTTAAAGGCGCTCGACAGTTTTGTTAAAAAATCAATCGGCGAAGGATTAAAGTAAAACCAGTTTTAAGCCAAACGATAAATTAGAGCCATTCACCTATTTGAATGGCTCTAATCGTAATTAAAATCTTAGAGATCATCAATCTCTACAATAATAATCCAATAAATGTTTTTATTATTTACTCAACTTTTCAGCGCTCTCATAATTGTTGCCCACATTACGAGCCAAAAATTTCAAACGGTAGCATCCTTTTTCATCTGTACTGATACTAATAATGCTCTCTTGATCAAATCCCATGAGCATTGACGGGTTAGCAATATTTTTTCCACTTTCATCTCTTCCATTAAAAAGATTTA
>CALLPQ010000083.1 GCA_938015425.1 uncultured Parvularculaceae bacterium | reverse complement strand
TGCGCTTGTTGCGCATTATCGCGATAGTTTTTGCACCTGTTTATGGCGTGGGCAAGAAATTTCATGGTCGTTAATCATGCCAACAGCTTGCATAAAGGCATAAACAATAACGGGCCCACAAAATTTAAAGCCCAGTTTTTTAAGAGCCTTGGACATGGCTTCGCTTTCGGGGGATTGGGTTGGCGAGTCTTTATAATCGTGCCACTCACCAACAATCGGTTTGCCATCAACAAAATCCCATAAAAAATTGGAAAAACTTCCCTCGCCCTCTTTCATAATATCAAGCCAGATTTTCGCATTGCCAATCGTCGCGTTTATTTTTGTCTTTGAACGAATGATATTTTTATCTTCTAACAGGCGTTGGATTTTTTTATCACTATATCTCGCAATTTTTGCGGGATCAAAATTGTTAAACGCTTTACGAAATCCCTCTCTTTTGTAAAGTATTGTTCTCCATGAAAGGCCGGCTTGAAACCCGTCGAGAATGAGTTTTTCAAATAATAATTGATCATCATAAATAGGCACCCCCCATTCGGTGTCATGATAATGGCGGTAGAGTTCATCATCTATGGGCGCCCAAGCGCAGGAGTTTGGGGGAGGCATAGGGAAGTCCTTTCTTAAGGCAATCGTGACTCTGGCGGCGATTATGACCGAGCATAATTATAGGTCTATTTTATACCTATTAATAGATTAATAACCATCATTACTAAACCATTCTAAATGGTTCATCAGGTAAGGTGGGCGTATGAGGGGTGTTGGTTAAAGGTTTTTAACATGAAATTGCGTTTTGTTTGTGCGTTGGCTTTGGGCGTTGTAATTATTGCGGGGGGAGGGTTGTCTAGCCCCGATGCTGATAAAAACAAAATAGCCAATGGCGATTTAGCCAAGGTTGAGCACGAGCTTATTGCTGAGAAGGAAAGTAGGCTGGCGAAGAAATAGTCAGTGAATGCGATTGCTCCTTTGATGCTTGATCCGTTGATACCTGATCCGGTGATGCTTGCACGGTGACACAGCAATCCCGATCTTCATATCTATCCATCCGGATGAGGGCTAGGGCGTGGCTTTTGGAATGGCTTAAAATGGTGCCGATCAGGTTATCGTCACTCATAATATTTTGACCGGACAGATTTTGATCTGCGGATGTTTCCAATGGTTGAGACAAGGTGGCACATAAAGTGCGTTTTCTCACCTGACCTTTACGTTTCATTCTGCTGGTGACTTCTTGCCCCACAAAACACCCTTTTTGGTAGGATACTCCTCCTAATAAATCATAATTGACATCAAGCAAGAACACTTGTTCCGATGCGAAGCCGTGGCCAAGGGCCGGTATGCCTAAATCTATGCAATAATCATAATAGACATTTGCGTTGGATAAAGTTGTATCGGGTAGCGACTTTATCATTTCTTCAAGGTCTGGAAGATTTGCATAAAGACGAAACCCTAATGATTGATTTCTTGGGTCTTGATAGGATCGGGGAGGGTTATGTAAGTCACTGTCTTGCTCGGTCTGTGGAACAAAAACCCCTACGGCCATTTGGTCAGAAATATCAGCAATATCGATTTTAGCACGGAGCTTATAAAGTCTTAGTTTTTTAAATAAGGCGGCCCCGTGGTCTTTATCACAATCAAGCCAATATCCGTTTAGGGTTTTGATGATAAAAAAATCAAACAGGATTTTCCCTTGGGGTGCTAATAATGTTCCAAACCCGCAATGTTCGTCTGTAATATCTGCCATCTCGATGGAGGTGATGCCTTGAAGAAAGTCAAAAGCTTCATTATCCCCTTCGGTTTTTGGGGCTTCTCCTTTTTGGCCTTCTAATTGCGGAGCGGTGGGGTTTTGTGTGTTCGTTATGCTTATGATTGCGCGATCATGAAGGCGGGTTGCAAACGCAGAATGAGGGCGGGGAGGGTTTTGGTTCATTTTAACGGTAACAGCCTGTTGGATTAATAAGTGGGAAAAAGCGAAAAATATTAGTCACTTTCTATGGGAAAATGATGATGCTTTTAAAGATTGGTTCTGGTTCATTGTCCCAAAAGCTGGGTTTGCTCTGGCGTGATTGACCCCGCCGGTGTTTGATCTTTTAAAGGTGCAGTTAACCGAAGGACAATTTCGTTACCGCGAAAGGCAATATCGCGGCTCACTTCCAAAGCTTGGCGGGTACATTCAGGATATTGTTTTTGGGAAGCTTTAAATCGCTCGTTAAACGCTGCTACCATGCCGAGATGGGTTTTATCGTCGGGCTCTTCCAGGGCAATAAGGTTTTGCATTCTTTGGCGCCAAATCTCGGCCTCTAGAACCGGATTACATGTGCGTCTTAAATGGTGCAAAGCCCCAAAAAATCCCGCTAAAACCGTAATATCTTTTTGGCGTTTTAAATATTCATCATACTGAGTTTGCGCATTAGCATGATTGAACGACCCAAGCGTTGGCCCATTACCCACAAATATTGTGAATAATATGATTAAACCGGTAAAAAGTGTGTTTGCGCTTTTGCTCATGGTCATATTGTAAACAAGATTGCCCTAAGAGCAAGAGGTCAAATGGGTAGCCGAGCAAGTGTCCAAACGGGTCTGACGTAAATTGTCCAATGCCTCGCCTAAAATTTCCTCGAAATAGGCATCACACCCAAGGCACATATTTTCAACCGTGCGCCCTTTACCATCTTTTTGGGCGGAACGGGCGCGAAATGTTTGAGGGTCCCAACCTTGTTCCTTACCCATTTCATTGGGTCTTCCCTTGTTGATGGCTTGAATAGCGGGGAGGGTGGCCACACTGTTAAAAATATCTTCCAGTTTCTCTTCGGCCAGAGACCCAAGAGGCGATTTTGTTTTTAAACAACAAGGATAGATATTGCCATTGGGTTCGATTGAAATTTCCGAACCCTCTTGCCCCAGTTTTAAAAAATTAAGGCCGCCGGACCAGCGCGCGCAAAAATTTGTATTATAGTCTGCGTTTGATAACCCGTTTGAAAAGGCCCGCCCGCGGGGCCATAATTCCCCGATCCATAAATCGGGTTGCGCGCCGAAAAACAAAAAAGTGGGGTCTGTCTCCTTTAATTTGGCATCAAGGTCGGGCGCTTTTAAGCGATCATCTTTCTCGCCGCCAAGGGAGACTTCGATAACATTGCGTGAGGCCATGAGGTGGCGGATTTTTTCAATAAATTGAAATTTCTTTTCCCCCTTCATGCCAACATGATAGTCGTCAATAGAGGCAATGGCGATGGATTCAACCCCTAAATCCAAACATTCATCCAGAATAGTTTCCGTTAAAATATCACCAGTTGTCTGTATAGAGATTTTAGGCATGTCTTTGCCATATTTTTTATTCAATGCTTTTAAGGCCGGATAAAATAATTCCTCCCGCACCCCGTCTATCAACAATTCTCCCCCTGCCATGACTAAAAGGGTGCGTTCGTTCTGGCCTGTTTTCGGATTGAACCAATATAGTTTATCGGGCAGATTTTGAATGATTTTTTCATAGGCGTGTTGCCCTTCACTCACCACATTGCGCAGGTCATCGCGCACATAGGGCCTAAAGCGATCATCATAACAATGGGCGCATTTACGGTGGCATGCCCATGTGAGAACCCAATATAATGATTGCATGATCGTGTTTCCTCAATAGCCGTTTAGATCACCATAATGACGAGCCTGAAGATTGTCGATGCCCCCTTAGTTAACAACGACGATGTTAGTTTTTACCGTCAGTCCTCATAGTCTCATATAAAGCGAGGGCGTCGTTAACCGCTGTGCGTGTCACATCCCACGAGATCATTTCCAAGGCTTTGGGAACGGGAACAAAACACGCATCACTGGCATCATCGCCGGCTATGGGCGTGCCGCTTTTCCATTCCCCCACATAATCGATCATCAAATGATGGGGGGTGATGCCATCGGCTGGAAAAGCCGGAAGTTCATAAATGTTGAGGAGCGACAGGATTTCGATTTCCACATTGGTTTCCTCTTTGACCTCGCGAATCACCGCTTGGTGTAATGTCTCCCCATATTCCAGTGCGCCGCCGGGAATGGACCACATATCCTTGAAGGGCATTTTACCGCGTTTGATCAACAATATTTGTTCATCTTTAAAAATAACCGCGCCCACGCCGGTTCTAATCAGTTCACGATTTTCCATAAACGGTTTATAGTCAGTTTTATGTGTGGACGCTATGTTTTATCCGCCCCCCCTGATGAGGTGGCGCAACAGTTTGACTGTGACGTGCGGGATAATTTTCCTGCGCGCTATAATATTGCGCCAACCCAGCCGATTGCCATTATACGGGCCCATGAGGCTTATGAAAAACGCCATCAGCGATTATATCAATTGGTGCGGTGGGGGTTTATCCCCGAATGGGCAGGGCGCAGTAAAAATAATTTTTCCCAAGATAAGCCGCTCATTAATGCCCGCAGTGAGACCGTTTTGACAAAACCCACTTTCCGCAATGCGTTCAAGCGTCGCCGGTGTCTTATTCCCGCAAACGGGTTTTATGAGTGGAAAACCATCAAGGGTAAAAAGACCCCCTTTTATTGCACGCCTAAGGACCAGCCTTTATTCGCTTTTGCGGGCATTTGGGAAGTCATTCTTGACCCCGGTGGCGGCGAAATGGACACGGCGGCTATTTTAACCACTCATGCGGGGGCAGACCTTGCCGAGATCCATCGCCGTGAACCGATTATTATTCAGCCTAAAGATTATATAAAATGGCTAAGTGCTGACGAACGAGACCTAGATGATATATTCCCCCTGCTGGACGCCGCGCCAGCAGGGTTTTGGCACACCCACAAAGCCCACCCCGATGTGGGGAATGTGCGCAACGACCGCGCCGATCTGGTTGAGCGTTATGTGCCCCCCAATGAACCACCGGAGCAAGGGTTTTTGTTCTAAAAGGTAGAGATTTGTTCATTTTATGATTGTATGAATAGTTCATACGTGCTATTTTACCCTTTGAAAGCGAGGTGTCGCCATGATGCGTAAAACTATATCAATGCCTGATAATATGGGTGAATGGATCGCCGCGCGGATTGATCGTGGTCAGTATAATAATGAAAGCGAATATTTTCGTGATTTGGTGCGCCGCGATCAAGCAGAAGAAGCGCGGATGAATTTTCTGATGTCTCGCCTAGATAAAGGGGATAAGCAACTTAGCGATGGGGCGTATAAAGAGCTTACCAGTGATGGTGATCTGGATGCACTTTTTACCGACATTGAAAAAGGCATTGAAACCGATGGTGAGAGACGGTGAAGCTTCGCCTTACTCGTGAGGCTGAAATTGATTTAAAAAATATCAGGTACTATACTGTTAAAGAATTTGGGACGACTCAAGCCAAAACCTATATGGTGAAACTGCGTCAAGGCTTTAAAACTCTTAGCGAGCATCCAGAAATTGGTTATAGTATAGCTCACTTAAAACCGGATTATCGCTGTTTTCAAATTGAATATCATCGCATTTTTTATAAACTAAATGGTGACGTCATCGGCATTGTCGCAGTATTGCATGAAAGCCAATTGCCAAAACGGCATTTGGAACAAAGAGATGAAGAATAGGGGGAAAATGAATGCCAATCTATAAAATCTCGAATAATGAAATTTTAGCCCTAGATGTGGAGTTTCAATAGGTTGTCCATTTGGTTTTGATCGTAGAGATTGGAGTTACCAGACTTCAAGCTTACGAGGAGAAACCAAATGAACATCCATGATAATGCCAAATTAACCCCTAAAGGTCGAGATCGGTTGGTGAAAATGGTGCTGAGCGGGCAAAGCCTGGAGAGCGCCTCACAACTCGCAGGGGTTTGCCCGCGGACGGTTCGCAAATGGGTTGATCGTTATAGGCGTGAGGGTTTTGCTGGCCTTTATGATCGCTCATCGCGCCCTTACAAACTCCGTAAGCCCACCTCGCAGGCGAAAGTCGAGAAGATCATAAAGTTGCGTCGGCGAAGATTGACGGGCAAGCATATTGCCCATGAAGTGGGTGTATCACGCGCGACCGTGAGCCGTATTCTGCGCAAGGCTGGTTTGTCGAGGGCTAAAGATCTTAACCCTGACGAGCCGATTGTGCGTTATGAACGCGCAAAGCCCGGAGAGCTTATACACCTTGATATCAAGCGTCTTGGCCGTTTTGAGCGGCCAGGTCACCGGGTAACCGGTGATAGAACGGGTCAGTCCAGTCCCCGGTCAGGGCGAAAAAAGGGCTATGGCTGGGAGTATGTTCATGTGTGCATTGATGATCATTCGCGGGTGACCTACACGGACATATTCCCCGACGAAAAAGCAATGAGCGCTGTTGCCCACCTGAAAGCGGCGGTCGCTTATTACAAAAGGTTGGGTATAAAAGTCGAACGTGTCATGACGGATAATGGTAGTTGTTATAAATCGAAAGCCTTTGCAAAAGCGTGTAAAGCACTAGGATTAAAGCATATTCGCACCAAACCCTACACGCCAAAAACCAATGGCAAAGCAGAACGTTTCATCCAAACCGCCATCCGCGAATGGGCTTATGCTCGAAAATACCAGACATCACATCAACGCGCCGAATATTTACCTATATGGGAACATATGTATAACTGGCACAGACCCCACGGCGGCATAAATGACAAAACACCTATCTCAAGATTGGGATTAAATAGGAACAACCTATTGAGACACCACATCTAGTCGGGCAAAAAGCCAGTTTAATCTTCCCAAATCGATGCAGTGTATCTATCTCTCGGCGAGGTGAGAGTCGTTGAAGGTTCGGGTTGAGGTAGAAAATTGCCATTTATAAGTCACAGGTCAAAGGCAGAAATGGGCCAATAATTGCATTTCAGTTTCAAATTGAGGCGGGACCTTAATCTAGCATGTGCTCACTACCAAAGCGGCGCATCGCAATGGCGATCATGACCAGAGAAGCCGCCATGGTGGTGGCCATGCCACCAAAATATTGTAGCAAAGGCACTTGCCCTTCTAATAGTAATTCTTTCAATACAAA
>CALLPQ010000082.1 GCA_938015425.1 uncultured Parvularculaceae bacterium | reverse complement strand
TTCTACCTCGTCTCGAAAAAATTGTAACGAACTGCGGCTGTTCTTTGAATACACGCATGCAAACGTTTTCTCATAACGTGCAAAAGCTCACTGCAAGAATAGAATTCTATTCAGGGCTATTGAGACAGATGAAAAATAATTACGCCATCTGACACCATCCTTGTTACTTTTCGTTCTTTTCATCAATTACATTTATTAAATCATTGGAATTGGCGTATTTAGAGCTCAGGGTCGACTTTTTTCTTTGTCTTTACAACATTGTTTTTGTCCGGTTTATCAGGCAAAAGAATAAAGATTATACAAGTTCAACCAAATCCGGTGCAATGATTGATGGTGCCTTCCCTCCTATTCAGCTAATCTTAAATCACTATATTCTCCAATAATAACGGTATCATGATGACGAAGAAACCAAGCGACCCCGCCGCCGATAATCCTAACGACATAGCCAAAAACTTCGACTTTAAAACAGCCGAAACCCGCCTTTATGAGGGATGGGAAAAATCAGGTGCGTTCAAGCCCAGCGACACACCAGGGGCCGAGGCATACACCATCGTCATCCCCCCCCCGAATGTTACCGGTTCCCTACATATGGGGCACGCGCTTAACAATACGCTGCAAGACATTTTGATCAGGTTTGAACGGATGCGGGGAAAATCTGTTTTATGGCAACCGGGCATGGACCATGCGGGTATTGCAACCCAAATGGTTGTCGAGCGCCAAATGATGGAACGCCAAGAACCAAAACGCACCGAAATGGGACGCGAAAAGTTTGTCGAGAAAGTCTGGGAATGGAAAGAGCAAAGCGGCGGCACTATCATCAATCAGCTAAAACGTCTTGGGGCGTCATGTGATTGGTCGCGGGAGCGCTTTACGATGGATGAAGGTCTATCAAAAGCCGTGCGCAAGGTTTTTGTACAACTTCATAAAGACGGATTGATTTATCGCGATAAACGCTTGGTAAATTGGGACCCCAAATTTCAAACCGCTATCTCGGACCTAGAGGTTGAAAACGAGGAACGTGACGGATTTTTCTGGCACTTTAAATATCCTTTAGAAAATGGCGAAACCTACGAATTTCCTATTGAGCATGATGAAGAGGGCAACCCCACCCAATGGGAAACCCGCAATTACATTTCTATCGCGACCACGCGACCTGAAACCATGCTCGGCGATGGGGCCGTTGCGGTGCATCCGGACGATAAACGCTATGCACCAATCGTCGGCAAAAGAGTTCTGCTGCCCTTGGCTGATCGCTATATCCCCATCATTACCGATGAACATCCAGACCCTGACTTTGGTTCGGGTGCTGTTAAAATCACTGGCGCCCATGATTTTAATGATTATCAAGTGGCGCGCCGACATAATCTTCCCCTTCATGTTATCCTTGACGAACAAGCCCGCATGAAAGATAGCGAGATCATGCCAGCCAAATATGTTGGTCTTGACCGTTTTGAGGCCCGCAAACGCGTTGTTGCCGATATTGATAATCTTGGTCTATTAATTCAGGTAGAGGAGAAAAAAATTGTGCAACCCATCGGAGACCGCTCCGGTGTGGTGATAGAACCTCTGTTAACGGATCAATGGTATGTTAATGCAGAAGAATTAGCAAAACCCGCGATCAAAGCGGTTGAAGATAAGCGCACAAAATTCGTCCCTGAAAACTGGACCAAGACTTATTTTCAATGGATGCGCAATATTGAACCATGGTGCATATCGCGCCAATTATGGTGGGGTCATCAAATTCCCGCATGGTATGGGCCCAAATTAATTGACGGCATTTACACACCTGAGGAAAACGAAATTTTCGTTGCGGAAACCAAAGAAGAAGCCATTGCCCTCGCGCAAAAATATTATCGGGAAGCACCAAAACTTGCCGATAATATGGAAGACTTTCTGGCCCGTAAAAATAACGGTAAAAACGAACCGGTTTTGTATCAAGATGAAGATGTACTGGATACATGGTTTTCTTCAGGCTTATGGCCCTTTTCAACTCTTGGCTGGCCAGAAGAAACCCCGACACTACAAAAACACTTCCCCACCAGTGTTCTAATTACCGCCCACGATATTATCTTTTTCTGGGTTGCCAGAATGATGATGCAAGGCATGCATTTTATGAAGGACGAAGATAATAACCCACAAATTCCGTTTAAGGATGTTTATATCCATGCTCTAGTCCTTGATGAAAAAGGGCAAAAAATGTCGAAATCAAAAGGCAATGTGATTGATCCCCTCACTTTGATTGATCAATATGGCGCTGATGCATTACGCTTTACAATAGCGGCAATGGCGGCCCAAGGGCGTAATATCCGTATGTCCGAAAAACGTGTTGAGGGATATCGTAATTTTAGTACAAAATTATGGAATGCCTCGCGGTTTTGTCAAATGAATGAATGTAAGCGCAACCCGGATTTTAATCCGGAAAGTGTCAATCACAAAATCAACCAATGGATTATTGACGAAACCCTATCTTGCACAAAAGCGGTCGAATTGGCCTTGGAAGAATACCGTTTTAACGATGCGGCAAATGCCGCTTATCGATTTACCTGGAATATTTTTTGTGATTGGTATCTCGAACTCGCAAAGCCTTTATTCCAAGGGGATGACGAGGCCGTGAAAACAGAAACACGCAATAGTGTCGCTTGGGCACTGGATCATATATTGATGATCTTGCACCCCTTTATGCCTTATATTACGGAAGAATTATGGGGTGTATTGACGAAACGCGACAATCTTTTGATCACTCAACATTGGCCCAAACTACCCAATAGTTTAAAAAATACGCACGCCAATCAAGAGATGGATTGGGTAATCGGTCTTATAACCGCCATCCGCACGGCACGGGCGGAAATCAATGTGCCAGCAGGTGCAAAAATTCCGATGGTGATGACCAACGATAATAATAATGATCAAGACATAAAAGGTCGCCTTGAAACCCACGAGGATATTATCAAGCGGTTAGCGCGCCTTGAAACCATCAATTTTTCTGACAGCCCGCCCAAGGGTGCCGTTCAAGTGGTTCATAGTGGCACCACTTTTGCCCTTCCTTTGGCAGATATCATTGATTTTGATGCGGAACAAGCACGCCTTGACAAAGAACTTGGCAAGGTCGTGAAAGAAGTTGCCAGTATTGATGGTCGCCTTAACAACAAAGCCTTTGTAGATAAAGCACCAGCAAAAATTGTTGATGAAAACAAAGCGCGGCGTGCAGAATTTATAGAACAACAAAGCAAATTAATGGCCGCTATCGAGCGCCTTAAAGAAATCAGATGAGAAGCGAAGCCCGCCGAGCCGATGGCGATAATGGAAAGCCACCTGTAAAAATACCTTTCTCGCGCACCCTTTTGCGGATGGTTGCAACATTATGGCGCCCCGAACTAAAAAAATGGCGGCTGCGCATGGCGGCCGCGTTTACGCTAACATTGTTAGCAAAAATTCTGGCGGTGGCAGCGCCGGTTTACTTGGGTAATGCCATTAACGGTCTTGCTTCGGGCGATAACAACACAGCCCGCAACGCTTTTATATTTTTGATTTTGATCTTCGCCGCCGCACGGTTTTTATCAAACGCCCTGCCCCAATTTCGTGATGCTTTTTTCGTCCGCGTTAGTCAAAACATGAACCGTGTTATCGCCCATGAGGCTTTTTTGCATGCACAAAAGCAATCCCTGCATTTTCATATATCCAAACGTGCGGGTGCCTTAAACCGCGTGATTGAGCGTGGCAGCGGCGCAATGGAATTTTTATTGCGATTTCTGGTGTTCAATATTGGACCGACCTTTATCGAACTCGCCTTGGCCGCCACCGTAATTGCCATCCGCTATGATATTGCACTGGCCGCAATAGCGGTACTGACCGTGGTGATCTATGTGCTTTTCACGGTCTGGATAACCGAGTGGCGCAACAAATTACGACGGGATATGAATGTCGCCGATACAGAATTAAAAGCCATCACCATGGATACGTTTAATAATTTTGAAACGGTCAAAGCCTTTGCCGCCGAAGAACGCGAAGCCGATCGCTTTGATGGCTCCATGAAAAACTTCAATCATTTTTTCATACGGTCAATGAAAAGTATGAATGTCATGAATGCGGGGCAAGAATTTATCATGACTGGCGGCTTGTTATTCGTAGCCTTAATCGCAGGGCTAAGCGTTCAGCGCGGGCAAATGCA
>CALLPQ010000081.1 GCA_938015425.1 uncultured Parvularculaceae bacterium | reverse complement strand
ACAATGCGCCTGTGATTATTTACGCAAATTTAGGTGCGATAAAAGAGCAAGACCGTAGCGATTATCAACGCCCTGATTTAACCGGGGTTATAATTGATCTTCATGAAGGGCAGCAAATAGTATTGCCAAATATTTCTGTGCAAGAATTAACGCCTGATCATTTTAAAATGGTGCAGTAATATTTTTAAGAGCCATAGATACTCTGAGAGCCTAAAGGGAAAAGCGAGATAAGATATAAAAGCTGTGGGTCAGACGTTAGTTTGCCCCAACTCGTTACACCTCAGGCTCTCACTTTAAAGAATCAGAGCCGAAATCGTATGAAAGTGTTGACATGAATGTCTGATTTACAACCTGCTGAAGGTGTATAACGAGTTTTCGTTCAGGCTCTGAGAGCCTAAAGGGAAAAGCGAGATAAGATATAAAAGCTGTGGGTCAGACGTTAGTTTGCCCCAACTCGTTACACCTCAGGCTCTCACTTTAAAGAATTAGAGCCGATAATGTTTTGATTGTAAAAAAACAAACACCCCAGCTTAAAAGCCGGGGTGTTTTAATTTTAAGATTTAAGATTTTATCTTATGCGATTTTCGCTTTACGGCGGCGGGATACAAATCCACCAAACCCTAGAGCTGTCATCATAAGAGGAAGTGCAGCCGGTATTGGAACTTCACTAACTTCAAATCTAAGATTATCAATCGCACCAGAACCAGATAATGTGATGTCGGCTTGTGTCACACCAGTGATACCGTCAAACCCGAAAACATTCGAGAAAAGACCGATAAAAGTGTTGTCACTAACATCAGCAACCAGATCAACGCCAGGCCCAGCTATATCAGATACGGTGAAAGAGAAAAGCTCACCAGCTGCGCCGAACAAATCAACCGTTAGGCTACCTCCTGCATCGGTAAAGTCGATTGCGTTAAAGCCGAAAAATGTAACTTCTTGAAGAAAATCAAAAGAGATTGTGCCGCCACCAGCATTATCGTCTGGAACATCGATAAGTCCGTCGCCATTGGAATCGACTGAGTTCTCGGCAATAATAAGAATGTTGCCGCCCGGTGATGGGCTACCGAAATCCATGGGAGATGCATTGTTTAAAAGAACAAGGTCAGTATCGCCGCCGGTTGGGTTTGCTGAGTCGAAGACTGTAGCAAGATTAGCACCACCAGATGTTGATACATTGACGAATGGATTAACTTGGCCATCTACAACTTGACCAGCTTGGTCAGATGTGAAGTCCAAAGTAACTGGTGTGGCCGAGGCCGCACCACAAAAAGCGAAAGACGCTAAAACAGATAAAAAAGATTTACGCATAATTTTACACCAAATAGTTAAGTTAAAGAAAGGGGGTATTGGTCCCGTTATTGTTATCCCCTTGTGCGGGTTGACTGGAGAATTGCAATTTAGTTGCCAACCCAAACGTTAACGATGTAAGTCATTGTATCTTATGCGTTGTTTTTGTTTTTGGTGTTTGAAGATCTATCTTATGTGGAACCAATTATGGTTAATTGGTCTTTAAAGGGACTATTATTTTTCACCAGTGGGTAGTTTTATTTCATTTTGAAACAACCACGCAAAATCAATTGGCATGCCCCTAAAGATGGTTACCTTGATAAAAGCAAGTTCTTGGTGATGGTCCTGAAAGGATAAAATAAGCCAATTATATAAGTCATATGTATATAACGCTTATGCACACACACTTATGTACGGTACATTTATGGGGGCGAGTCTTATATAAGCTATTCACAACACGTAAGTGCCCTTAATATGAGTGATGGATATGTAAATGCGGGATATATAAGTATTCGGCTCGATAGGTGGGATGGATAATGGACTAGCCTTTATCTATAGATATATGTACACAGCGATTAGGGCTGGTTTTGATATCAGGGTGATACACATCATAATAGTATCGATTTTAGTGGATAAGGTTTTATGACGAAAAGTGTGAGCACGCTTATTGTTGCTGCAGGTCGCGGTAAACGCGCGGGGGAAGGAGGACCAAAGCAATATCGTTTGCTTGACGGCGTTGCGATTTTGGCGCGAACAGCAAAAGCGTTTCTTGAATGCGAGAAAATCGATCATGTGCGTATCATTATCCATCGTGATGATCGTGAATTATATGATGAGGCGATGGCTGGTTTGCTTGAACATCCAAAATTAATGGAACCCGTATTTGGCGGTGCGGAGCGTCAGGATTCTGTCCGGCTTGGATTAGACAGTCTTGCAGATACGCCCCCTACAAAAGTTTTAATCCATGATGCGGCGCGTCCTTTTATTGATCATGAAACGATTAATCGGGTGATTGATGCCTTGGATCATTCTGCGGGTGCTATTGCTGCTCTGCCCGTGTTTGATACATTAAAGCGGGCGCTGCCCTCGGCGGATAAAACCCGGGCTGCAACTATTGATAAAACCATACCGCGTGAGGGGTTGTGGCGGGCGCAAACACCCCAAGGGTTTATGTTTAAAGATATTTTATCAGCCCATCATCAGGTGATCGGGCAAGTTCTGACCGATGATGCGGCTGTTGCGGAATCCCAAAATATTAAAGTGGCCCTGATCGCCGGGTCGCCGGATAATATGAAAATAACCCAAGCGGAAGATTTTGGTATGGCGCAACTCCTCCTCCGCCGATATAAATAGGTATAGTGGCCGATATAAAGATGCGCGAAGAGTTGAAAGGATAGTATATGTGGGAATATAGAACCGGACAGGGGTTTGATGTTCATGCCTTTGAACCGGGGGACGCGGCTATCCTATGCGGTGTTTCCATCCCTCATCATGCAAAACTTAAAGGCCATTCCGATGCGGATGTGGGCATGCATGCTTTGACCGATGCCATTTTAGGGGCAATAGGCGCTGGTGATATTGGTGATCATTTTCCTCCTTCAGACCCGCAATGGCGCGGCGTTGCATCCCATGTGTTTTTGCAAAAGGCTTGTGAACTGGTGCATGAAAAAGGCGGGTCGGTTAACCATTGCGATGTTACGCTAATTTGTGAAGCCCCGAAAATTGGCCCCCATCGCCAGAAAATGCGTGAAGCTTTGGCCGCCATTATGAATATATCTGTAGACAGAATATCCGTGAAGGCAACAACAACAGAACAA
>CALLPQ010000080.1 GCA_938015425.1 uncultured Parvularculaceae bacterium | reverse complement strand
TGAGGTACTCCCCATGCTTGGTCCACCCAGCTGGAGGGCTTTCTGGGTTTTCGTTTCATGGCGGATGATGTTCCGCTTTGGGATTTAACAGCGATATCGGGGTTTTATATCCGATAGCACTGTGTGGACGTGCTTCATTGTAGTCTCTACGCCATTCTTCCAGTTTTGACCTGGCATCGTCAAGGTTTAAAAACCAATGAGTATTGAGACATTCAGCCCTGAACTTTCCATTAAAGGACACGATGAATACGTTATTTGTTGGTTTTCCTGGCCTTGAGAAGTCAAGAATGACATCGTTTTGATACGCCCACAGATCGAGGTCGCGAGAGATAAATTCAGGGCCATTGTCTGCTCGGATGCTTTTGGGATAGCCGAACAGTTTACAAGCTTGATCTAAGGTTCTGACAACATCTTCTCCTTTGTAATTGAAGCGTAGATCAACAACGAGCGAAAACCGCGAGAACGTATCCATAACAGTCAACACGCGCAGCTTTCGACCTGTGACAAGCTGATCATGAACGAAGTCCATGGTCTAGGTTTCGTTTACTGCGATTGCCTCTTTGCGATCATCGCGTAACCTCACTTTCACACGACGTTTTGGTGTCTTATTCCTGAGCTGCAAGCCCATCTCGTGATAAAGTCGGTAAACACGCTTAACATTTACTGCCCAGCCTTCTCTTCTCAGCATCACATGAATGCGCCTGTAGCCGTAACGCACACGCGTTTATGCAATCTCTTTGATGCGCTTTTTGAGATCGGCCTGATCATCGCCATGAGGTTTGTATCGTTGAGTAGATCTTGAGGCTTGCATTGTTCTGCAAGCATGTCACTCGCTAACACCTCAAACGTCGACCAGCTCTTGAAAAAGATCACGGCGGCGAGCAGGCCTTAAAGCTTTCGTTTGATAACATCCTGCAACATAGCTTTGTCGAGAGAAAGATCAGCTACAAGCTTCTTCAGTCTGGCGTTCTCTTCATCAAGCTGTTTTAGCCGTTTCATCTCTGATGGCATCAAGCCACCATACTGTTTACGCCAGTTGTAAAAAGTTGCCTCGGCGATCCCTGCCTTGCAGCAGACTTCAAAAACAGAGGTTCCTTCCTCCGCTTGACGCAATACAAACGCAATCTGCGCATCTGTGAATTTGGTTCGTTTCATCGAATTCTCCTTCCGCTCCGAAGAGCATCATAATTGGAAAATTCCAGCTTTGAATGGATCAATATTTTAGAAGCACGTCATCCTCATAACTGAACCTTAATGAATTTATGTCTTAGTTAACATACGTTAACCAAAGGGTTTAGTGATATGGACAATATTTGGATCATTGCCATCATAACTTTATGTATGGTTCTCCTTGGTGTCGGGTTTCGCATCTTTAATTTGAAATGGAAAAATAAAGCTGTTTCAGCCAAAATGGATGCCGAGATTAAATCTGAACAAATGGCGGCGACCATCTCTGCATCTCTTGATGGGATTATCGTTATTGATATAGACGGAAATATTGTGGAGTTTAGTGAGTCCGCAGAACGTATTTTTGGCTATAAAAGAAATGATATTATCGGTCGGAATATGGCGACACTGATTGTGCCGGAACGATATCGTGCAGCCCATAATAAGGGTATGGCGCGTATGCGCGATACGGGGGAAGTCAAGATTTTAGGCCAGAGAATAGAGATTGAAGCCCTACGCGCCAATGGCGAAGAGTTCATATCAGAGCTTGCCATTTCCAGAAGTCGAAGTTCCTCGGGGGATATTTTTATTGCCTATATCCGCGATATAACGACGGCAAAGGCAGCAGAAAAAGCTCTTCTGGATGCTAAAGAGGCGGCGGAATTAGCGAACCGGGCAAAAACCCAGTTTATCTCGGCGATGAGCCATGAAATCAGAACGCCTTTTAATGCAGTTCTGGGTATTTTTGATATTCTTGGAGAAAGCGAGCTTACGCTTGATCAACAACAATTGATTGAAACAGCGGAACGAACCTCCCGATCGTTGTTGCGCATTATCAACGACGTATTGGATTATGCCCGTATTTCCTCTGGGTCGGTTAAGGTGATCAATGAAGCCTTTTATGGACCCGATATATTCGAAGATATAAACCGCCTGTTTACGGTGCAAGCTGAAGATCAAAACACAATTCTAAATATCAATACTGAAAATGTGCCGGACATATATCTGCTTGGTGATGTCGGGCGTATACGGCAGATATTAATGAATTTTGTTAGTAATGCCTTGAAATATACAAAGAATGGTCGCGTGGAATTAATCGCCGAAACGATGGTTTATGATGATGGCAAAGTGGATCTTATTTGTAAGGTAAAAGACAATGGACAAGGCATAAAAGCCGATAAAGTAAACCATCTTTTCGATGAATTTTATATGGCTGAAGATGTGGATACGAGAGCCTCCGAGGGCACCGGACTTGGCCTGACCATCTGTAAGGTTTTATGCAGATTAATGGGAGGAAAAATTGGCGTTGAGAGTGAATATGGTAAAGGGTCGGTTTTTTGGATTAATATCCCGTTAGAGCAAACGCAAGCTGTTAATATGGTGGTTCAACCTGATCTTCCGGAAGCCAGTATAAAAGATATTAAAATTCTGTTAACGGAAGACAATGCAACAAACCGTATGGTGGTTAGTCGTGCCTTGAAAAAGCGGGGCGCCATTTTAACGGTAACGACAAATGGTGTTGAGGCCTTGAATGAACTGGAAAATCATAATTTCGACGTGTTGTTAACTGACGTTTTCATGCCGGATATGGGCGGCAAAGAACTTGTGCAGCGATTACGGGCGGAGAAAACCCTCAATAAAACCATTCCCGTAATTGCCTTAACCGCGATGGGTGATAAGCAGGAAGCCGCAGAACTTAAGAAATATGGCATTGATCAAGTGATCTTAAAGCCGTTTGAAGCGAAAGACCTTGTGAACGCCATTGCGCAGCAATGTGCAGGGGGTACCTCCCGTGAGGAACTTTCAAAAATGCCTTCAATGAAGCTATCAGGAGGGTTATTGGAAGGGCTGGATGCGGAAGACCTGATGGATATAAAAGGTCAATTCGAGCTTGATCTTCAGGAGTTAACGTCGGCCTTGCGCGTGGCTATTGCTGCTAACGATATTGGGGTGACGAAATCAACTAGTCATACTTTGAAAGGGCTTGCCGGGGTTTATGGGTTTTCCGAATTGTCCCAAGCGGCTGCGTTAACGAATTCGTATTGCGCGGATGATAAGATGGATCAAATGCTTAAACACGGGAAGCAGGCTATAAAAATAGCTGAATTCTATTTAACAAATTTAGATGAAATCTTCAAAAACCTTGAAGAAGCGGCTTAGGTGATCAAATGGACGGCGACGATACGCAACCAGATGTGCTAATTATTGAAGATACATTATCCATGGCGTTGATGTATCAACAACATTTAAAAAAATCCGGCATTTCTTCGAAGGTCTGTCAAACCGGTAAAGAGGCCCTTGTTGACCTTCGTAAAGGTCAGGTGAAAACGGTCCTGCTTGATTTGCAGCTGCCTGATATGAATGGCCTTGAAATCATAGGCGAGATGGATGGCGCCGGTGATGATGTTATTTTTATTGTTATTACGGCCAACGGCTCGGTTAATACAGCGGTGGATGCGATGCGCGCGGGAGCATATGATTTCTTGATCAAACCTTTCCCCACGGAAAAACTTTTGACAACTGTAAAAAATGCTCTCGAACGTAATCGTCAAAAAACCTCGGCTCAAGGTCTGGAAAAAGAAAAAAACGCGCCTCAAATTTCTGGCTTTATCGGAGAATCGCAGCCTATGGTTGCGGTGTATAAGATGATTGAAAAAGTCGCTAATTCTAATGCGGCTGTATTTATTACGGGGGAGTCTGGAACGGGCAAAGAGGTAACCGCAAAAGCTATTCATGATGTTAGTGATCGCCGTGACGCTCCTTTTATTGCACTGAATTGCGCGGCTATTGCTGAAAATCTCATCGAATCAGAAATTTTTGGCCATGTGAAGGGAGCGTTTACAGGGGCGCAAGAAGCGCGTAAGGGTGCGGCTAGTCAGGCCAATGGGGGAACACTTTTTCTGGATGAAATTTGCGAGATGGATATCGCTTTACAAGCCAAAATCTTGCGCTTTCTTCAGACCGGCCAAGTCAAAAGAGTGGGAAGTGATTGGTCGGAAGATGTTGATGTACGAATTATATGTGCGACCAATCGTAATCCCATGGTAGAAGTTGCTGAAAACAGATTTCGTGAAGATTTGTTTTATCGCTTGGATGTATTATCGATTGAGCTGCCGCCGCTTTCTTATCGCGGGCGCGATGTGGTTTTGCTTGCCGAAGGTTTCTTAAAAATCTATGCTCGTGAAGAGGGGAAAAGTTTTCACTCGATTAGCGAAGAGGCGCAACAAACCTTACTTGACTATCATTGGCCCGGCAATGTGCGTGAGCTTCAAAATGTCATTCGTAAAGCTGTTGTGGTTTATGATGGAAGCGCGCTAGAGGCTTCTATGCTTGTACTTGGTAAAGGTGGAGGGTTAGAAGCTAAGGAAGAACGCGATCATTCTGGTATAGCAAACGGTAATTCAAATATAACTCCAAACCAGTCAATGAAAGAGACGCTTACTGTTGATATCCATCAGCCGATGATAAATTTGGAACAGCAATTGATTGAGGCGGTGATTGCCTCTTGTAATGGTAGTATCCCCAAAGCATCACGGATTTTGCAACTTAGTCCTTCAACAATTTATCGAAAACGTGAAGCTTGGCAGCAAACAGAAGAAAAAATATCTTCTACTGGCAAGACTTCACTTGCAAGTTGACCTGAATTTTTCTCAAAAGCTGGGTCGAACTCTTTGGGTGATATTGTGCCTCGCTATTAGGCGGTGTATTTTGGTTTCAAGATGAGGTTAGCTCGGCAGATTTTAAAAAATAGGTAAGCGTCCTACTGTCTTGCGATAAACCTAACTGCTTGGGACTTTTGATGGTAGGGTTTGTTATTTGAATGGTGACTTTCACATTCTCTTTATCGTTGTTTGTGTTAAAAGATGATATGATTATTCCATCGGTGGGGGAATGGATGGTTTTAACAGGGTTTCCGTCTACAAATATTTTTATGGCTTGTGGTTGATTTAAGAAGAAATCCCCGACCAATTTCAAAGAATAGTTGAGCGGTGCATAACTTAATGGTCTTGCATCTTGTGCCCGTTTGGAAAATTTTAACGTAAAGGCCGCTTCATTGCCTTTCATCCATCGACCTGACGCCTCTTGCGCCCACCAACCTTGGTCATACGTAATGGATGATTGCCTCACATGACCGGAGACACCGCACGTTGAGCAATTATTAATGGCTGTTAGGGTATTGGGGTTTTTTAACGCCGTTGTCGATTGATCTTGCTGTAATGAATGGCTGTGTGATGGGCTATCTTCGGAAATATTTGGAGAAATGAGCATTATTGATTGAAAATGCAACGTCATAGAACGCGTGTCTTGGTTTTCGCCAAGTTCAAATGGGCTTCGTGGAAGACCAGCCTCGGGTAAGTCTATGAAGATCGATAGTGTTTTTCCGCGGGGTAAACCGTTTGTCGGTATTAAAAGAGGAGTATTACCAAAATATCCAGATAGAATCAATCGTCCGTTTAAGGATATTTTTATGGGTTCTGCGCGACCTGATTTTGTTATGCCTTTTATTTTTATCATTGAATTTTCAGGCAGTGTATCCGGTAAGGTTAAGCGGAACATAGCGCGATTATCACGCATCCAGCGACCATAAGGTTCAATAGCCCACCAACCGGCTGTGAACTCAACATATTGACGGATATTAGGGTTATCCATGGCCAAGTTTTGGTCAACAGGCATGGCGGTTAGTTGAGCGGCCTCGGTTTGGGCAAGTTCCAATTCCAGCAAACGATGGCGAGCAAATGCTTTAATATCTAACGGAGTTCCTTTACCGCCATATCCAGCCGCTTTTAAAAAACCGATCATCTTTTGCGTATGGATAATGGTTCCTTGTGTAATAAGATGGTAGGGGCTGTCGTCCTGAAATTTTTGATCATAGAGGCTTTGTGAGGGAGTTCCTAAAAAATCAAAACCGGCCTTCTTGATGTTTCTTTCTATCTCTTTCCCGAACTCCTTAACGTAGGTGGGGCTAGACAAACAACCATCACCAGCAAGAACAGGCCATGCAAAATGAATTTTGATGCCACGAGATTTTAGTTTTTGAAGACGCCGTAAGGCTCGTTTTATGGTGCTCCCTACTTTAAGATTTTGTCTTTGTGTTTCTTTTCCAAGTACATAATCATCACAAGTTTGCTCGGCTATTCCTGCCCCCCGTCCCGATGAATTTTTTTTTGATTGATGGCCTGTGGGCCGGGTTAAAGCCAATAGAAATAAATCTTTTGCGGGTGATTCATTGTCGTGCTCTAAGCGGGATGACCTTTTAGAAAATTCGGAAATGACTTTCTCAGGAGGCAAAGTAAGAGCACGTTTTGCACGTTTTATGAAAGGCATGGAGCGATAATAATCACGATTAAAAGTAAAGAGTGTTTCCACATAATTATCCGTTAGGTCTTCTCTATAATAAAAGACCCATTCTAAGGGGAGTATAACCACGTCCCCCGGATGAGTATATTTCTCAAGTCGAGTAATTTTATCTTCAAGGGCATAGCCACCATTATCGGCAATATTGATAGCGGTCATGCCCATAGCTTTACTCACTAGATCTGTATTGATCGCGTGATGGGAGTTTGATCCGGATTCAAAAATAATGCGTGGGCCGGGGACGTCTTTTAATAAGAACCATTTATAGGTTGCGGGTATGAGGGAACGTTGAACAAGATGATCAACCAAGGCAATATA
The DNA here is from genome assembly GCA_938015425.1 of uncultured Parvularculaceae bacterium. Lineage (GTDB taxonomy): Bacteria > Pseudomonadota > Alphaproteobacteria > Caulobacterales > Parvularculaceae > CALLPQ01. Next base: position 13,427 of record CALLPQ010000080.1, on the reverse strand, counting down.
TCCGGCGAGACAAAAGAAGCTAGTGATGATAAGTCCGGCCAGAAATTTTCCCAGCTGCGTCTTCACCTGTTTTCTCGTAGAATTACCAAAGGCTAAAATTTTTATTGATGATGAATTAAGCATGAATATGGGTCCTATGGGGTTTTCTAGAAATTGAAATATAAAAACGGAGATTGGCTTGTGCTAAGCGAGGCCAGAAAAGCGGCGGCGGCTCCTAGTCCTGAAAACGTGCCAAGGCCATAGAGAAGTATTGAGGATTGTTTGGCTAAATCTTTTTGAAAAACTTCAGAGATTTCTTTAGTGTTGGGTAGAAGAAATACCGAAAATGCAGCGATAGTAATCCAAAGCATGGTTTTAAAATCGGCAGGTTTATGCAATGCGGTTTCGGTTACAATACCGAACATGCTTTGTATCATTGATAAGGCACCAAATGTTGTTGTGGCCCTGAAAAACACCCATGCTATGATCGCTGCCAGGAATGTGAGGGCCCACGAACTAAAACGAATGGGATTTGATGTTTCCATCACATGAAGGCAGCCGAAAGCTTTGGCGATTGTGCGGACGCATTGATTGATAACAAGGTATAACCCGTGCATGGCACCCCAGATGATAAAATTCCAGTGTGCACCATGCCATAATCCGCCAAGGATCATTGTGGTAAAATTATTTATATACTGACGAAAAACACCATGACGATTGCCACCAAGAGGTATGTAGAGATAATCACGCAGCCAACGGCTTAACGTCATGTGCCAGCGGCGCCAAAAATCTGATATATTCATCGATTTATAAGGTGAGTTAAAATTCCAAGGTAAGCGAATGGCAAATAGCAAGCCCAAGCCGATAGCCATATCCGAATACCCAGAAAAATCAAAGTAGATTTGAAAGGTATAAGCTAAAGCGCCTCCCCATGCTGTCAATGTTGAGATTGCGGTGCCCCCATCTGTTAGCGCAAACACTTGATTTGCATAAGGTGCAATTGAATCAGCGACAACCAATTTTTTAAACATGCCTAATGTAAATAAACATAATCCTTCGCAAAACATTATGGCGCGTGTGTTCACACTTATGGTTTTGCGAAATTGTGGCATCATTTCAGCGTGATGAACGATTGGCCCCGCTATTAATTGCGGAAAAAATGTTACAAATAAAGCATATTCCAAGGGCGTATGAGAAGCGGCATGCATTTTTCCGGCATGGCTATCACATAAATAGGAAATTTGTTGAAATGTAAAAAATGATATTGCGAGGGGGAGTAATAATCCGGGGTCAGGTAGGCCAATGTCAAAGAGGGTATTAATGTTAAGGGTAAGAAACCCAAGATATTTATAAACGCCAAGCAGTAGAAGATTGGCGATAATACCGAAGACCAAAAATCGTTTTGATTTTGGGGTGTTTGGTTGCGCTAAAATATGATTTGATATTTTATAGTTAGTCAGCATCGAACCGATAAGTAAAACCAGATATTCCCATTTAAACCAGCTATAAAAAATCAGACTCGCGCCAATTAACAATACGTGCCTGTGCCAGCGTTCTTTCGAGAAAAGGCAGGCAAAAAAACCAAGTAGAACGAGAGGTAAGAATTTGGTTATAAAAACAGGATCGGTGAACAACATGTTAATTTCCCTCTACTGAGCTGGTAGCCATTTGAGGAAAAGTAATCATTGCAGATTGAGTGGTTGGAGCTTGGCATTGTGGGATAATGCCGATGGATTGGCTTAATCTGGCTTTGGCGGTATGCAGCTCGGCACGGGTCATTTGTTCGCGAATAAAAGCAAGCTCGCGCATCAATTCTTCTTTTACAAGATAGGTTTCTGGTTTTTTACCAGCGCTCACATCTGTTTGAAGATCACTCGTAATTTGTCCTTGAACGGATAATGCTTTCCATGCCAGTGTAAGGTCATAGTTAAGTTTATGCATTTGTTCACGGGCGATCATGACTTGGGCCATAACAACGCTAGCGAGGATTTGTGTTTCCTTTTTGTTTGCGGCAAGAGAAATCTTGCCGCCGCGCTTGGTTTTGCCAATTTGGGCAAGGCGTAATAAATCCCAGCTGAGATTAGCACCAGCAGAAACAAAATTTTGATTTAAAATAAAACTGTTTGAATTATTGTTGCCACCGATAAAAAACCTCATAGCTGGCAAGTGACGCCATAAGTCTTCTTTGTTTTTTAGCTGTGTGAGATCGGATTGATATAAGGATTGTCGTATCTCGGGACGGTTTTTGTAAGCATCTGTAATGAGGTTCTTAATGGTTTTTTTGTCAAGGTTTCCCAGATCAGCAGGGAGGTTTTTGGCTTGCAATGTAAACTCGGAACCCGCTGGTAAATTCATAAGCCGGGCAAGGTCTGGTTTCGCAGCAACTAGTGAGCGATAAAGCGATTGATACCATCGATTAATATCGATGAGTTCACGTTGAAACATCAATTCTTGAAGTTTTGTGTCAGGGTCTTTGTCTGCACGTTGTTGGGAAAGGCTTAAGGCAAAAGCAATACGGTTTTTCAACCAGGCTGATTTTTTTTCCGCCTGTTCAAATGCAACAGCACGCCAGTAAGCATTTTCCACATCGACCATCAACCGGTTACACAGATAGTGGTTTTGTTCATTGGTTTTGTAGGCGTTGATAATATTACGGTTTGATTTGAAACCGCTTAATCCGATTTCTAGTAAGTCCCAACTTGCTGTAAAACTGGAAATAGCAATCGTTTGGTCTTGCGCCGTAAAAAAATCAGTGGGCATGCTATCTGAGAGGTCATCGACTTTGACGCCGACTGAAGCGTTTGCGTTATTGCGCCATTTTGCATAATTGTTGGCATGAATTTGGGGTAAGATGCTTTTGCCTCGTGCACCGGCATTCCGTAAAGTTGTCATTAATTGTGCTTGAGAGCGGGCATATTCAGAATTAAAGGCGAGGGTGCGTTGGCGAACTTGCTCTAGGCTTAAAGGCTTTTTTAGTGCAAGACTTATTGCGTCTGGGCGCAAAACTTCGTCTGTAAAGCCGGCCATGGTGTGTGCGTCATATTTTTTAGGTTTTGTAACGCAACCATTGAGGGAGGTAGCCCCGATAAGTAGACTCATCAAGAGGGGAAGTTTTAAGGTTTTATGTATGGACTGATTAGGCATGTGATAACTCCATTATTCGAAGTAATCATTGCAATGCATGGGCCAGAGATGAACGTAATAAAAACAATGATTTAGATGGTTTATTTTTCCTTAATTTCGATTGTTTTTTGCAATTTGCATATTGCTTCTTGCATAATGCAAAAGGAACTATTGTGATATTGGAAAAATCTAGTCCAAGGGGCGGTAAATCATTGCGTCATAATCAAGCAATATCTTGCCGGTTTGGTTGTTCAAATTAATACCACTTGGCCAAACAGATACGGTGTTAGGGATGATAACATCTCCATTTAATTGAATGTTTTCGATACCGCCTAAACTTGTCGTGTTTTCCTGTTTTATGGGAATTCTAATGGTGCGTGTTTCCCCCGGTGTGAGATTGTTTTGTAAATAAAAAGGTTCAACCCATTTAAGGCGACCTTCAGGATTGATGTATGATAATTTTATTTGCGTTGTACTGACAATTTCGGTACCTGTGTTAGAGATAGTAAAATTTATAAATTTTTCTTGAAAGCTTTCTTTTATATTCTCTGTGATTTTGATCTTTGAAAAGGTGAGAGCTTTATAATATTCGGGAGAGCATACGGTCGTAGAAAGCTCAAGTTTTATGTTAGTTGGTATTTTTGTAAATTCTGGCAAGCTAAATTGCTCTGGATCGTAAGGGGCGTTTATAGGGTTATCTTGTATTTTCATATATCCTTCAACATCTATTCTAAAGGCGGCGTTTTCTCCCGGTAAAAGCCGATGCGCCCCCATGCGTCCAGCATGTTGTTGAAATGAATTTTGTGCATTTTGGTTGTCGGCCAAGGCAAGAATTTTTGCGCATGTGGGAAACTCGGAGATATTTTTCACGCGCCCGATTACATAAAGGCGCCCTTCTTTTTCTATGGTTTCTGCTGACATGACTTCAATTTGGGGGCGTGACAGTTTTTGAACGGGATCAGATGGTTTTTCTAATGCCTGTATTGTTAAGTCTCGAAACCGTGTAGTGTTCTTGATAGATATAATATTTGGTCGATATTGTTTTTTTGGCGCTTGGTACACTATACGCCAGTGCCCGGCATCATTTTTTATAAGTTTGTGTCTAACGATGACTGTTTTATACCCGACAGATGTTAAATATTGTAGCTCGGATATAATATATCTAATATTATTTTTTTGCGGAGATATTTCTTTAGATGATATAGCGGTTAGTTTTCCATAGGAAGGGACAAGCCCGCCTGTGGTTTTTTGTATACGGAGAAACATCCCATAATCTAGTTGTGAATCTTCCAAGAGGAGAGCAAAAGCATGGCTTGTTTCTCTAAAATCGAGATGTTGATAATATTGCTCGACTATGGTTTGGGGCGGTAAGGGGTTGTTACGTTCAATAAAAAATGTGATCGCTAAAAATACGCATAAGCTAAGACCAATTAATGGTATAACTCTCACTATTAATATCAGGCGCGGTGAGGCTGACCATGATATTGTTTTTTTGACATTTAAAAATGGTGTTGAAGGTGCTGAGATCAACCTTTGCCTTGCGGCCAACCACATTAATGTAATCACCCCCAATGTTAGGGAGGCGATGGGCAAGGTGCCCCACATAATTTTTTGATAATCGGGTAAGTAACGGCGTGGCCGCACTTCGGGTAACGGTGTGACATCGGGCTTTTCCCAAACCCTAACGCCATTATTAAGGCGTGTAACCGGATTCCACCCTGTATAATGTAATACAGGATCATAAAACTCGTCATTTGAAAAAATATATTTGAGATGGAATTTTTCTGCATTTGTTAAAAACTGGTTTAAGGATGCTAATCCGGGTACGCCCATATATTTAGAATTTTCAAGGCGTTCGACTGAATAATTCATTAAGCTGGGCAGACGGCGTGCAGAATGATAATTTCCATCTACGGACTCCGCGTTGATCAACGCGCTATGGTAGGCGAACTGGTCGCCAAACCCTAGTGTGAGATAGCGCCAATCAGAATGATGGTCTTCATCCATAAATGTTACAATCGGGATAGGGTCGATAAAATCGGGTTGAGTGGGCCGGAACATGGGCAATAATGCGGTTAAAATTGCAAAACTAATATAAATTAGTAATGTCAGTACAAAGCCTAAACGAGTGAGGAAGTGACCAAATGCGCTGGTCATTAATGTACGTCCGCGTCCATCCCATAAACTTTGTACGGCCAACCCTGCAAATGGTAAAATCAGAATTGTTGCCCAAAATGTGAAACGGTCCAGGGTTAAGATTTCATAAGCAGGCCCTAATAATAGCCGGGGAAGGGGGGTGGTGCCGCCGGTTCCTAAAAACAAGGCAATCAAAACAGAAACCCCAAGGGGCCATAAAGTTGTTTTTATAGATTTAAATATTACATAGGGGATTATAAAAATTAACAAACCCCAAGGAATGATAAAAAAGATCAGCCCCAAATTTGGTTTGGCGATCATGTTCTCGCGGCTACCATGTGGAATGCTGACTTGGGTAATCGGATCAGTAATGGACCAATGCCAATAAGGGAAGACGATGGTGATGATCAATAAAAGCATGCCTAAACCGATCAGTATTCCCCTTATGAGTGGAGGTGAAGCCCACTTGACTTTTTCTACTAGGCTTGAAGGTTTTGTATTTTTTCGCTTTCGTAAATTCGCAAACCAAGCGGAAAGCCCGATGGGAGCAACGAAAAAAATTGTGCCAAACAATGGTGTTACATGATGAACAGATGTTGTTGCCGCTGTTAAAATTAGACCCAAAACAAAATCAGACCTTTTACCGTTTTCGATCCACCCCGCAATATGCGGTATTGCGTTTAGAAATAGTGCGATAGATAACAGGGTTGGCAATTGACCAAATATGTGCAGGGTTTCGGCGATGCTTGTTGAGAATCCCCCCAGCATCGCCGCGTAAGAAGCCGCTCTATCACTCACCCACAACCGGCTGAAGCGAAATATACCAATGATGAGCAATCCAATCGCGAATAATTGGATAAGAACAAACGCAACCCGCATATCCATAAAACCCATAAGCAGGCCAAGAGCCTGATGGCTTCCCGGTGGATATGCAGTTACTGTAAAGCCGGTATACCATCGTGTTTCCCACGGATCGAACCATGATTCCATATAATGGTTTCCAAAAAACATGTGGATATAGGCGTCATAGGTTTGCCCGTAAGTGAAGGGCAAAAGGGCTCCGTGAAATACTAACCCCAATAAAATTGCAAGATATGTCCATGATCTGGTGCTCATGATAATGCCTTTTTACTTTTAGGAAATATTGTTATTCCTAATAAAAATACAGCGCATGCTGATTGAATACTTAATTTAATGAAGAAGTATGAGTATAAACCTATGTCTGGGAAAAGTTGATTTCCACAAAGAAGGAACAAGATCTGTGCGAGAGAAAATAATAAGACAATCTTGGCGGCGATCGTTTTCCCACTGGCTATTTGGTAGATTGCGCAAAGGTGACTCACCATAAAAACCGCCCCTGTAAGTGCACTTACCCAGATGATTGAAGATAAATCCTTGTACTGTGCCCCTAACATGAAGCTGACGATGAGTTCGCCGTTAGGAACAATAATCATGAGGGCTAAAGCTGTTATCATGGTGATGATCATGATTAATAGTAAGAGTTCTTTTTTGGTTTTTTGTCCGTCTTTTAGTACGCCTTTTTGTCCATTATTCTGTCTGACAATAAAAGGCTGTAAGAGTGTTGAGCATGATAAAAATGCAAAGAAGAAAACTCTTTGAATGAGTAATAGGCCGGCAACCAATCCAGCCGTTTCGGCAGAAAAGATTGATTTGGCGATGAGAATATCACTGTCTAATGCTAATATTTGAGCAATTTGAATGATGAGATAAGGGAAGGCAGTGATGCCTAAAGTTTTAATATCAGCGCGCATATCCGGTTTTGTAGAGAAGGGATACCCAGGTAAATCATTTTTATCGATTGAGAATACTAAGCCAGCGATAATGGAAAGAGTGAGCGCAATTGCAATACCCGCAAAACCGAAACCCATTTTCCATAAAAGAAGACTACCTATTAGTCTAATAATCCACTCTATCTGAATAGATAGAGTAATTTTAGGGAGATCAATGAGACCTTGGATAAGCCCCCTATAGATTATTAGGGGCAAGAAAAAAGGTATAGCTGCCGCGAGGATGCATAAAGCCTGAGGTGAAGAAAAATTTAGAATGCTGGCAATAGAATTATAAAAAGCGAAGACGAGAAACATAGCAGGCAAGGATATTTTTAGGCTCTGCCACGATAAAGCATTGGCTTTTACTTTAGCTTCTGTTGCATTTTTATGAGTGGCAGTGAATTCCGAAAAAGCAAATTGAATTGCGCCTAGAAAAGACAATAGCCCTAACTTCAAAGTTAAAAGTAATGTCAAATCCGCAAAGGCGGCGGGCTCCATAAACCGCGCAAAGAGCATATTGAATAAAAGATTAGCGCCATTGGCTATATTTGCCGAAATGAACAAAATGGCGGCCGAACCTACCAACGATTTTGATTTTTCTGCCTTCATTACAGTGTTGGTGTGGTTGGTCATTATGCTTCTTCCAAGCAGAAGCGAGAATTATCACTGAATTGATCTTTTGGAGTGTTTTGTACGGAACAATCAAAAAGGGCTGTGAGTGACGAACGCTCGGCAGCAGATAAAATATCTTTATTGTCAGGGAATAAAATTTTAAGCGTTTTTCCTTTTCTCTGCAATGTCTCGCACGTTTGTGTGAGAGTGGAAAATACCGATGGGCCCAATGATTTTACATCGGTGAAATCCAGGGTGATAAACTCTTTATCATGCGCAATAATAGTTTCTATCGATTGTATGCTTTTGACCGTCAATGTGTCATTGGCGCGAAGGTGTTGAGAAAGAATGGACGGTGGTAAAATTTTACGTTTTTCAAAACGAGCCCTTATCTTCCATTGATTGACGATAAGAGATATCATTTTAAGGCCAGCCTTAACAACATCGGAAAGGCTTACGTTGGAACCGGGTATCTCGGTCCATTCTAAGACCGGATATTCAAAAAAGTTTTTCCGTTCTTTTTTGTCGGGGTTTGAAATACGTAAAAACAATTCAACATCAAATAACCATCCGGCAGAAAATGCAGTATCAAGACAGTTTAAAAGGTGAGGTGTATTCCTGAAAAGTTTTGCGCCGCACTGTGTATCCTTTAAGGCCAGTCCGGTTGCCAGCCTTCCCATAGAGGCACAAACAAGAGAGATGACCTTTCTATGAATTTCGCGGTAGACCCGTCGCCCGAGGCCGCCAACACGTGACCCAAAAACCACGTCAATATTGTCGAGGCGATCAGCAACAGAAATAAAATCATTAATCGCATCTAAGGGCGTTGCTAGATCTGCATCCAAGAAGGCAATATATTTATCTCCGCGTTTTGCCGCATATTTGAGGCCATGTCGTACGGCTTCGGCTTTTCCTGCATTGCGCGCCATCATGAGGACGTCAACTTGATCAGGTATTGCGGCCATCGCGCCGCATAAAAGATTGATGGTCAAATCTTTTGAGCCGTCATCTACAAACACAAATGAGATTTTAGGGTGCTGACGCGCGAAATTAATGAAAGTTTCAAGGTGTAATCTATCTGCTTCATTATAACAAGGTATGATGATTGTGGTTCTGTCATGCTTAAAAAATTGATCCGGTTTATCTACTAATGTGGCAGTGACGGGTTGGTGTTGCGTGTTCATTGTCATGTTCTTCTTTCCAGTTGCTTTGGAATATCCTCGCAAAAGGCAGGCCGCATATTTATAGGCGTTTGGTTGAAATATTTTTGCAAATCAGAAAAGCCCTTTGCATATTGCAAACAGGGTTTTCAAATTTGACGGTTTTCTCTTGAAAATAGAGGGAATTATTACGGCATATGCATTGCAAATATTAATTAACAGCATGGCAAAGAAGAATATTATGAAGCGAATAACTAGAATAATCTTAACGGTTTTTGTAAACGGATTTTTAACGGTAAATTCTATAGCTATGATTAATCCCGATACACCTTATCTTGCGCAAGATCCGCCAAAAGTGACATTATATGCGGGTCCTCAATCTGTTATGCCAAAACAGATTATTTATGTGACAGTTGAGGTTAATCACTCAGACGGGCATAGCCTCAACCATTATCCGGTAGAACTATCCTTTGAGCTTGATGGTGAAACCAATATTTTGACGGGATCAACAATCGAGGGTTTGGCGTCTTTCGAAGTCCCTGCGCAAAAAACCACAGGACTTATGATGTTTCTAGCGAACGCGGGCGGGGTGAAGTCCGCCAACGGGGTTGTTGTTGTCAATGCTGGCCTGCCTGAAATTCTGGCATTGAAACTTCGCCCTTCTAAGTTCTCTAATACAGTAGAGGTTTCAATAGGGACTGTTACTGATGAATTTGGTAATGTAGTGACAGATCTTTCTTTGGTAACTATTGAGTGGCTTGATGATTTGGGAGCCATAAGGAACGAGTTTGTTCAACTGTCTAAAGGGCAAGCGGAGTATATTGCTAGGTGTCCTGCTGAATATGTTGGTTCTTTAAAAGTGCGTGCAAGTTTAAAAAATATTACGAGCCACTCGTCAGATATCTCTAAAATGTGTTTGCTGAAGCACAAAAAAGGGGGGGCAGACGATGAATAGTAAAAACCAGCCTCCTTGTTTTGAAAGTAAAACTGTCGCAGAAGAAACCTGCAATGCCTCTGTGTTGGATGATAGTTTTTATCGACATATTTTAGATGGGCCCAAGAATAACCATCCATATCTTACGTGGCGGCGGGTTAAATATCTATTCGTGACCTTGGTTATCTTATTGTGTGCTATTGCCATGATGGGATTAGCCTCTGGTCGTTTATTCTCACCGGAACACAAAAATAATTTTTTACATGAACATCTAAATGCTATCAGCCCTATTGCAGAGCCGCTATGGGAAGAAACCGACTTTGCTTTGCCAAAGCAAGATAAAAGAAAAATTCTGCAAATTGTAACCGATACAGATAAAAAGTCTTTATCGGCGGCTAATAAACGCTTTTTGACAGGGCAAGCGTTGCGAAGCGCACAAGAAAAAATTTGTACTAAGCAGGAAAAGATGTGTGACGTTGCTATCCGATTAAATCGATCATTCAAGGTGATCAATGGCAATAATGATTTGCGGGTTGTGAATATTAAAGAAACCGCTTTGCGCGTCACCGTTGAAATGGGTACAGACGGTAAAGACATAAAATTTAACGGGCTTGCTGATGAAACTCGTTTATTACGATTTTACAAAACCCAAACGGGATGGATGCAAAAACTATCCCAAGTCATGTTTATAAGGATGCCTGTTTTTAACGACCGTAAAAATAAATTTAAAGAAAAATTTTCACAAAAATATTTGGGTGTCAATTATTATCCGGCTTCGGCTTCTTGGGGTGATTTTTGGCGAAATTTCCCTCTTGAGATAATCGAACGTGATTTACAAAGAATAAAAAAATTAAACGCAAATTCGATACGTATATTTTTAACTCATGATTATTTTGAGAATAACGAAAGCCGTGATGAGGCTTTATCAAAACTGACAATCTTCTTAAATCTGTGTGATGATTATAACATCAAAGTTTTGGTGACATTGTTTGATCTACGACCAAATTATGACTTCAAAAATTTACAAGCCGATATTAATCATATGAATTTGATATTGCCGACGCTTATCTCGCATAAGGCGCTATTGGGGGTTGATATCAAAAATCAAGCTGATTTGGATTTTAAAGTTTGGGGCCAAAACCATGTTGAGACATGGCTAACAATAATGATACGCCATCTGCAAATGCAATTTCCTGATGTGGCGGTGACTGTCGGTTGGTCGAAGGCTCAAACAGCGACGGGCCTTAAAGATATTGTCGATTTCGTTACTTATCACGAATATGAAAACCCAAAATATTTTGTTGACCGTTTGAACGAAATTAAAAAAACTATAAACGGAAAACCCGTGATGATTACAGAGCTAGGGTCAACAGTCTGGACGCCCTTTTCTTCGAAATATAAAGCGGAGACCAAACAAGCAAAACGTTTGGCAATGCAATTAAAACAATCTGATCAAGCTCAGGGTGTGTTTGTTTGGACACTGCATGATTTTGATCATGTTGGCCGTGAAGTGGTGGGCGCGTTGCCATGGCGACAAGCACAACAAAAACATTTTGGATTAATACGCGCTGATGGGACGGCGCGACCGGCGGCAACCATCTTCGCTCAATATCGCGTGCATCAAAATTCTACACAATCATTATCCAATCTTGCAATCTTACCATAAACTTCAAACGATAACCATTAGGAGATACCCATGAAAACTATCGCAATCGTCACCGCTTTTCCTCCCGGTACGGGATCGTTAAATGAATATGGATTTCATCTTGTTAATGCTTTTGCGGCTAGAGATGACATTGATAAAATTATCGTTATTGCCGACCAATATAATGGCGAGGCTCCCGAATTACCGCTTGATTCTAAAATTCATATTAAACGTGTTTGGCGGTTTAATGATCTGCTTGCCGGTGCTCATATTCTGAATGCGCTTAAATCCTCGAAAGCGGAAGGGGTGTTGTTTAATGTGCAGACCGCATCGTTTGGGGATAGCGAAATCCCCGCCGCTTTGGGGTTATTGACTTGTGCTGCTGCGCAGAAATTATTGATGCCGTCAGGTGTAATTATGCATAACCTTGTTGAGGGGGTTGATCTTAGTAAAACCAATTTGGCTAAAAAACCAATCAGACAAAAACTTGTAAACGCTGCTAGCTATTTTGTGACAAAAACCATGTTAATGTCTGGCTTTATGACCGTTACACTGGATAGTTTTTGGGAAATCCTCAAACAAAAATATAAAGCGGCGAATACCTTCATGGTGCCGCACGGGTCTTTTTCTTCCGGTGAAACAACCGTGCCTGCGTTAAAACAGCGTGCACGAATAATTGTTACTATGGGAAAATTTGGTACCTATAAAAGACTTGAACGCACGATTAATGCGGTGCAAAACCTGAATAAAGATTTGAAACCATCGCAAAAAATAAAACTTGTTATAGGAGGGAGTGACCATCCTGCAACCCCTGGCTACTTGCAGAGCCTTAAGAACGATCATCAATCTGATAAGAATATTGTTTTTCATGGCTATGTGGCAGAAGAGGATGTTGCGCAATTTTTTACCCAGGCCCGCCTTGCCATCTTTGATTACGATAGCACAACAGGAAGTTCTGGCGTGTTGCATCAAGCCGCTATTTACGGAACCCCGGCCGCCTATCCAATGATGGGTGATTTTATTGATGTCACCGAACGCGAGGGCCTGACAGGATTTAATTTCAAACCTCTGGACCAAAGTGACTTAGAAGCTTCAATAAAGGAGTGTTTAGACAATCTTGAAACAGGGCAAGCCCATGCCGATAATAATAGTTTGGTTTCTAAAGGGGTAACGATGGACACAGTCGCGTCAATTCAACTACAATTGTTAAGAAAAGTAAAAGCGGGGCGGTTTAATCAATTGCGCCAAGCGAAGAATGCCGCTCTTAGAGTTCGGGAGGTTTATGGCTCACCAATATCAGCAGATGGGTGATCTTGTCGCGTTTTATCGGTTAGGCGCTTAGGAGAAAGCTTTTCCAATAGGTTTATTGTGTAGCTTCTTCTTCTAGAGGCGGGAATAAATCTTTTAAATAAACCCCTTTGCTCCACACAATATGCTCACCCCCGTTTTCGTCCGTGTAGAATGAAAGATTTTTATCCTCTTCCACATAGGCGCGCACGTCAGGGTCATTGGGGTCATCTTGTTCAAATACGATTACCGGTGATGACAATTGCGATATTGTCAGGCTTTTATCTAACGTTCCGACAATCTCTTGCCAATAATCCAGATTGTCTTGCTCGATTAATAAAACGCGCTCTCCGGCAAGGGTCCAGTCGACCACTTCTGCCGCAAAAACCTCATCATCTTGAATGATCAAAAAATGGTCTTCATGGGCTAGTGAAAAATCAAATGGGGGTGCGCATGATTCGTCCATGGCTGTTTCAAGATCGATGGTTGCGGGTATATTTGTGGTTGCTTGTGTGACACTGAAGGTGGATAAAGCGATGCCGCAAGAATTATCTAGCCATTGGTCTTTATTATTCTCTTCAGCTTCATTGTTTTTTTCAGTGTCATTATTTTCTTCAGTTTCGTCACTTGAAGCGAGTTCGTCTCTCTCATCTGGTCTTAACTGCCGCAAGGTTAAGGCTTCGAGCTCGGCCAGTGCGTAAATAACTTCCTTTTTATCTTCTTCTTGGTTTGCTCCAAACGCTGAGGCATGGGTGCTTGAG
>CALLPQ010000079.1 GCA_938015425.1 uncultured Parvularculaceae bacterium | reverse complement strand
GGGGCATTACACTGTTAAATGGCTGCCATCCCCTTGGGTCGCGGCTTTTAATGCTTCAAGGCTATAATCGTCTTTCATATTAAAATGGCTGATGAGATGTTGAAGATAGGATTGTGCGGCCTGCTTGTGTTCGGTCCCAAGATTGAACTCACGCATTATATAGTCTTGCATGTCCGCGATTTCCTTTAGGTCAGAAATTTCAAACTGGCTAATCGTGACACTATTTTCATGACGTCGATGATAATTTAAAGGCTTGGCGTCAAAACATAATTCGCCTTCACGTAGTAAATTGACGTAGATATACCAATCGCCAGCGGCTCTGAAATTCTCTTTAAAGTTGATATTTTTGTGGAGAAACTTTTTGAGATTTTCTGTTTTAAATAAAACGCCTGAAACGTTCGGGATTGTATTTTTAACATTCAGGGCTGTTGCGACTTCTTGTGGTCCGTTACCCTTGAAGTTTTGTTGCCATTTTGTTGGTGATATATCTTGCACGTAATATTGATAATCAGGGGCGATGATGGCCCCACTTTCATCTATTTGTCGTGACTCACTATAGGCGATGACGGTTTGCGGGCTTTTAAAATAGGGGGTGAGCGTTTCAATAAAGTTTTCGTCAGCCCAGTCATCAGCTTCGGCGATCCAGGAAATAGGTGATCGAGCAAGGTCAATACCTTTTTTCCATTGCATAAATACATTGCCGGAGTTTTCAATGTTTTTGATAATTTTATGATTAATCCCGCTTTTGCCTAATAAATCATAGGCCAACTCTAAACTATTATCTGTAGACGCATCATCAAGGAAAATAATTTCCCGTGGGGGGATGGTTTGATTGATAACCGACTTAATGCGCGTGTTTAAATGTTTTCCATAATTATAATTTGGAATAATTGCGCTTACCTTTGGAGCGGTGAGGTCAAGCTCTTCGAGCAAATCACCCACATAACTAACAAACCCGAAATTTTCCCGGATGTAAGCAAGCGCCGTCATACCCTGTTGGTTAGAAAGCGCGCGGTCATCAAGGTAGGGGCGGAGTGCAGCAATGAAGGGAGCTGGATTACTATTACCATTATTGTTTTGATTGTGATTATCGATGGCGGTGACAAAGTCGTTGGTCGATAAATCCTCAATGCCGCCTGTTCCTTTAAACATAATCACAGGGGTAGCCGCGTTAAGGCTTTCAAGGGCAGTTGAGGGGAAGGGGTCTTCGCGCGAGGTAAGAGCGAACAAATCGCTAGCTAGATAATAGGATCGGGTTTGACTTTGAAAGCCGGTTAAATGAATGTTCTCTTTGGCTTTGCCCGCTTTTGTTATAATGCTATCCACTTGGGCTTGCATGTCTTGGGCGATGTCACCCACCCAGATGAAATGGCAATCCTTATTTTCATTAATGGCATTGACGGCCATATCTAAAAAACTATCAATACCTTTGCGATGATCCGCGAAACCTACACCCAGCACGATAAAGGCAGTATCAGGAATATTATGGGTTTTAAGGATCGTTTTCCTTGCTGTTTCTTGTTCCGCCTTATTACTATATCCCTCTTGTTTGTAAATTCCTTGAGAGAGAATTCTAGATGATTTCCAATCTAGTCGATCAATAAATTGCGTCGCTTGTTCTTTAACGATAGATGCCGGAAAAATGACCCGCTCCGCATGATCATTAAAAGCCTTTAGATTATTTTCTAAATTCATGGTTTTAATGATCGATTGCATTTCATGGACTAGCCCGATGAATTTAATGCCGTGGTTATTAAGAAGCGGCGATATCCATCCTGATGCCGATGAATTAACAAATGCGTTGGCATAGCCCTTATCTTTAATTAATGATAATTTATAGTTTCGACTTTCTTCGCTTTCGCTCTCCTCGATAATGGTAAGGTCACCATATTGTTTAAAATGGTTCTTAAGGGGACCGTCTTTGCAAGCGATAATATGCACCGAATATCCGTAATTTTCTTTGAGAACCCGGGCAAAATTAAGGGACAAAAATTGTGCGCCATGACGATAGAGATCATGGGTGACGATTAGAATTTTTTTTTCTGTGGTTCCGGGCTGGTCTGTCAGAAGCGGCGCATTGGGCGATGTTTGCTGATGGTCATCGTTTTTTGGGTCTTCAATCAGTGCCCGTTTACTGGCCTCTAGCCATGCGTAACCGTGTTTTTCATCTGGTTCCAAATGTGCGCCTTCGGCCCATTCATTCCAGGCATTGATGAAAACCAGTTGTTCATCTGGGTTATTAAATCTTCTGCGCGTGTCAGTGACCGCATTTTTTAGCCATTGGTAATAGTCAGAAGGGTGACTATTTAACAAAACTGTCCCTGCATTATTGCGTCGGGCTGTGTTATCCCATGAGGGGGTGACACCGCGGAATGTAGGATAGGGTGTTTGCGGATAGTTTTCACTGCGTTTGACGAGGTCTTGCCAATCAAATAATTTGCCAACAAAATCTTTATTTGTTGTTTTTAATAAATCAGGCGTGCCAATCAGACCGTGATTATTGGGCGGAAATTCTATGGCGGCGTCAAAGTTAATGAGGGTGGGAGAGATTTTGTCAAAGCTTTGGGTGTAGGCAAGATATATTTCGCCAATGCCATTCTCTCGGCACCAAGTGCGCCATCTGTTTGCTGTTTCTTTCGCGGAAGGTAATGTGCTGGGCCGGTAGACAATGATGACCGGTTTGCCATCAATTTTAATATAGCGCGGGTCTTTTAAGTATTGGGCAAGGTAGGAAATGAAATTGAAATCATCTTCCGGTGAATGGCGTTGGGCCATTAAAATATCATTTTCTTCCCCGTTCCAGCGGCGTGACCAGTTTTCATTAGCCCAACATAAACAGAAGGGAAAATCGATCGTTTTATCTTGCAAATATCGTTGTAAAGGTGCTTCTAGCAATCGTTTGCCTGCAAACCAATAAAAGTAAAAAGCGAAACCGTGAATGCCATGAGCTTTAGCGAGTTGTGTTTGACGGTGAAGGATATTTTCATCATTAAGCAGATGATAATACCCTAGTTCCCCCGGTTTGTGGGGTTGGTAATGTCCTTCAAATTGTGGAGTCGCTTTTTTGACATTTGTCCATTCCGTAAAACCCTTGCCCCACCATTCATCATTTTCCGGAATTTCATGATATTGTGGTAAATAGAATGCAATGGCTTTGGCTTTTTTCTTTTTGGTGTGAAGAGAATGGTCTTCCGTAAGGGGAATATATCCATCAAGCCCTAATGATAACGGATCAACTTCCTGAGTTGGTTCACGGTCGGGTTGCGTTTTATTGTTACCTTCGTTTGATGCATCGATTTGAGGGACTATTTTATAGTTTTTTTTGGGGGTCGACTTGGCTTTTGCCGATTTCCAGCTTTGGTAGGAAGCGGTTCTGGAAAAGATAAAAGGTAAGCTTGTATATAATCCACCTTTAAGCCAGTTCTTACCTCTGGAAGGAAGGCTGGTTACCCGTGAAGCGACGCGCACACTACTTTTTAAACCGGATTTAACAGTTGTCTTTGGCTGTTTGACGATGTTTTTAGCACCGCGGATCGGCGCGCTGACTTTCCATGAGGTGCTGGATTTAAGCGCTTTGATTTCTTCTTCTTTGCTATCATGTTCTAGAACGTAATGGGCTAATGAACTTTCTTTATCAAGAAGTTGCTGCTCTAAAATTTTCGAATGCTCTTGAAGCCGGTTATTTTCTGCCTCCAAAGCTAATCGTTGTTGTTCGATGGCTTCAAGTTGCGCAGATTGAGCGGCGGTGACTTGTTGGGCAATTGAAAATTGGTCTGTATTGGTATTATCGAAAAATTCGTTTAAAGCGAGATTGTCGCTATTTAGGTTTTTATCTTCTTTTTTGTTCAATCCCTCATCATCTAAATTATTACTTTTAAATAAATGAGTCGTGTCAAATTCTAGTTCGTCAGGCGTGTTTTTTAATTCGGCGAGTTTATCGACCAATGTCATCATTAAGGTTTTTTGTTCTGCTTCGCGTTTTTCGAAATCCTTCAATAATGCGGCGCGTTCTATGTTGAAGCGTTGGCGGTCATGACTATTGTCTTTTTTGCTTTGGGCAATTTGATCTTGTTTGGCTTTGACTTCTTCGCCTAGGCGGATATTTTCCAAAGTGAGAGTTTGATTTTGTTTTTCAAAATGCGTGCGATTTTCTTCTAATAATTTTTGTAAATTGCCGATGCTTGTTTCATTATCTTTGATGATAGCTTGAAGGTCTTGATTTTTTTCACTTAAGCTGCCCATTTCCTCATTATTGCTCTGCTTCAATTGCTGCAGATCATGGGTCAGGGTTTCTATGGTCTTGCTTAAACGGGTCTTCTCTAATTCGAGGGATTTCTTTTCGTTTTCAAGATTATCTGCTTTTTGTTCCAAGCGATTGGTTTTGCCTTCATCGCTTTTAAGCTTATTAATGTTGCTATCTATTTTCTGGTTTAAGGTTTTATTATTCGTCTCTATATCAACAATATTTTTTAGCAAAAAGGCAAATTCTTCATAGGGCGCTAAAACATCTCCCAGCGCAGATTTTAGTTTTTTATCATCAGGATTATCAAAATTACGCTCGTTAAGGGTTTTATAAAGAGACTTTATAAAGTCGGGAAATGTTTCATCTTGCATCACATCACTATCAGTGTACGCAAGGTCACTCATCACGGGGGAGAGTATTCCGTTTAATGAAGCATTCAAGGAGGGGTTTGTTTTTGACACCCTTTTGGGGGCGATATTATCATCAAGGGATAAATGCGGAATTATTTTTGTGAGTATATCATGGGGATCAGACAAAAATTTTGGATAACTAACAAGGAGGCTATGTTTGCCGGTGAATTGTAGGGAGTGCAAAATTGATTGCGCCCATAAGATTGTTTGTTTGGCATCCTCTTCAGCGTTCTCTTTAGGGTTTTCTTGGTTTGTTTGGGTGCGGTCGCTAATGTTTGTTTTGTGCAGTGTAGTGACTAATTTATCTACCACTTGACGTGGATTGGAATTTAACAAAATAAATTTGGCGTTAAAGTCAGTATCTTTTAAAGTGGCTTTCCAGAACGGCACCAGCAGCGGATTGGCCTCATGGTAACAAACCATGGGAAAGGATGTTGAAGGATAATTGAACAAAATTTTGCGAGCCAGCAATCGTTGGGCCCGCATCTTGGGCCCGGTTTGGTAGGCTTCATCTATGTGGGCGGGCTTACGTGCGTCCAGTCCTAAATGATCCGTAAGGTCATTGATGAAATTGGTTAGGTCTGCTGACCTCTCGGATGACGCAGAGGGGGGGAATATCACACGATTGGTGGGGCTTGAGTGAACAGAGTTTGATTGAGCATCATTGTGGGTATGAATGTCTGTTAATCCATCATCATTAAAATCTTGCGTGTTATTTTTAGATTTAATGTTTTGATATTCTCCAGCAGACTCTCTCATTGATTCTTGCAGATATTTTTTGAGGCCTGCGCCTAACTCTTTGCCGCCGCCTTCCGGAGCCGAGAGAATGAAAATGATAGTTTTGTGACTCATATCTGTCTCTAATCTGCGATCTTGGTTATGCGGTGTATGGCTTTGCATACGCAATTTTGTGGCGGCGGAAATAATACCCGACTGCGCCTGTAAAGCCAGTGCCCTAAGGGGCTATATCCCGAATAAAACGGGTTTTGCGATTTTACAGTGATTTATGCCCTAGATTTATGCCCTATGTATCATGATTTAGCAGTTGTGGTCATAAGTGGCTCCCCCCCACAAGTCTAGGCCCTGATGACGCTATCGGGTTTGGGTTGGTGAAATTATGGGCCTTCGTGGTGATTGGGGTTGGCTGACTGCTTAAAATATTCTCCATTTGAGATTTTTGGTGTACTATAGTATTTTATGCCGAGTGGGGTTGGCGAAGATTATGAGGAAGGTAGTTTTGATGGTTTTTAGAAAAATGCTGACAAAATATGGTGTTTCTGGAAAAAACAGTGAGCCGACGGATGGCAGTCTAGTTAAGGAAAGCAGTGTAGACGCGAAGAGTCGCATTCGGAAAAATCACTTATTCATTGCGGCTTGTGCTGCTGGTATCATTGGAATAGGGGCTTGCGCCTCGTTGGACTCCGCATTTGCGCCGCCTGCGGCACAGGTACAAGCGGCGTCTTTATCGGCTTGGGATGGGATCAAGCAACAAGAAAAAACCTCGTCTGACGCCAAATATCTTGATCGTATGAATCGGGTGGCACCCCGCATCATCGCGGCCGCGGGCGGAAATCCTGACGAATGGGAAGTGGTGGTATTTGATTCAAAGCAATTAAATGCGTTCGCTTTACCGGGCGGGAAAATTGGCTTCTATACTGGTATAATGGATTTGATGGAAAATGATGATCAAATCGCCGCCGTTATGGGGCATGAAGTTGCCCATGTGAATTTCCAACATTCTGCGAAACGGGCAGGGCGCGCCGCGCAAACCCAATTTGGTTTGTCCGCAGCACAATCGGCCCTTTCTGTGGGTAATGTGGCAAGCGCTGGCTTATGGATGCAAGCTTTGGGCTTAGGTGCGCAGGTTGGTAATGTGTTGCCATTTTCCAGATCACACGAATCAGAAGCTGATCGGGTTGGCCTTCGCTATATGGCCCGCGCTGGTTATAACCCTGATGAAGCTGTGCGCTTCTGGACAAATATGTCTCAAGCGAAAGAGGGACAAGCCCCGGCTGAATTTCTCTCTACACACCCGTCCGATGCAACGCGTATCAGGGCGCTACAAAAAGAGATCGATCTGTTAAAGGCTGGCTCTTAAATATATGCAGGGATTGGTTTGTTTAATTTCAACTTGCAAATTACGCTGGCCCCTGTATAGCACC
>CALLPQ010000078.1 GCA_938015425.1 uncultured Parvularculaceae bacterium | reverse complement strand
TAACTCCCTTGAGCTTTCAATCATCGCCTGAAACCTTTTACCGGCCTCGCTTATCTTTTCCTCTTTCGTCTCCAATGCCTGTGATAAAAAGGCATTACGCTTACGCAGTAAAACCGCCCGCTTAATCGTGCGCCCTGATTGCCAAGCCCCAATAGAGGTCATCAACGCATAGATGATAATAACCACACTGATTAAGTGGCCCCCTTCACCTCCCCAAAAGAAAAACGCAATCGCCATTGGTAACAGGGCCGGTATGTTAAAAGCCATTACACAACGCCAACATGCGCCAGCCCAGACGATCGTTGCGGCCGTCATGCCCGCAAGGACAAAGGGCAAAAAGACATTTCCAATCTGGCCATAAATTGCAAAAATAGGAGCCAACATCCCCCACAAGGCTCCGTTTAACATCATCAAGAAAACAGTATGGTTTTTAAACCGTCCCATTACAGATAATGTTAAACGTTTACGCCTCGTAATTTGCCAATGAATTAACCGCGCCAATGATAATAATATTACCGCACTGCCCCACCCCCATAAAACACCATGATCAACCAACCCCCACCCCACCATAATAGTTGCGAGCGCCACAAATATAGTGCTGGTCGCAGCAACAGGGGCACCGCGAAAAATCATCATAGCCAACTCCAATGTCATATTGGATTTAGCAAGCGGCGTTAATCGCTCCTCTATGGGTTTACGCACGGTTATATTCGATACTGCCCTTTGCAGTTCTGGCAACATAGACCCTCCGGTTGGGTGGCGTATAAAAGCTAATCATCAATCTAATAATAGTGGCGTCAAGGTTTACGCGGTTACAACTCACTTAATATCCCTAATAGCGATTGCAATAATCGATAGGGTTTTATCATAAAACTAAAAGCCCGATAACTAAGGGCCCGATCAGAGGCAAAACGTGGTAAGCATGGGTTTGTTGCGCCCCGATGATTGGCCATCTGTCTTTTATATCTTATCTCGTATGATTTATCTCGTGTG
Organism: uncultured Parvularculaceae bacterium; assembly: GCA_938015425.1. Classification (GTDB taxonomy): domain Bacteria; phylum Pseudomonadota; class Alphaproteobacteria; order Caulobacterales; family Parvularculaceae; genus CALLPQ01. The sequence continues at coordinate 1,543 of CALLPQ010000078.1, read as the reverse complement.
ATTTATCTCGCTAGTATGTCTTATCTGGTCTTCTCGATAAGGTTCTCAAAGAGATTCATAATTTAAGTGATACTCATTGAAACATAATTTTGTGGCGATGGGAAACGGCATCGTTAATCTATACAATTAAAGACATAAAAGAAATTTTTGTCAAAAGCAGAAATTACACTCTATAATCAAGTACTTAGAATTTATATCAACCTTTTATCCTTTCATATAACGCAATCTTTATGCATCTTGTTAATCATAAAAAAAATAATTCACAGATTCTGCTCGTTCACCGCCTCACTAACCCTTTAAATTGACACTTTAGATTGACCCTATAATGACCAATATCATTCTTTCAAAAGATTTAAAAAACATCGCGCCCTCGGCGGCCATGGCCATCACACAAAAAGCGGCGGCCTTAAAACGTCAAGGCGTTGATGTGATTAGCCTTAGCGCTGGTGAGCCTGATTTTGACACGCCAGATTTTGTTAAAAGAGCAGCCATTGAAGCAATCCATAATGGGCAAACAAAATATACCAATGTTGACGGCACGCCGGATTTAAAAGAAGCCATTATAAAGAAATTCAAACGGGATAATAATCTTCATTATACAAATGATCAAATCAGCGTTGCAACTGGTGGCAAAGCCATTATTTTTAATGCGTTGATAGCCACATTAAACCCCGGTGATGAAGTGATTATCAAAGCCCCCTATTGGGTTTCCTATCCTGATATGGTGCGTCTTGCTGGTGGTACCCCCGTAATTGTCGAGACCAAAGCAAAAGAAGGATTTATCCTCTCACCAAAAACCTTAGAAGAAGCAATCACTGACCGTACACGGTGGTTTATTTTCAATTCGCCCGCTAACCCCACAGGGGCCGTTTACAAACCGGAGAACATCAAGGCCCTTACCGATGTTCTTCTAACCCATCCCCAAGTTATGGTTTTAAGCGATGATATTTATGAACGTATTGTCTATGATGGATGTACTTTCACAACCCCCGCCCAAATAGAACCCGAATTATTGGGCCGCACTTTGACGGTGAACGGTGTATCAAAAGCATTTGCCATGACCGGTTGGCGCATCGGGTATGGTGCAGGGCCACCTAAATTGATTAAAGCCATGGCTAAAATCATGTCTCAATCTACCTCAAATCCATGCTCGATCAGCCAATCGGCTGTCACAGCAGCCCTTAATGGTGATCAATCTTTCATCCACGAACGCAACAAAGTTTTTAAGCGCCGCCGCAACATGGTGATTTCTATGTTGAACGCAATAGACGGAATTGAATGCGCCACACCACAAGGCGCTTTTTATGTTTACCCTTCATGTGCTGGTGTTATTGGCAAAAGCACAAAAACCGGAATTCTAATTGAAAATGATGAAATTTTTGCAACCCAGCTGTTAGCACAAGAAAAAATTGCCACCGTTTTTGGTAAAGCTTTTGGTCTCTCCCCCCATTTCAGGATTTCATATGCTGCCAGTGATGCAGACTTGAACGAAGCATGCATGCGCATCCAGAGATTTTGTGCTTCCCTTGAATAATTTATTACC
>CALLPQ010000077.1 GCA_938015425.1 uncultured Parvularculaceae bacterium | reverse complement strand
CACCAATAGATCCATATAGGCCTTGGGTTTTATCTTCAGCGTGAGCTGCAATTGTCGTCGCCATTGACGTCGTCAACATTGCTGCTGTTGCAAAAAGTAATGATTTTTTCTTCATAGTGCCCTCCTAGGGTGCTTTACGTGATCATTATTTAGTATAGTAGGGATTGTGGCCCAAATTAGATTTGAAAAGAAATTCCAACTAGAATCATCGATTTAGTCTTTTTGTTAGCGGGTTTACTAAAGAAGATATAGTCTTAATTGGGGAAAAACGGGATAAACAGTGCTTTTAATAAGGTAGCTGTTGCATGATCGCATCGCATTATAACAAAGCGTTAATAAGTGTTGCACAATCGTAAATTTACTTGATTATCCGCCATGGATTTTAATGCAGAATCAACTTGAACCAACCCTAATTAAGAGACCAGATTATCCTTAGTTCCCTAATTAGCCGAATTATTCTGGCAACTGACCCCAAGGAGAGATCAATGATAAGACCCTTGCAAACCGCATGCATAACCCTATTAGCAGGATTAGCCCTATCAGCTGGCCCGACAATGGCAATGATACAAGACGATAGCCGCCTCCATGATCAAGTCGAAGCCGTTTCACCAGATCGCCTTGAACAAGATGTCAAAACCTTAGTCAGTTTTGGTACCCGCCATACTTTATCTGATACAAAATCACAAACTCAAGGCATCGGCGCAGCACGACGTTGGATCAAGGCTGAGTTCGAGGCAATCTCTAAAGAATGTGGCGGCTGCCTTGAAGTGATTTATGTAGGTGACTTTGTCGAAGGGGAACCCCGCATTCCTAACCGGACCGAGGTGGTCAATGTGGTGGCCATTCAACGGGGATCACTAGATCCTAACCGGATTATCATGATGACCGGTGACATAGACAGCCGCGTTTCAGATCCGTTAGATTTCACTTCTGCCAGCCCCGGCGCAAACGACAATGCCTCCGGACTTGCCGGCACATTAGAAGCCGCCCGCGTCCTCACCAAATATAAATTTCCCGGAACAATCGTTTACGCTGGTCTTTCTGGTGAGGAACAAGGGTTATTTGGCGGTAAAATTCTTGCTGAATATGCCAAAAAAGAAGGCTGGAACATTAAAGGCGTTGTGAACAACGATATGATCGGCAACATTGCCGGTATTGATGGCGTCATCAATAATTCGGTGGCCCGTGTTTTTTCGGAAGGGACCCGATTTGTCGAAACACCGCAAGAAGCCCGCATCAGGCGCTTTTCTGGCGGCGAGGTCGATAGTCCTTCACGCAATCTTGCCCGTTATATTGATCGGTTAGCGGATCAATATATCCCTAACTTGGATGTAATGATGATTTACCGCCTAGATCGCTTTGGTCGCGGCGGTCACCACCGCCCCTTTAATGAAGCTGGTTTCCCCGGTGTTCGGATCATGGAAGCCCACGAACATTATGACCGTCAGCACCAAGACATAAGGACAGAAGACGGCAGACCATATGGCGATATTATTGAAGGCGTTGATTTTGCTTTTAATGCAAAATTGACAGCCCTTAATATTGTAACCCTCGCTTCCGCGGCTTATGCCCCGCCCTTCCCTGCAAATGTAACAATCGAAGGGGCTGTGCGGCCATCAACAACGTTGAAATGGGAGCGCCCAAAAGGCAAAGCCGCTAAAAACCTAAAAGGCTATAAGATTTACTGGCGCCTAACCGACGAAAACCAATGGCGGTATAGCCGTTATGTCGGCGACGTCACCGAGTTCACCCTCAAGAATATCGTGATTGATAATTATTATTTCGGGGTCGCCTCGGTTGCAGAAGACGGTCATGAAAGCCCTGTTGTCTTCCCTGGACCCATGGGAAGCTTTGGTGGATATTAAATACCTTGATATACGCAATTTAATATTGATGGCGGCCCTTTGACCCATAACGTCAAAGGGCCACTATTCCATGGTGATGCCTATTAAAGATCACCCTGTATGGAAATGAAAATTATGCTTATCAATCCAAACATTAAAGCCATCTGTTTCGACGCGTTTGGCACTTTGGTCGAAATCACCCAAAAACGCCGGCCATTCCGTCATTTACCCGATATTCTAACGCCGGAACAAGTTGTAGATATAAAAAACCGTATAATGCGCGAGCCCATATCTATGTGGGATTTAGCAACACAAAACCCCTCACCCGCACAGACGCAAGCCAAGACGCAAACCAAGATGCAAGCCAAGCAAACATTTGAACAAGAGTTGGCCATCGAATTGGCTTCAATACGCCTTCGTCCCCATATAAACGATTTATGGTTCTACCTGAAAGAACAGGGATATAAAATCGCCATCTGCTCCAATCTTGCGCACCCTTACGGGGCACCCCTTATAGCTGCATTACCGCAAAACCCCGATGCTCTTATTTTATCGTATCAAACCGGTTATATAAAACCTGAACCTGAAATTTACAAACTGGTTTGCGATAAACTGGCTCTATCCGCGAGCAATATCTTATTCACTGGAGATACAAAGAGTGCCGATGTAATAGGTCCACGAGAATTCGGGATGGAAGCCGAACTGATTGATCCTTTTATCAACCGGTTTCTTCATGCAGGCACCAGCGCCGATAACCGATGATCGCCATCACCAAAAAAACACCATACAAAAAAGCTGTTGGATAAAGCTCTTGATACAGATAAACACCGATCGCAATCATATCGACAAAAATCCACACCAACCAATTTTCCAACAAACGCCGCGCTAACATAAATTGCGCTATTACACTGAAAACAGCGATCATTGCATCAGGGAACGGAAGCGACGCATCCGTCCATCGCATCATTGCACCGCCCACACCCAGAACACCCAAGACAGCAAAGGCTAGATAATAAATATATTCATCCGGGGATAATCTGGCGACCCTTATTTTTTCCAAAGCCGGTTTGTTCTGAGATGGTTGTTTGTTTCTATTGTTAATTTCACGACTAATTTGATGGTTATTTTGTTGGCCGTCTGTACCCTCGATATCGCCATTGGCCTCATTGGCTCTTAAGCCCTTTGCCCAATAAAGCCATCCATATATCTGCATGGTAAAGAAAAATATTTGTAAGATAGCCCCGCTATATAATTTTTCCTGCAAAAAAATATATCCATATAAGGTCACCATGACCATACCCACCGGAAAATTCCAGATTGAACGTCTAATCAATAGGCTGATATTGATCAAGCCCAGCAGCACGGCCACAATCTCGACGGGGCGTTGTCCCACCGCGTCCATGATAAAGTTAATGATTGCATCCATCATTTAAATTCTCTAACCCGCGTAAACATAATTTCAAAGCCTGACTTGAAACTAGTCAAAAAGGCTTTTTTGTTTCCCCGTTTGGGTTATGGATGATGATTTTGTCGCTTTAGCTGATGGCTTAAGGGCCGGAGCCTCATTTGCTTTTTTACCCGCCCGCTTTTTAGTATTTGAAGGCGATAAAGGTCGATCACTCGATTGTTTAGAAAATATTATATTCCGTATACCGTCTTTTAGTTCAAGAGAACCATGTTCCCCTTCCTCCAAAGATTGTACTTGCCTTATCAAGTCACCATTTGCATTGCGCACAAGGGCGAAACCACGTTCCAATACATTATGGTGGGATAGGCTGGATAATAGTTTAGCACTACCTTTCAATCTAACGTGCTGCCGCTCCAAAGCACGTAGACCGCTTCCCTTTAATCGCGTTCCAAGACCGGCCATATCTTGAGATTGTTTTTGCAGCGATCGGTGCAAAGCCTCACCGCCCAAAGACAAAGCGTCTAATCTATCATGACGGCGCTCAACCACTCTTTTCATAACGCCTGATAAACGTTCTCCCACTCTCAATATGCGTCCATTTCTATTTTCAAATCCAGCCGACAACACATTAGGCATCAGCTTAACGCCAATCTCACCATATTTATGACGGGCACGGTCTAATCGCGCGCGTAATGCACTGGCCAAACGGTCTCCCGCACGGTCTAACCGTTGAACGCTTGCACCTATCAGATCTTCCGGCCTGCCGATGCCCCTTTCAGCCGCCAATAAGCCAGCACGCGCAGCCTCTAAAACTCTTGTTTGTGCATCCAGCAAACGCCGCTCTTTACTGACAATTTCCGACATTAATTCCGTACGCACCGGTGTCGCCATTTCGGCGGCGGCTGTTGGCGTTGGGGCGCGTTGATCAGCCACATAGTCGATCAACGTCGTATCGGTTTCGTGCCCCACCGCAGAGATTAAGGGAATATCACTGGCAGCTGCAGCCCGCGCCACCCCTTCTTCATTAAAACACCATAAATCTTCTAAAGACCCACCCCCACGCGCAACGATGATCACATCAGGCCGCGGCACTTTTGCATCGGGCTCAAGACGATTAAATCCTTTAATCGCTGCAATAATCTGTTTTTCTGCTTGCTTACCTTGAACCAATGTTGGCCACACCAGAACCCGGGTGGGGAAACGGTCATGAAGGCGATGTAAAATATCGCGGATAACCGCCCCCGATGGCGAGGTCACAACCCCGATCACCGAAGGAATAAAGGGTAAATCTTTCTTGCGCTCGGTTGCAAAAAGCCCTTCAGATGCCAATTGCTTTTTGCGTTTTTCATATAAAGCCATTAAGGCGCCTGCTCCCGCCGGCTCTATGGCATCAATAATAATTTGATAGCGTGACTGCCCCGCAAATGTTGTCATGCGCCCTGAGGCCACAACCTCCATACCTTGTTCAGGCTCAATCGCCAGTCGGGCCGCAACCCCTTTCCAAACAACACCGTTAATCACCGCCCGGTCATCTTTTAAATCCATATACATATGGCCAGAGCCAGCCCGCACCACACGGCCCAATTCCCCGCGCACCCGCACGAAGGAAAAATTATCCTCAATCGTGTTCTTTAAAGCGCCAGATAATTCAGATACGGAATATTCGTGGCTGTTGGTTGGTTCATTTGACATTATCAACTTCCAACATGAAATAAAATTTAATCATTATCATCATCTTCAGAGGCTTTATCTCTTTCCTTCAAGCGCTCTTCAATTTCCCGCTCACGCCTTTGGAATCTTTCAACATCTCTAATGGTTCTAGAAGGACGCTCAACCGGGCGCCGCCCCACCGGACCCGGACCGATATCAATACCGTTCTCTTCAGAGTGGATTGATCCGGCCGAAGGGTCCGCCAAATCAGTCAGTGACCGTCGGCTGGTTTGATCAGCCCTTGCCCTGTTACCATTTTCAGCCTGACGGGCCCGCACGCGGCGACGGAAAGCTTGCAACACTGTCTCATCAACGGGCCCGAATAAGGGGTCATCAACAATCTCGCCAAGGGTATTTCTAAATTGCGGCGAAGTGCCTTGTCCGCGTCGCTGGGCTTCTCGCAAATATTCGACCGCTTTTGAATAATCTTCTCCGCTATCCCCCGGGCGCCAACCCGATAAAATCTGTACACGTCCCGCACATTCGGCAATTTTGTCAGGATTTTCGAATTGTTCCTTACAAAAAATAGCCACAACACCTGAAGCACCGGCAAATGCACCAAGGGGTGTATTTTCATTACCTTCAACCCCTTCAATCGTCGGCAAATCAACCAGTGGCAATAACGATCGGGGCCGACCCGCAAGACGTCCCGCACGTCGATCATCAAATCTAACCGGTTCATCAAACGCATCATCCCCACTTTGAGCCAATTGACTATCAGGGTTTTGGTTGCGTTGGCTAAGGGACCTTAATATATCCTCAGGCGAAAGAGGTGGAGACAAAGCTTCGTCTTCCGTATCCGTATTATCTTCATTTGCGGTTTCATCATTATCAACCAGAGCTTCTAATTCGGCCAATAAGGCTTCATCAACTTCAACGTCACCTTGAACATCATCAGGAGATGTTAACTCATCTTCATCAGCCAACTGATCCCCCGCCGTCTCATCAGGACCGCGTTCTCCAACCTCAATCAACGGCTGTTCATTCTCGGCAATATCTTGCGTCTCCTCAGGCGTGCTATCTTCCTGCTCCGCTTGCTCTGACTGGTCCGTATCTTCTGCTTGCTCTATTTCCTGAACTTGTTCTTCTTCCTCGGCCTCGGCAAGGGCTAATTGCTCTTGCTGCTGACGTTCGACAGCTTCCCTCGCTAACGCAAAACGTTCGGCAATGGATTGCCCATCAAGAGGTTGCGGGCGCTCTAAAACCGGATCAGGAATGAGAGGGTCTTCTTCTGCCTGTTCAGGCACGGCCAAATCATCATCCAATAACACATCAAGTGTAATTTCTGGTTCCGGTTCTGGTTGGGGTTCCGGTTCTGGCTCGGGCTCGGGAATTTCGGGCTCAGGTTCTGGCTCTGGCTCAAGTTCTGGCTCCGCAATCTCGGGCTCGGGTTCGGGTTCGGGAATTTCTGGTTCCGGCTCCGGTTCAGGCTCAACCACCTCAGGCTCCGGCTCGGTTTCGGGCTCCGGTTCAGGTTCTTCTTCTTGTTCCAAAGCAATGTCAGGATTGCGTAATTGCGTATAAATCGGATCAGCAGCTTCACTTACCAATGAAATATTGATCGAACTGGGGGGCGCATTCGGGATAAAAATCCTGAACCTTCCAAACAGCGCCATAGAGGAAAGCAGTACCAGATTAAGCATCAATGCCATCGTCAGCGCGGAGAATCGGCGACGGCGATCATTAACGGCCAGAGTTTCAATAATATCAACGAAGAATCGCCCAAATCCGTCAATCTTGTTGCGGGCGGATTTGCGTGATTTTACAGGCAACACACCCAAAAAGGTACGAACAATCCATGAGCGCGCATAATAAGAACTAGGGTCAACACTCGGTTGCTCCCCTCTCAAGGCCCTATTATTAGGTTGATTATTTGGCACAGTGGGCTCACTCACAACGATATACAACCATATCCTATAATAAAGGCATTCAAATGGCTTATTTCATCCCTTATCAATTGATCTGCTTTTAGAGACTGCGTAAACGCTTTTAAACTGAAAAAAAGGAGAACCACGTGAAAGTCCTGTTAATCGGCGGCGGTGGGCGCGAACATGCGCTGGGATGGAAGATTGCGCAAAGCCCCAATCTTTCCAAGCTTTATCTTATACCCGGAAATACGGGCCTCAATGACATCGGGGAATCACTCCCTATTGCCGATACTGATATAGAGGCAATCCTAGCCATCGCCACAGAAAAATCTATAGATTTAGTGATTGTAGGGCCAGAAAATCCTCTGGCAATGGGGATTGCCGATAAATTAGCGCAAAATAACATTCCCTGCTTCGGGCCCACCCGCGCTGCTGCCCTCCTGGAAAGTTCAAAAGGGTATATGAAAGATGTTTGCAAGCAAGCCAATATTCCCACGGCGGGCTATCAACGGTTTTCACAAGCGGCGCCCGCTAAAGCCTCTTTAGACAGTTTTGACGCCCCTTTTGTCATTAAAGCCGACGGATTAGCCGCCGGCAAAGGGGTTATTATCGCCCACTCCAAAGCAGAAGCCATCAACGCCATAGATGATATGTTCGACGGTGCCTTTGGAGAAAGCGGCCACGAGATCGTCATTGAAGAATTTATGGAGGGGGAAGAGGTCAGCTTTTTTGCCATTTGCGATGGGGAAACCGTTCTCCCGCTAATGGCTGCCCAAGATCATAAACGCGTAGGCGAAGGGGATACCGGCCCGAACACAGGCGGTATGGGGGCCTATGCGCCGCCTTCTATTTTTACCGATACAATGCGCGAGCAAACCCTAACCCGCATCATCAATCCCACTATTGCCCATATGCAGGCCCAAGGCGCACCCTTTTGCGGGGTCTTGTTTGCGGGTCTTATGATCACCGATGAAGGCCCAAAACTCATTGAATATAATGTGCGCTTTGGCGACCCTGAATGCCAAATCCTGATGCGCCTTCTGGGCAGTGACTTATTGCCCGTCTTGCACGCTGCCGCGACAGGCACATTAAAGGGGCATCGTTTAAAATGGTCTGATCAAGCCGCCGCCTTGATTGTGCTCGCCGCTAAAGGCTATCCCGGTGCCTATCAAAAAGGTTCTGTGATTCAGAATTTAGAAAAAGCCAACGCCCTTGATGATGTGGTTGTTTTCCACGCAGGTACAAAGGTCGGGGAAACCGGACAATTAACCGCCAATGGCGGGCGTGTACTGAATATAACAGCCACAGCCCCGACAGTGAAAGAAGCATTGGACAAAGCCTATCAAGGCGTTGATGTGATTGATTGGCCTGAAGGATTTTGCCGGAGAGATATTGGCTGGCGTGCTTTAAAAGAATCCAGCTAAGTGAATAATCAAGAAACTCGGTATCGAGAATTTAGAATAATAAACAGGTAATAAGAGGCATAATGATGTCATCAAACAAATCCACGCAAGAAAACCCGGATGAGAATTCAGGCCACAATAATGGTGAAGAGCGAGATTTCAAGAAAAAGGGTCAATCCTATAAATTTTCAACGCCAATTGAAATAGCACTGCAGATTGTCATCATTATCTCGTTAATAGCAATCAGTATCTCAACTATTCCTTCTTTATCACCTGATACCATCAGGATTATTAGCTTCATAGAATTGATAACATTGATAATATTTATAACCGAATATTGCGCACGTCTCTATTTAAGTCATTCTAAAAAAGATTATATATTCAGCTTTTGGGGTATCATCGATTTTCTCGCCATTGCCCCCGCAATTATCTTTTTTGGGGCTAATTCACAAGTGATTAGAACCATAAGGTTGTTGCGGCTAATCAGAATTTTCAAACTTGGCCGCTATTCAACCGCATTGCAACGATTGCAAGACGGGTTTCGTGATATCCTCCCTGAACTGATTGTATTTCTATCTCTTGCGACAATCGTCATCTTTATGGCAGCAACAGGCATTTACTTTTTTGAACATAATGTTCAACCAGAAACATTTTCATCAATTCCAGCCAGTTTATGGTGGGCCTTATCGACCCTAACCACTGTTGGCTATGGCGATATCTACCCCATAACAATTGGCGGCAAGCTTTTTACGGCTGTAATATTGTTCATCGGCCTTGGACTGGTTGCCGTACCAGCGGGATTGATTGCATCCACTTTCACCAAAAATTAAAATGGAAAACCCCTTAACTTTTAAAACACCGTTTACGATTTAGCCAACTCGGCAATATCTGCTCGCAATTCAGCAATGCCATAGCCCTTTTCGGACGAAGTTGCCCGCACAATAGGATGAGCCGCCGGTCGCCTAATAATAGCTTTGTGGGTAGCAGCCATTATTTTAGCTAATTCGCTCTGCTTGATTTTATCGGTTTTGGTTAAAACCACTTGATAAATCACGGCGCTCTTATCCAGTATATCCATGATCTCGATATCTGTTGGCTTAATCCCGTGACGGCTATCAATCAATAAACAGATACGGCGCAATTCCAGGCGGCCACGCAAATAATCACGGGTTAACTTCGTCCATGCATGGGCATCTTTGCGGGAGGCTTTTGCATAGCCATATCCGGGTAGATCCACCAATTTCAAGTGCCCCCCCAGATCAAAGAAATTCAATTCTCTGGTGCGCCCGGGCGTATTGGATGCACGGGCCAAACCCTTGCGCCCGGTTAACGCATTCAACAATGTTGACTTGCCCACATTAGAGCGCCCTGCAAAGGCTACTTCGGCGCTATTGCCGTCTGGTAAGGCTTCTATCGTGGTGACCCCAAGCATAAAATCACAAGGCCCCGCAAACAGCTTGCGCGCGCTTTCAATCACCGCCGCATCATGATCTTGCTCACTCATGATTAATCACTACTCTTTAATTGCTACTTTTGGGGTCAGGCGTTTTCTCTTTTGGGAAGAAGATTTTAAATCGTTCTTTCCATTCAATATCAACGCCATTTTTCTTCATAATCAACATTTGTTGCAATACGGATAAAACCGTATTCCAAATCCAGTAAATCACAAGACCAGCCGCAAATCCGGCAAACAGAAATGTAAAGATGATCGGCAACATAGCCATGATTTGACGCTGGGTTGGATCTGGCGGTGGCGGATTAAGCGACATTTGAAACCACATGCCTGCGCCCATAATCAATGGCAAAATACCAACCCCCAAAAATGCCCCCAAGAGAGGTATTGTGGTCGGGTCAAACGGAATAAGGCCGAAAAGATTAAAGATATTGGTCGGGTCAGGCGCAGACAAATCCCGTATCCAGCCGATAAAAGGTTCGTGGCGCAATTCGATGGTGACAAACAAGGTTTTATACAGTGCAAAGAATATTGGCATTTGCACCAAAATAGGCAAACACCCCGCCATCGGGTTTACTTTTTCTTTTTTATACAGCTCCATCATTTCTTGCTGCATTTTCATTTTATCTTCGCCATGGCGCTCGCGTAACTTTTCAAGCTTTGGTTGAAGCTTTTTCATGCGCGTCATAGATTCATATCCCTTATTGGCTAAGGGAAACAAAAATGCCTTGATAATCAGGGTCAAGATGATAATGGCAATACCAAAATTACCGGTTAAATCACCAAAGAAATTCAATACGAAAAAGATAGGCCGCGTTAAGAAATTAAGCCTGCCCCAATCAATCGCTTTGTCAAAGGCCACAACCCCTAACCCCCCATCAGCCACCGGCTTTTGGTAGGATTTTAAAATATCCACAACCTTGGCGCCGCCAAAGACATGGGATTTTAAAGTCTGGCTCTCCCCCGCAGCAATCGTCATCACCGGAAGGGTATAAGCCGCGCGGAAAACAGGATCCGCTTCGGTACCGATATTTCTATAGGTAATCGCAAATTCACGGTCTTGCGGCGGTATAGCCGCCGCCAACCAATATTTATTGGTCATACCCACCCAACCGCCAACGCCCGATTGGTCAACGGTTTTTCCGTCCGCCAATTTGGGATATTTACGATCATAAGCCTTGCCGGCAACGACCCCCACAGCCCCTTCATGTAAAATGGGGCTTCCCTTTTTATTGAGAGGGATACCTCGTTGAATAACCTTACCGTAGGGCGTAACATCCACCGCTTGAGTATTTTGATTGCTGACCTTTTGATCAATCGAGAACATATAATTCTCATCAACTGAAATCGTCTTTGTAAAAACAACCCCGCCTTCTTCAAGAGTCAATGTCACGGGGGATTGCGGCGTTAAGCGGGACCCATTGGTCAAAATCCACGCTTTATTAGACGTTTGCACACCAGCCAAAAGCCAGCCCTGTTCAACGAATTGCGCAAATTTCACTTTATTAGGTTGCAAAAGCTGAATATTCTTACTGTCTTTATCCAGCGTCTCGTTATATTTTTTAAGGGCCAAATCATCAAACCGCCCACCAATAAGGTTAATTGATCCGCGTAAGGCCGGTGTATCAATTTCAACACGGCCAGGGCCGCCCGTTAAAGCCTGCTCTAAAGAGGTAAAAGTCTGGGGGGTGACTAAAGCGCCGCCCAAACCGGTGGCCGGGTCTGTAACTTGTCCCGTGGCCGGGTTTACGCTCTGGCCAGTTTGTTGGGCCAGTTCAATCTCGCGTGCTTTTCTCGCGGCTTCCAAAGCTTCGCGTTGAGAGGCCCCAAATGTTAGCTCCCACCCCAGCAATATGGCGGCGGAAAGCACGATGGCCAACATCAAATTACGGTCCATGAATATCCCAGTCTCTTTATGTTTATTATCTTTTTGCGTTTATTGTCTTTTGCGTATGGTTTTTTCTATCAACTCTAAAGTCTTTTAGCTTTTTGTCCCTTTAGCTTTTGCCCCTCTGGCTTTTTCTTCGGGCGTACGGTCATGTTTAATGGCCGCCAATTGCAACTCGGTCAATGCCTGCGCCATCTCTTTTATCAATTCAGCAAAAGGCATATCATAAGCGCCACGGTGCGCTATCACTACATAGTCAGAGTTCTTGTCATCTTGAAGGGGTAAAACCGAGATAATTGCAGATTTTAATCGCCTCTTTATCCGGTTGCGACGCACAGCATTACCCAGCTTTTTTGTCACCGTATACCCCACCCGCACACTATTTTCTTCACTGGATGGGTCTTGTTCCATAAGGGAGACTTCTTGACGAGGAAGCCCTGAACGTCCCCCATGGCTTTTGACGCGGAGGCGTCCATCCCCCCGCACAAGCTTAAACCCCCGCTTCGAGATAGAAGGAGCACGACGCAAGGCCAAAAAATCCGATCGTTTTTTCAGTGATTCTATTTTCACACAATATTCCAGACTCATCACCGAGGTTAAGGTTAAACAAAACTTTAGTCCAAATGCCCTAATCAGGGCGGATGACTAACCCTAAAAAATTAGTGATATCATAGATTTATAGTAAAAGGCCTATTTGAAAATCAACGAGGAAAACAGGATTTAAATGCAAAAGAGCGCTAACGCGAACATTAGCACCCTCAAATTCATCTTGATAATTAGGAATATTGCTCTTGGCATGAACAAATATCAGCTCGGCTTGGCCATTAACCCTAGGCAAATAAGCTCTTGAAATCTAGGCAGATAAACTCTTACGGCCCCGCGCGCGGCGCCTTGCCAGAATTTTACGACCCGCTTTAGTTGCCTTACGTGCACGGAAACCGTGACGACGTTTGCGCACAAGACGACTTGGTTGATAGGTACGTTTCATATCATAATCCTCTAATCATAACCCTTAGGGGTTTGAAAAATAACGGGCTTTCAAAAATTACCATTTATCCCTATTTATCACGCAAATAACTGGATTTGTGTAATATGCCCATACAACTCGTAATATCAAGCGATTAAACTTGGGGCCTGTAAAGTTAGGTACTTCTTAAAATATAGAAATAGTAGGCTCTATTGTTAGTAGAACAGAGAAAGGAGCGAGATAACCAAATCAGGCCAAAACGTCAAGACCAATCGTGAATTTGCCAGCACATTATCCAATTAAATTCATCCAGCACATTTTTGCTTTATGGTTGCGTCAAGACCATTACCATCTGCACCATTAGATTCTATATTTAAAATCAAATAAATCTCGCTAATATGTGACACGAAAAGAGAATAGTTTTAAATCCTGTTATTAGCTTTTCTGATAGACACCCAAAGGCAAAATCAAAACTCATTTATAAGTGGCCTTCATGCACGATTAAGTACACACCCAAATACACTATAACATTCTAAAATATTGGAAATTTATCAAATGGACGAATCAACCAAAACAACCAATCCATTCATACGCTTTATACCGTTAATTATCATAGTCGGGGGATTGGTTACGTTTTTTGCGTCAGGGGCTAATCAATATTTAAACCTACAAAGTCTACGCGATAATATTGGGTGGATTGATGCGCAGGTTGCAAAAAACTTGCTATTAGTGATTGTTATTTATGCCTTAGCCTATGCGGCAGCGACTGCCTTTATGGTACCCGGCCTGATTATCACCCTTGCGGGCGGGGCCCTGTTCGGACTTTCTTTTGGTTTTCTTCCTCTCATTAGCACAGCTGCAACCGTAGTTGGTGCAACCCTTGGGGCTTCCATCTTGTTCGTGATTGCCAAAACCTCCCTTGGCGAGGTTCTAAGAAAAGTCGCCGGACCGTTTTTAGGTAAAATGGAAGATGAATTTAATCAAAGTCCGATCTCTTATCTATTTGTGATGAGATTGGTGCCTGCGGTGCCTTTTGCTGTGGCCAATATTGCCCCCGCTTTATTAGGGGCGAAATATCGCCATTACCTTGTAACCACATTTTTCGGGATCATACCTGGCACTATGGCCTATAGTTGGGTTGGCGCTAGTGCAGCTGACTTTATCCGTGATGAAACCGTAAGCCTTGATGATACAAACGCGCTGATAGGCAGCCTCGGCGCTAAAGTCGCACCAGCTTTAATTGCCCTATTTGCGGTCGCCCTTATCCCCGTTATTTACAAACGGTTTTTCAAAAAAAACAAAGCGGTTTAACAAACTTGTATCTATTCATCCAATCAAATTTTTAAAAGCCAGTTCAACAGAAAATATATAATATAGAAAGCATCATTTTCATGGTCCAAAAAATAAAAACCGATATTTGTGTTATTGGCGCAGGCTCCGGCGGGTTATCTGTTGCCGCCGGTGCGGCACAACTTGGGAAAAAAGTTGTGCTTATCGAAAAAGGAGAAATGGGTGGTGATTGTCTAAATTATGGTTGTGTCCCTTCTAAAGCATTATTAAGCGCAGCCGCAGCCGCAGCCAATATCCGCACAGCCAGTAAATATGGTGTCCATGCGGATGAACCAACCATTGATTACGGCGCCGCGATGGACCATGTCCGCAGCGCCATTGACACAATCGCGCCTCATGACAGTCAGGAACGGTTTGAAGGATTGGGATGCACCGTCATTCGCGAATTTGGAAAATTTACCGGACCAAAACAAATCACCGCCGGCGATTATATTATTGATGCCAAATTTATTATCGTCTCCACAGGATCCTCTCCGTGCGTGCCGCCTATTCCAGGGCTTGATACTGTCCCCTATCTCACGAACGAGACCCTTTTTGAAAACCGCACCAAACCCGATCACTTACTGGTTATTGGCGGCGGACCCATTGGGGTCGAAATGGCCCAAGCCCATTTACGCCTCGGCAGTCAAGTCACACTGATTGAGGCTGCCCCCTCTATTATGGGCAATGATGATCCTGAACTTGTCAGTGTCGTGCGGGAATCTTTGATTAAAGAAGGTATGACCATTCTTGAAAATGTCAAAGCAACAGGCGTCAGCAAAAATGTTGATGGCGCGATCACCATCGAGATAGAAGGCGGTGACACAAAAACAATTACAGGATCACACCTATTGTTGGCTGTGGGACGAAAACCCAATATTGACGGATTAAATCTGGAAGCCGCAGAGATAAAACATGATCGCCGCGGTATTGATGTAGACCCCTATCTACAAACCAGTAATAAGCATGTTTACGCCATTGGGGACATTGCAGGCGGTTTACAATTCACCCATGTTGCCGGCTATCATGCGGGGCTTATCATCCGCAATTTATTGTTTAAACTCTCCAAGGGTAAAAACCTTGCCAATGAAATTTCCCCATGGGTCACCTATAGCGATCCAGAACTCGCCCATGTTGGCCTAACCGAAGCTAAAGCACGCGAAAAATATGGCACTATTATTGTAAAACATTGGGAATTTTCCGAAAATGATCGGGCAATTGCCGAAGGCACAACAGCAGGTAAAATTAAAGTCATTATTGACAAAAAAGAACGTATTCTAGGGGCTTCAATTGTTGGAAAAAACGCTGGCGATTTATTACAACCATGGGCTTATGCCATTGCCAATAAACAAAAAATTAAATCGTTCACGAATTATATTGCCCCCTACCCGACCAGAGGGGAAGCCTCAAAACGGGTTGCCAGCTCATTTTTTACGGAAAAACTTTTTTCCTCTAAGACTAAAAAAATTATCAAGATTTTATCTATGCTTGACTAACTGTCTGGATTAGTCTCCCCCTAAATTGAGGTTTTTTAAAATTCCCTCAATTATAAAATACCGATAGGTTTGAGGCCGTTCATTTTGCACCATATTATCTTTTGAATAAACATATTTTTGAGTGAACCTTTTTTGATTGAAACCGCCTTGAATGAAAGCTGAAAGTCGCATTATGGAAAATCGATCCTTCATCAATTCAATCATGAGCGTCATTCCGGGTATTCGCCATTCCCTGTCCCTCCAATTATTGACCTTGACCTTAACGGTCATATTCGCCACCGAATTGGTGATCATGGTCCCTTCTGTTGCCCACCAACATTTCAACTGGTTAAGAACGCGCACCCAAGCCGCTTATTTGGTTGAAGTCGCTCTTGAAGATACAGCGAACCACAAAGGCCAACATAATGCAGCCAGTGTTAAAGATGTAAATGATATGCTGGTTGTCAAAGTTTTAAACTCTGCCGATATTTTAGGCATTACCATTAAATCTGGCGATGATTATGATACAATCATTTCTCCAGATATCACTAATGAAGAAAATCAATTTTTCTATTCCATCGATCTTGAAAATTATAGCACCTTGAACATGATCGCTGATGCATGGGGGAATGTTTTTAGTAACGATAAAAGCCTTTTACGGGTTTCTGGCAGGTCCGAGTTACGCGATAATCATATTGTCGAAATCATTGTTTCCCGTGAAGATTTACGGATGGACTTAAGAAACTATGCCCGCAATATCCTTGGGTTATCATTGGTAATCTCGTTAATTGCCGCAGTGTTTGTCTATTGGACCCTCAATAATCTAATTATCAAACCAGTGAGAAACATGCGGGAAAACATGTCGCTTTTCACCGCAGACCCAGAAGACGCCAACAATATTTTAGTTGCCGGAAACCGCATTGATGAAATTGGTGACGCCCAACGCGACTTAAACGGCTTAGAAAACCGTCTGTATACTTTGTTAAAAGAACAAAAAAGACTAGCGGCTCTAGGCGCAGGGATATCGAAAATCAGCCATGATTTGCGCAATATTCTGGCCAGCGCCCAACTCATGTCTGACAGGCTTGTCTCTAGTGACGACCCGAGGGTTAGAAAACTTAGCCCCCGCCTGATTGACGCGCTAGACCGGGCCATCACTTTAAGCCGCGAAACCCTCAACTACGGAAAAATATCTCCGGAAATTCTCAATCTTGAAACCATAAATCTGGAAAAATTAGTAGATGATGTTTTCGAGGACACAGCCTCTATGTATGTAGATATGCAAAACAATATTCCCAAAGATTTAAAAATAAAACTTGACCGTGTGCAAATCCACCGTGGGCTAACAAATATCATTCGCAACGGGGTCGAAGCTTTAACATCGCATATAGAAAACGATACGCCGCCCCCCAAAAAACCTGACCAATTTATCATTGTCAATGCAAAACATGAAGATAACAACATCATAGTAGAGATTGTTGATAATGGTCCCGGCCTCCCTGATGCAGCAAAAGAGTTTCTGCACGAACCATTTAAAGGGTCATTTAAACCGGGTGGATCTGGCTTAGGGGTTGCCATCACCACAGAAATTATGCGGGCTCATGGGGGGGATTTGATTTTAAAAAAATCTGATGCAACCGGCGCAACCTTTAATATTATTTTGCCAGCCTAATAAGCATCATCACCCTAAAACAAATATGCGATGTAATGACAAAATTTTATGCAGGCACAATCAGCTTTTGTAGCGGTTCAGGCAGATTGTCTTCTACAGTCCGCATATATTCAACCAATGCTCGCTCGTTACTATCTAGAATGCCATCGCGGCCAATACGATCAGCTAGCCACTCAATCTCGTCAGCTTCAAGATAAGCACGAGAGGGTTTGTTTTTTCCACGCGTTTGAGCAACCCGATCAAAAACATTAGCTTCAGATGCTTGCAGCGCATTCTCATCGTCTTCGTTAAGCTTATCATCATTCGAGCTATCTTCTTGGTAGAGCTGACGCATAGAAGATAACCCGCCCGCAATCATTCTCTTGAAAAAACCACTAATATTAATCGATTGATCATTAACCCAATGCCATTGGCGCAACGCTTCTTCACGGCTTGGCGCAATATATCCAATATGACCCATCAAATGATGGGCAACGGCTTTTACAAATAGTTCAGACCACCCCAAATCATTTTGGGTACATATTGTTCCATCATTTAAATCGAATAAAAATTCTGCTTCTTTTTGGGATATCGCAATATTTTCATCTGACCCCATAGCATATAGAAAGTTTCTTACTTGGTTGACATCATTTTTTGAGATAACCGGATCATCGGAACGATCTAAAATATTTCGTTTGATCTGTTCACTAACAAATTTTTGAAAGTCCGGCGGCGTGGCTGTGGCTTTTGATAGTAATTTAATCAACATCGACAAAACCAAAGGTGTTACCGTGGGGGCGTAACGTGTGACCTCCCCCTTTAAGTCGATAAAATCCCGCTCCGTAATATAATCATGAGGCACTTCTTCACGCAGGTAAAAATCGGCTGCCGCCTCACCAAAAAAATCAACCCATTCCGGATCGCCGTCTGGTGCGCGTTCACCAAGAGATAATAATTTAGATAATTCTTCTCTTGAAAGAACGCCGTCTGAAAAAATATCTCTACGTAAGAAAATGACATCTTTTTTACTAACAAAGCCATTCGCACCGACCTTAGCAAATTGCGCATCTATTTTGCTATTTTCATCATTATTTTGATGTTCACGATCAATATTTATCACAGACATATTTATTCCCTCGTTTGCACTTAAAGCCCGCCTTAAAAATCTGTAAAAATTTTTGCTAACTTCCAGTTGGACTTAGCTTGCATCATAAATCAGGAGGGTTAATTTTGCGCAAACCTTTACGGGGCGATCAATTCATGTGTTCGCTACAAAATCCTTATAATGAAAGCGGCCACCTTATTCATTGGGCAAGATTTTGTTAATTATTCTCAACAAAAGAATAAGCAGCAGACATTTAACCTTCGCCCCGAACAAAGGCCATGCTAAATAGAGCCTAAGGGTCACGCTAGATAGGCCCCAAAATCATGCTAGGTTTCCCCGCATAATAATCATTGCCTCACCTAAAGGAAAACGAATGCCCTATAATTGTTTTGACATCGATTATATAGACCGTATTGCCCATATCACCTTTAACCGGGCTGAAAAGTTTAACAGCTTCACACCGCAATTCTGGGCTGAATTACCAAAAGCGATCAACGAAATTTCAGATGCGGGCGAAGCCCGTGTGATCGTACTTTCCGCAAAGGGGAAGCATTTTACGGCGGGCATGGATATCTCCGTCTTTATGGAGGGCGATCTAGTGTCCAAATCAGGCAACAATCATATTGATGCGGAAGCCTTTCGATACCAAGTCGCTACCTTACAAGATAGTTTTTCGGCCTTGGAGAACGCCCGCCAACCCGTATTGGCAGCCATTCAGGGCGGCACCGTTGGCGCAGGCGTAGACCTGATCAGCGCATGTGATTGTCGGTACGCCACTAAAGATGCCTTTTTTTGTATTCAGGAAACCGCCATCGGCATGACAGCAGATGTGGGTACCTTCCCAAGGTTGGCCAAAATTATTCCCGAAGGATGGGCAAGGCAAATGGCCTACACCGCGGAGCGATTACCGGCCTCTAAAGCAAAGGAAATAGGGTTGATTAATGAACTCTATGAGTCCCACGACCAAATGCTCGACGGGGTTATGGAAATTGCCTCGCGAATCGCCGCGCACTCCCCATTAGCGGTGACGGGGTGTAAAGCTTTAATCAATTATGCCCGCGATCACACCACACAGGACTGCCTTGATTATGTGGGCTTATGGAATGCTTCCATGCTAAGTGCCGATGATATTCGGGAAAGCTATGTTGCTAAATCCGAAAAGCGGCCCGCCCAATATGACAAATTAAAAGCCATTAAAAAATAAGTACTTAGCCTTAAAGTGGAAGATTTTGTGGTTTGTAAATGGCCAGCCACTTAATATCCGGTCTCACAAAATATTGATGACCCTTGATGTGCATCTATGTCCTTAATTTAGTAGCATGCTGGCAGTATAAGAGTATATTTCGCCTACATTGCAGACGCGCACCAGTTTAGCATAATTATAAGCAACACAAAGATGATTAAGGAAGGCTAATAATGTCGAAACTATCAACGAAACTTTCAAAAACACTCTCAATCGCCCTTTTAGCAGGCGTTGTGGGGGCTAGCTCATTACCTGCTCTTGCCAATGGTGGATCGGGCGGCGGCGGTGGTGGTGCATCTGGTGGCAGTGGTCTTGACCGACCAACACGCCAAGCCATTGACCCAGCGGTTGCGTATCGTAACGGGATTGAAGCCTATAAAAAGGCGGACTATAAAAAAGCGGCGCGCGAATTTAGAAAAGTTCTTTCTGTTGATCGACGCAATCCTGAAGCCAATTATTTCACGGGTATGTCTTACCTTGGTCAGGACAAGCCTAAAAAATCAGTGCGATATTTCAAAACAGCTGTTAAAGCCCGCCCGGAATTTTTACTCGCACAAGAGCAATATGCTTTAACACTTGTTACACTTCAAAAAATGGAAGACGCACAAGAACGCTTGGCCATTATCCAAGAGATGGCAACAGCAAATCCAAGCCCTGCTATGGAAGCAACGCTCGACCGTGTCCGCACCGCAGTTGAAACCGGTCAGGTTCCCGATCAGCTAAATCTTGCTCTTGCGCCTGAAGGCAGCTTTGAAATTGGTGACCTTATTTATGCTGATGCGGTTAAGTTAATTAACCTTGGCCAGTATCAAACAGCCATCAACGTATTATATAGTGCCCAGTTCGAAGTTGGTTTGCATGCTGACATTCAAAACTATCTTGGATATACACACCGTAAACTTGGCCAATATGAGCAAGCAAAATCATATTACGCCAAAGCGCTTCAGCTAAACCCTAATCACATTGGGGCCCATGAATATCTAGGTGAGCTATATATTGAAATTGGCGATATGAAAAACGCCAAAAGACAGCTTGCAAGCCTTGATAAATTATGTGGGTTTGGTTGCGCGGAACGCGAAGAGCTGGCACGGTTAGTCAATGTGCGCGAGACCCAATTCGCCTCTGTTCGCGACTAAACAGTTTATAAAAATAATTCAGAGCCATTCCTAAACCAAATCCAGTGAATGGCTCTGAACGATCATATAGGACCACTTTTATCAATGTCAGCGGCCTTTGTGAATATAATAAATATGAACGCTTTAAAGACGCCGACTATAAAGTCGGCTAAAACAATAACACCAAAGATGAAGATGCTTGCCGTAAAGGCAGGCATTTTTATTTTGTCAGCGACCATCACAATTGGCGATGCTATTGCCCCCTCGAATTACGCAATCGCCCAACGGTTAAAGGAAAAACTGAGCCTTACCGAAATTGGCTGGCTTGAAGATGACCGCAATTATGTCACTCATCTTAGCACAACAAAACCATTATGCCTTGCGCCTCCTGAAAATAAAGAAATAGCAGCATTAATGGATATTGGTTCAGTTGCTTTTCGCAGCCCCCTTTTATTTGGCGGACTTGCCGCACGAAAAAAATTATCATGCGATTCATGTCATCAAAATGGAGACGTAAATGATGAGTTCTTTATCAAAGGTCTTTCGGACAAACCCGGTCATATCGATGCAACCAACGCGGTTTTTAGTAAAACCCTAGAGGATAATATATATAACCCCATTCCAATCCCCACCCTCTATGGCATAAATGATAAACAGGTCTTTGGCACTCTATCCCCAACCGCAACCAAGGCCGAATTTGTTCATCAGGTTATAGAGCAGGAATTTGATGGCCCAAAACCCAATCAACGTATTTTTGACGGGCTGATGGCTTATATTGATCATTTTGACACCCATTGTACCCAACCAACAGGCACCGCCCTCCGGCCTTCAAACGATCAGGACAACAAAAAAATCAACCGCTCTGCAGAGAGCGATTTTAGTCACATTCAAAAAGCCATAAACACAGCCTATTTTGAATGGCAAAACGGACACATTAATATAGCCGATTTTATTTTGATCAGTGCACGCCATGAATTGGGTTTAATTTATGAACGCTATGATCGCCAATCATTATCTAAACCTTCAAAGGGGTTGATAAAATTATCTGCACAACTAGAACAAATGCGTTCGAATATTAAACCGGTTTTGCTTTTACAAAAGCCTGTGCCCACCCGTACAATTGATAAACAGTTTACACGCTGGCAAAAAGATGCCAAAAAGCTATCGGCCAAAATTAAAAAAGGCGAGGCCCGATCCTATTATAGAGCAGATCAATTAGAAGCATTACTGATTGAAGACGAATAGTCCTAAGGGCTTAATCGAAAAGCGAGATTAAACATAAAATAGTAGATAAACCTTGGTTTCCCCAAAGCCGACGCACCTCAGGCTCTTAAAATTATCAAAATTAATTTGATCTTATTATTACGACAACTCATTCAGCACAAAAAACCCCTCCAATACGACAAGCGACTGGAGGGATTAAAAAAGTTCTGATCAAAAATCAGACTAACCATAAATAGGCTTACTTCTGATAATATTTCTCAGATGTCACCTTACCGTTTTCCCATGTGCGAACAAGCATTTCGTTCCATTCAATCTTGCTACCGTCGCCAGCTGTCATATTAAATGTCCATTCACTGGCAGAAAAATCATTGCCTGTGGCTTCGCCGTGCAATGTCGCACCATCAAAACTGCTTAGTGAAGCGAAAAACCCGGAAAGGAATTCCAACTGTTCAGCTTTAGAATTACGTGCAGATCCATCCATCTCGGTAAATGTACATTCTGGTGCATAATGCTTTTCAATCGCATCAAGGATTTTTCCCTCTTTTGTTAGCGCATTAATCTCTGATTCGATTGCAGTTAGATCAACCATAATAGTAACTCCTTCAATTTAAATAGTAGAGGAAAGTATTTTTCCTCTCTCATCGCAAAGAATATATGGGACCTTCAATTAGTAAATAGCTCAAAATCCAGAATGTTTTGCATATTGTCCCAAACTTCAATTTCCATTTATGGTGCCATAACGCGCCCCTAACCTCTTCAAATAGGGTTGATAGGGATAGTATTTGATATGTATAAAGACTATAGTTAATTTTAATCATGTCTCAAAAAGCGGCGCACCAATGCTATTGCATAAAACAGGATTATGCCTCGAACATAACCAGATCGTTTGAGTGTATTTTAGACTATCATATTTAGACGCTTTTAAGGGCTTCAAAGCACCAATTCATCTTTATCAAGACTGGCAAAAAATGCCTTAACATCAGTCTTGTCGATGTCACCCACTGATGGCGGAGACCATTTGGGGGATTTATCTTTGTCAATGATGAGGGCGCGCACCCCTTCAAAAAAATCATCACTCTGCATAACCCGCGAGACAACTCTAAATTCCATCCGCATCACATGATTAAAATCAAGCATATATCCACGTTGCATTTGCGTAAATGTCAAATGCAGAGAGGTGGGGGACATTCTTGATAGTGTTTTTAAAGCATCAGCCGCAAAATCACTTTGATCATTTTCAAGCGCTGTTAATAATCCATCTAACGTATCATGCCCCGTAAATAATCGCTCAATATCACCGCGCACTTCGTTAATCGGTGCTCTATCAGGTACGGACTTAAAATCATCAATCGTTTTTAAGATCGGCCCATAAGGATCATCATCGGCCTTGAACTCAATCTCGTGCAACGCAGATATAAGGTCTTCATTTCTATCGCTAGAAACATAATGGGTCGCAATACCGGTTTCAAGGCAATCAGCCGCCTTTGCCCGGGCACCGGTTAGGCCATAATATAAACCAAGGCCGCCTTCCAAACGGGGCATAAAATACCCGCCCCCCACATCGGGAAACAATCCAATGCCGGTTTCGGGCATAGCAAATAAAGTATTATCCCCCGCAATGCGCACTGTACCGTGTACGGAAACACCAACCCCGCCGCCCATTACAATACCATCAATCAAGGCAATATAAGGTTTAGGGAAATGATAGATAGCGGCATTATTCGTATATTCATCACGGAAGAATTCGCAGGCAGTTTTATGATCCTCGCGCGCCGCATCATGCAACCACCGGATATCACCGCCGGCACAAAAAGCGCGTTCCCCCTCCCCTTGGATCATCACCGCATGAATGCTTACATCCTTTGCCCACTTGCCAAGTTGCACACACATTGCCTTGACCATAGAATGGGTTAACGCATTTAATGCCTTTGGACGGTTTAAGGTAATAACGCCCCATTGGCCAATTTGTTCAAAAAGAATTTCGTCACTCATGCTACTCTTCCACCCCTTCAATAATCATAATGTCCGACATGGCATAAGCCTGTCTTAATTTTGCAGCCGCTTGATATTCGGGGGAATGGTAGGCTTCAACCGCTTTTTCATAACTTTCATATTCAACCACCACATGACGATCTCGCACTTGCCCCTCAACCGCATCAAATTTACCACCGCGAATCAGGAATTTGGCGCCAAACTTTTTATAGGCAATTGCGCCCGCTTTTAGATATTCAGGATAATGCTCCGCATCTTTTACGCTCACATGGGCAATCCAATAACCTTTTGCCATTTTATTTCCCACCTTTTTAAACTTGATAGTCACGCAATAAATCCCGAGCAACAATAACCCGCATTACCTCGTTTGCGCCTTCCAAAATCTGGTGAACACGCACATCACGCAACATGCGCTCCAAAGGATAATCTTTTAAATATCCGTACCCACCATGAACTTGCAATGCATCGTTTACAATATTAAATCCGATATCAGTCACAAACCGTTTGGCCATCGCACAAAAGCGTGTTGCATCAGGTGTCTTGTTATCCAACTTCCACGCGGCTTGATATAACATTCCCCGCGCGGCTTCTAATTCTGTAGCCATATCCGCTAGTTTGAATTGCAAAGCTTGTTGCTCGTTCAAACGTTTACCAAAAGCTTTGCGCTCATTTGAATAATCAAGTGCCGCCTTTAGAGCCACATTCGCAGCCCCCAAAGAACACGCTGCAATATTCAATCGTCCGCCATCTAATCCCATCATGGCAAATTTAAAGCCCTCCCCCTCTTTGCCGATCAAATTGGATGCGGGGATACGGCAATTATCGAAAGAAACAATGGCTGTTGGTTGTGAATTCCATCCCATTTTACGCTCATTGGCCCCAAATGAAAGCCCGGGTGTGTCTTTATCAACAATCACCGCAGAGATACCGCGCGCGCCATCATCACTTGTGCGTACCATGACTAAATACACGTCCGTTGTTCCAGCCCCAGAAATAAATGCCTTTGAACCATTTAAAATATAATCATCCCCGTCTCGCACCGCTTTTGTTTTTAGCGCCGCCGCATCAGAGCCAGAACCGGGTTCAGTCAAACAATAACTGCCCAATGCCTCCATCGCGGTTAAACGATGACAATATTTCTCACGCAATTCCGCAGATCCAAAACTATCAATCATCCATGTCACCATATTATGGATCGAGATATAAGCCGCCGTGGAAATGCACCCTTGGGATAAAGCCTCAAAAATTAAAACTGCATCAAGACGGCCAAGGCCAGAGCCCCCAACATCATCACGCGTATAAATACCCGCTAAGCCAAGCTCCGCCGTTTTTTTGATCACATCCACGGGGAAATGTTTATTCTCATCCCATTCTTCCGCATGGGGTGTCAGTTCATCCACCGCAAATCGGCGGGCCATGTCCTGAATTGCAATTTGTTCTTCGCTGAGGGCAAAATCCATGATCGTCACTTTCTCCAAGACAGTTTATCAATTAAGATATCATCAAAATTGTGGTTTAGGTCTTTTATATTAGGGTTTTTTTATAATGGGCAATCGATCTTAGATGGCCATTAGCCCCTATCCATCAATCTTCCGGTTCATCTTGTGTTTCATATAGCGAAACAAAATATATCCAGCAATTAAAACCAGCGCGATTAATGGCATAAAGAATTTTGCTCTCTCCCCGGCGACTTCACCCACCACATGAAACATTAAAAACATAATGCTTACGTAAAGCATGGCACTGCCAACGACCAAAACCGTAAACCGGATATAGGGTATTTTAAAAAATCCACAGGCTAAATAGGTTGGTATCCGCGTACCGGGCACAAATCGCGCTGCGAATAAGGTTTTGATTAAATCGTCCTGAACCAGCTTACCCGCGCCAGCAACACCGGGTTTTTCGGCAAACTTTTGAGCCCAGTCATAACGCCGTGCGGCCCATCCTATCCAATATTTCCAGATATCACTCAGGCTTAAACCCGCCAATATCGTCAAAAAAATTAACCAGATGGAACCAGCTCCCACCAATGAAGCCGTGGCCGCACCAATCACAGCCGCGTCCTCCTGCACAAAAGGTAAAAGAAAAATCACCAGATAGAGGGTCCACCCACTCATCATGAAAATGCTATCCGGGTCAAAATTAAACATGCGCCTAAATTTCCTGACTTACAGTATGAAGCACCATCTAGCTCACTGTTAGCTTATGTTAGCTTATGTTAGCTAAAGGGGCCAAAGGTCTTTTAACCAAACCACTTACATAGCAAAATCAAAGCCGTTTCCGGGCCATTTACAGGCCCATTTCGGGGTCCTTGACCTATAAAGGTTGTTATTAAATTCCAGCCCTATCAAAAGGCACTATTACTCTAAATCTGGCTATAAATCTGGCATTGTTAAGAGTTTTGGCCTTATCCCTCATTAGGCGCAAGCAAAACCTCGGCTCATGCCGCAATCTCTCTCATAAGTGAGTCATTAAGGTCATGATCAAGCAAGCTGGCTCCTGATTAGCAAACGGCAAACAGCTTAAAGTTCATTAAATTGCCCTTGCAGCCATATCAACCAAGTGCGATATCCCTCTTCTTCGAAGCGGGCATCACAAAATGAAATAACAATCGCACGCACGCTTTCTTCATCAGGATTATCAGCCAATATACGGGCAATATCGGAGATAACGGCCTCTCTTTCACTGCGCCAATCCAGCACCATCTCCTTCACAGCACTCTCCAAGCCACCTGCATTATGTAAACTCTCCCCATGCAAATAAGCCCCGAACATACGGGCGACAACCGGATATTGCGTCCGCAACCTAGTTTGCGCCTCTTCGAGTGATTTTAGCTGTAAGGCAACATTATTCCCTTGGGCATCATGATCAAGTTGCCCATGATGATTATCATTTTCGGTGTTTCCCCGAAACAGACGGCCCATAATATTGATATTAAAGAACAGTTGAAATGCCGCCATCGAAAAGGTCAACAACACCATCGCCACTAATAAAAAGATAAGTATGCCCATAATTTCCGCCTATTTAGCATAATTTTTGATTTCAATCATTAGCACGTAATAATGGCAGGGGAAATCAAGACAGAGAAAATATTCAAAGGGAAAATGGGTAAGAAAAGCCTAAAAACCAATTCCCCAAACCTATAAATCGCAAATA
Source organism: uncultured Parvularculaceae bacterium (assembly GCA_938015425.1). Lineage (GTDB taxonomy): Bacteria > Pseudomonadota > Alphaproteobacteria > Caulobacterales > Parvularculaceae > CALLPQ01. The sequence goes on along the minus strand of CALLPQ010000077.1, from coordinate 15,034 downwards.
TATCCCCATCAAGATTGATATCATATTCCGGTCACGGTAAGACCCTTTTTATCAACGAGATTAAACCAATTAAATTATACATTAAAGTCAAACATTAAATACACGCACAAAGGCTATTTCCATGGGGAACGATCCAACGCTCACCAATGATGATGATCAGCAAATAACGGCAAAAAACATCCATGCCGCTGCAAAGCGCTTGGCGGGTGTTGCCGTTAAAACCCCTTTGATTGAAAATGAATTTTTAAACGAACAGGCCGGTGGGCGGATCTTGCTTAAAGCCGAGACATTGCAACATTGCGGTTCCTTCAAATTCCGTGGGGCCTATAATCGTTTATCGCAATTAACAAAGGAAGAATGTAAACGAGGGGTCTTGGCATGGTCTTCTGGGAATCATGCCCAAGGAGTTGCCCTTGCTGCTTTAAACTTTGGCATTCCGGCTGTGATCATTATGCCCACGGACGCACCTTCCTTAAAGATGGAAAAAGTACGAGCCTATGGCGCGGAAATTATCACCTATGATCGGTATAGCGAAGATCGTGAAGCAATTGGTCTACCCCTCGCAATTGAGAAAGGGTATGCCCTTGCACCTTCTTATGATCATAAAGACATTATTGAAGGTCAAGGCACTCTGGCGATTGAAGCCGTTGCCCAAGCCCGCGAAATGAACGCCGAATTTGATGACTTTATTATATGTTGCGGCGGCGGCGGCCTGACAGCAGGGTGCGCCACAGCATTAGAAGATATCTCGCCCAAAACACGGGTTGTTATTGCCGAACCTGAAGGGTTTGATGAAACATGGGCCTCCATTAAAAATGGTGAACGACAATTTGCCGACATTACCAAACACACATTATGTGATGCGATTGCGACGCCTACCCCCGGCAAATTGACTCTGCCGATTATGTCTCGCTTGGTAAAACACGGGGTCACCTTATCGGAAGAAGACGTAAAGCAGGCCATTATTTTTGCATTCAAATACCTTAAACTGGTTTTAGAACCTGGCGGCGCCGTTGCCTTAGCTGCAATTTTATCCGGTAAAATAGAATGCGAAGGCCGCACTGTCGGCGTCACCCTATCCGGCGGAAATATTGATCCTGATCTGTTTGCAAAAATTATAAATCCCTAGCATTTATAAGTTTCTGCCCTTCCTAAACCACTGTATCAAATAGATAAAAGACTGTTTCATTTCGAAACAGTTTACCTTTCCTATTCGTGATCAAGAGCAATCCTAAACACACGTTATTGGGATATTGAAGTGTTTATGGAACCATTGAAATGTTATATAATAGCGTTATATTATAAGTAATATGAATTAAATTTAAAATAATAGGGTGCGAAGAGGATATGTTCACTGTTTGCTTAGTTTTTTAGGGCAAACTCAAAATTCAATGATGAGATGATAAAGGGTAAACCATGTCAGGCACTAAAGACGACATCCAAATCAATGATCTAATTGATGAAGTTGACATTTCTACGCAAGAACTCGCTGAAATGGGGGGAAGTAAAATGGTATATATCCGCCCCGTGCAAGCCGGCGACGTATCCGAAGATCTCATGGATGATGATGGTTATCTCACTTATGATCTACCCGACGAAACTATTCTTTATTCGGTTCACGCCGCCGATGGGGAGCGCATTGCCCTCGTAGGTGATCTTGATTTGGCCTTCGCCGCTTCAAAACAACAAGGCATGAAACCTGTTAACGTTCATTAGGACCCATCTCACAAGAACGCATTTCACAATCCAATAAGTGAATAAGTGCTAATTACTTATGGGCGGGCTTTGCACGTCCATAAATAACCTGCAAAGCAAAACCATCCCCATAAAACCACAATCAAGCCAGTTTTATTTAGACCAATTTGGCAGACGGCCCGGTGTCCACGGGGCTCCGGCTTTATCCAACTCATTTTCAAAAATTCTCAAATCCCCCTCCAGACTGCGTAAGGCAGAAAGGGTGATTTCGAATTCTTGCGCTGCAATGTCATACATATCCACATGAACTTGCGCCACATCCGATTGAGAATTCCAGCTTGAGAAACGAATAGTGCCAAGGCGTGCATTAATAGAGACAGGCGCAGGCTCATTCCGGCTGGCAATGGTTCCATCACCAACTAACCCTATCCTGATTGTATCAAGACGATCTTCAAAGGCCCGCAATTGCTGACGATGTTTGCCATCTGTTTGGGGGGTGCGCCCCAAAGCCACTTTAAGATGTTCAATCCGGTCATTCATTTCATTACTGGCGCGTGTTGCCCCATCAACCGCCCGAATAAGCGCACTGGTGCGTAACTGGAAATCTTGCAACTCTTCGCGGTTATCCGTCGCTTCCGGACTTAATCCCAAGGGTTTTAAGGTAAAGCTTTGGGCCTCACTGATTTCACTCACCTCGCCGTCAACATCACTATAAAGAGCAATCGTATAAGTTCCAGGAAGTGCCAACGGGCCAACGGGGCCGCGACCAAAAGCGGGGGCCGCAGCGACATTTAACCGCGTCGGGCCCGGTTCATCAAGGCGCATATCCCATGCCACCCGATGCAACCCTTTTGATGCCTTCACCCGCATACGCCGCACCACTTGCCCTTTATCATTACTAATGCTCGCAAAAACGAAGGGTGCATTTTCTCTATCTTCAACGCGCAGCTCATCCCAATCAGGGTAGGGAGTATCTTTATTATCCTTTTCAAGTTTAATTTCATCTCCGCGGCGCGCTTTTGCCTTTGATTTAAACCCATCTTTGAGATGATAGGTAAACACAGCCCCATAAGGCGGGTTATCACCGTGATAAAAATTATCACCATTATTGCCTTTTGCGCGGCTGCCCCAATAGTCGCCCTCAATATAAAGCCACGCATCTTTAATCGGGAATAGAGTTACATCATTTTCGGTCAGGCGTTCACCATCAACCCGCAACGGCGTATAATCATCAAGGATATAAATGCCGCGGCCAAAAGTGGCGACGATTAAATCATTTTCCCGTCTCTGGATTTCCAGATCGCGCACCGCAATAGTCGGGAAATTTCCTTTCATCTGATGCCAGTTTTTACCGCCATTTTGGGTAAAGAAAAGTCCAAATTCTGTACCCACAAACAATAAATCAGGATCTTCATGATCCTGGATAATTGTATGGGCCGAGCCACGTTCCGGCAGATCACCGGTGATAGATCGCCATGTCGCCCCTTTATCCGTTGTTTTATAAACATAAGGCTTATAATCACCGCGCTTATGATTATCAAACACAGCAAAGGCAATATTTTCATCGTGTACGGAGGTAATTAAATCTTCAACCAAGGACATTTCAGGCACATTTGAAAAATCCCGAACAGACCGCCAGTTCTCACCCCCATCTTGGGTCACAGAAATAACGCCATCATCGCTTCCGGCAAAAATAAGGTCAGCGTTTAAAGAACTTTGAGACAATCCGATGATTGAGCCATAAATGGACGTTGAATCATTTTTAGCAATACTATCAACCCCCCAGACGCGGCCCATAACCTCCAAACTATTCCGGTCAATCTGGCGCGTCAGATCAGGACTGATAATTTTCCAACTATCCCCGCGATCATCGGATTTAAAAACTTTCTCCGCCGCATAGAATATGGTTTTTGAATTATGGGGACTAACCAGTAACGGCGTATTCCAATTCCATTTATAATCATTCTCGCCAGATGGCGGTTTCGGGGTAATGTAAAGACGTTCTTGGGTGCGGCGGTCATATCGTGCCAATCCCCCATATTGATATTGGGTATAAATAATATTGGGATCTTCGGGATCACTTTGCGGTTTATAACCATCACCACCAAGAATAATTTTCCAATCAGAGTTGGTGACACCGTGAACAACATTTGTGCGCGATGGCGCACATAGGGAATTATTATCTTGCGTGCCCCCGCACACATTATAAAAAGGCACGTCATTATCAGGCGTCGCCCGATAAAATTGCGTTAGCGGCAAATTATCAATATGACGCCATTTCAGCCCGCCATCATAACTATCATAAATCCCGCCATCCCCGCCAATCATAATATGGCTAGTGTTTTGCGGGTTAATCCATAATGCGTGGTCATCAACATGACGATGGGTTGCAGATAGCCGGCTAAAACTCTTACCCCCATCATCAGAGCGGGCCGTAAACGTATCCATTGAATAAAGCCGTTCAGGGTTTTTAGGGTCAACAATGATTTCATTATAATATTGGGGTGATGTGGTTAAATGGTTTGACCGTTTTTCCCAACTCTGGCCAAAATTTGTAGACCGATAAACGCCTTTTTCTTCATCATTAGCTTCAATAATCGCATAGATCATATTGGGTGCAGAAGGCGCGCCCGCAAGGCCGATACGGCCCATATGATCGCCCGGCAAACCATTTTTAATCCGTGTCCAGCTTTTACCGCCATCAATCGTGCGGTGAATACCAGAGCTTGGCCCGCCATTAATCAGTGTCCACACATGGCGGCGACGCTGATAGCTGGAGACCACAATATTATCGACATTATCAGGATGGACAACGATCTCATTAATGCCTGTATGTTCATCAATTTCTAAAATTCTCTCCCATGTTTCACCGCCATCTATCGTCTTATATAGACCGCGATCCCCCCCCTCATTCCAAAGGGGACCTTGAGCCGCCACCAAAACATGGTCAGCATTATCAGGGTTAATCCAGATTTGCCCGATATGGCCGCTATCTTTAAGGCCCATATTTTTCCAACTGGCGCCGCCATCCGTAGATTTATAAACGCCGTCACCATAAGCGACTGACCGTTGGGCATTATTTTCACCAGAACCCACCCAGATGATATCAGGGTTAGATTTTGCTACTTCCACATCAGACAGCGCATATGAGGCTTGGCCATCAAATAATGGTTTCCAACTGATGCCATTATCACGGGTGCGCCATAACCCCCCCGATGAAGTGGCCACAAAATAATCATGGCTCCCGCCCGGCATCACCGCAAAATCGGAAATACGCCCGGAAGGAAAACCCGGGCCAATATTACGCAGCTTCAAACCAGATAACACAGATGGTGCTGATTTTTCACTAGCCGATTCTTTTTCCTGAGCACAGGCAAAGGTTAGAAATGATCCGGCCGTAACAGCCGCCGCACTCATCATCAAGGCTCTTAAATTAGAATTTTTCATCTTAGAATTTTTCATTTTAGAACTTTTCATGCGTATTCCTTACCTCAATAATATATCAAAAGCGTATGCTGATTAATGATCTAAAAACAATCCAGCACTTCAACAGCACAGATAAAACCAAGCTGTTTAAAATTCTCTAGATTTCTCAACAATAAATAACGGGCTAAACATTTTGTTTGGTCAACATTTAAAACATCATGTTTAGCCCGCTAAACTCTCCAAAAAGAGGCCCTGAGAAAAAAGAGACTCTAGAAAAAAGACCCTTTTAAATCCTATTCGATGACTTAGCCGACTCATCACCCGACTTAATTATAGGGCGGGATTGGCGTACCGGGGACCCATGGGGCCCCTGCCTGTTCAAGTTTTACCTCGAACGCCGGCAATGTGGTTTGGCGTAGCGTATTTAACCGTGTACGGATATCCGTAAATTCGGTTTTGGCAAAGTCGAGAGACTGTAAATGGCTCGCTGTTGGCCCATAAGTGGATTGCGCCGTACCCGTTATCACTTGCCCTAGTCGGCTTTGGACCGTTGCAACCTGATCAAGTCCAAGCTCGTTCATTGCGCCATTACCACGCAGTTTTTCAATGATTTCATTGAGTTCATCCCGAATTCCATCCCATTCAGTTGCCAATGCGGCAACATCACCGGTGGATCGTGTGATGGCGTCACGGTAATGGGCAAGTTTGGTTTCAAGTTCGCGGCTGGTGACACCCGCGGCCCCAACTGCCCGTTGAAATGCCGACAGGCTCTTCCAGAATTCCGCCACTTCTTCAGGAGTTGCCCCTTTTAAAGCACCTTCACGTAGCGGCACAACTTCAAACTCCTGCGGCTCAACCAGTTGGGTGGTTTCTCCGCGAACCCGTTTTGATAGTGAAACCGTATAAGTGCCCGGAGCCGCCAAAAACCCACTATCTTCCACTGTGCTGGTCCTCGCCGTGCCTAAAGAAGGATAGCGCAAATCCCATGCGACGCGGTGGAAACCCTTTTTGGTGTTTCCCTTTATTCGCCGAACAATATTGCCCTGCTTATCACGCACGGTCAGCCATATTTGAGGGCCAACTTCAAGGCGCTCTTCCTCAACCACATCAAAACCTTGAAAAGGAACATCCTTCCCCTCTTTAATCAGCGGTTTTTCTGCTTCTTGTCTTATATCTTTTAAAGACTGTAAATCCTCCGCCAGATAATAGGTAAAATTGGCCCCGAAATCAGGGTTTGGCGCAAGATAATTGGAATGGCCTTGGGACCCCCCTTTTGAAAAGCCCATGGGATGGCGTTCCATATACCACCATGCCTTTCGACCGGGGAACAACAAGGCTTCTTGCTCAAGAGCCTCCGATGTTACAGACCGTAAAGGCGTTATATCATCCAGAATAAAGAAACCGCGTCCGAAAGAAGCCGCCACTAAATCATTTTCACGGCGTTGGATCGTCACATCACGGAAGGAAATCGTCGGTATACCTCCTTGTAGTTCAACCCATTTTTTACCGCCATCAACAGTAAAGAAAATACCAAATTCTGTGGCAGCAAAAAGCAAGTCTTTATTCACATGGTCTTGCACCATACGCCACACCAAATGACGGTCCGGAATATTCCCGACAATAGAAACCCATGTTCGGCCTCCATTGGTACTTTTATAAAGATAAGGCTTATAGTCACCATATTTATGATTATCGAGAGAGACATAAACGGTATTCGCATCATATAGATCAGCACGGATGTCATTCACAAAAGCTGTATCAGGCACACCCGGTAGGGACCCGACAGAAACTCTCGTCCACGTTGCACCCCCATCTTTGGTATATTGGATAAGGCCATCATCCGTACCGACATAAAGGTTGTTCTCGTCAATGGGCGATTCTGCGATAGATGTAATCGTATTATATTGGGACATCGCCAGAAAATCCCACCCTGCATCCCAAGACCATTGACGCCCCATGACCGGCAACAACATACGGTCTTGTGAAAAATTGGATAAATCACCAGACTTGGCTTCCCAATTATCACCGCGATTATCAGAACGCCACAAACGATATGACGCGAAATAAACCCGCTTAGGATCATGGGCGCTGACTAAAATGGGCGCATCCCAATTAAAACGTTCTTGCGGCTCACCGGGGGCCGCTTGAGGTTGAATATGAACAATCTCCCCCGTGGTGCGGTCGATCCGCGCCAAATTACCCTCTTGCCATTCCGCATACATAATATCGGGATTGCCCGGCTCTGTCGCCGATTGATGCCCGTCTGCGAAAAGCGTGATAAACCAATCAGAATTACGAATACCATGACGGTTATCCGTGCGTGATGGTCCGCCTTGGGAGTTATTATCTTGTGTGCCGCCATAGACATTATAAAATGGTTCTGCATCATCCACCGCAACTTTATAAAATTGTGTTACGGGCAGATTATCCATAAATCGCCAGGATTTTTCATTGTCAAAACTTTCATAAAGTCCACCATCCGAACCAACCATAATATAATCAGGATCATCAGGACGGAAAGCAATGGCATGGTCATCAACATGTTTTAACTCATTATTGATTGCACGCCATGTTTTGCCGCCATCGTTTGAAACCTGGGTGGTATTTGAAACCATATAAATATTATCAAACCGGTGAGGGTTTGCATAAAGCTCTGTATAATAATGGGCGCCAGTTCCGCCGCCCACAGCATCGGAACGTTTCTCCCAAGTGGCACCACGATCCGCGGAACGCCAAACACCACCAGTGCGGCGGTTCAATTCTATGGCAGCATAAAGCACATCAGGGTTTTGCGGCGATATAGCAAGACCAATCTTGCCTTTATTGCCACTGGGTAAGCCGCTTTTTAATTCGGTCCAAGTCTCCCCGCCATCATCCGACATATGAATGCCTGACTCCGGTCCGCCGCCAACATAGGCCGCCACCGTGCGATGATGTTGCCAAGTAGCGGCATATAAACGGTCTGGATTACGCGGATCGATTACAATATCGGTAACCCCTGTCCATTCGCCAGCAGAGAGAACATTTTTCCACGTCTCGCCCCCGTCTACGGTTTTATATAATCCCCGCTCGCCCCCTTTTGACCAAAGCGGCCCTTGCGATGCAACCCATACTGTATTGGAATCATCAGGATGCACAATAATTGTGGAAAGATGGTCAGAGTCTTTTAGACCCATATTCTTCCAGCTTTTACCCCCATCATGACTACGATAAATACCATCACCAAAACCAAGGTGACGGCCACCATTATTTTCACCCGTCCCTACCCAGATTATATTCGGATCAGACGGGTCCAAGCCAATAGACCCTGTGGAATAAGAGCTTTGTTTGTCAAAAAGTGGAACCCACGTGGTGCCTGCGTTAACAGTTTTCCAAACACCACCAGAACCGACAGCCACATAAATTGTCGCCGGATCATCAGGGACAATTTTGATATCGGCAATTCGCCCCGACATTAAGGCCGGACCAATATTGCGGAACTTCAAACCATTAAACGTAGCACTTGATAAAGGCCCCTTATCTTCTGCTTCTTTATCATTTTCTGAATTATTATTTTGAGCGCACGCGGCTAATGGCATCATTAAAGACACCAGCATAATGGCAATTATTCTCATTCCATATCCCTTTTATATAATCTTATTTTATTGACCAACCTAACCCAAATTAGAATTTTATCAATTCAGCAAGTTAAGTTTTTTACGATAAATGAGATTTAATAGCCGGATGAAAAGATATTTTTCATGCCTGTTTTGTGTGATCAGCAATAATTGGAAAATTAAAAAACAATCATGTTGCCTTCATTAGCGCGCACACGGCCCGCCAACGTCGCCTCATAAATTGACGACAAATGATCAGTGGCCTTATGTTCCTTGATCGATAGCCAGTCACGACTTTTCACCGCACTTTTACGCCAAAACGCCAAGGCTTTTTGTTCAAATATTCCAGCGCCCCACTCCTTGGCGCGCTTTTGTATATGTCCGGGGGCAAAAAACATCTCACTACGATCACGGATAAAATCAGCGCCCATTTGATTATCCTCATAATGGGTTAGCCCAACGTTTGAACAATATAACATATTATCAGCTAGATGCTGGTGTAACTGGTTCAATACTTTACCATTACCCGACATATCAATAATCACACTTGGCCTTTGCGGTGAAATTTTATCCCCCTCACCATAGGGGTGGATTTGGTCATAAAGCTGTAAAGCGCTGACATCTTTTAAATTCTTTTGCGATGTCACCCCGATAATCGTCGGACACGCATCCGAGCTATCGCCTGCCAAGGCCATCGCCAAGCCGATCGCGGTTTTGCTCGACGCGCTGGGGATAATAATTTGTCCATCCTTTGACCGGCTTGCCTCAAACCAGTTATTAGCAAGTAAAAAATCATATAAACAATAAGAAGTGGCATAAAGCGGAAACAATAATGCGCGCTCATTATCCATAGACGGATTATAATCATCTTCATAATCCAGACGGGCGTATGAATTATAAACCGGAGGCAAAGCCGCACGGTGGGAAACCTCGTCTATGAAACGGGTTTGTTTAATCCGCCCCGGTTTCATAACCAGATGGGACCCCATGGGGAAATATCCATAAAGCCTCTCTCCCACTTTAATTTCAAGGTTGCGGCTTTCCACCACTTTAGCCATACCCCAAACGGGAATAATGCCCCATTTACTATCTTTGGTTTCTGGCTCAACGTCTAAGGTGTTATGATTTGCGGGGGGAAAAAAATTCCAATACCCAATCTTCTCGCCGACAATACCATAGGTAATATTATTAGCCGTAAAGGCAAAACGTTCCACACTGACTAAGATTTCACCATCTTGTAAATCAGGCACGGGGGTATGGATCAAACGGAATTTTTCTAAATCATGTTCTTGAACCTGAAATTGTGATGCCTGCATATTAATCCTTAGCTCCTTTTAAATAGCTACCTTGGGATATGGTCTACTTTGTTGATCGCCACATAGTTTAGCCCATGTTAAAACAGGCCCCGCAAGGAACCTGTTTTAACATTCAATAACAAAAACACTTATAATCACTATAAGAGATTAAACAGCGACTAGCCGCGAATATTCACAACATCAGCTGTAATATTCAAGGTTTGACGCACAGTCTCGACAATTTGAGGCGCATTCAACCGCGCAAGGTCATACATCTTTGCCGGACTGTCTTGATCTTGAAATATATCAGGCAATGTAAGGGTGCGGATTTTTAAGCCCACATCCAAAGCCCCGACACTTGCCAAATGATGCATTACAATTGCACCAAAGCCACACATGGAGCCTTCTTCAACTGTTATAAGAACTTCATGTTCTCGCGCTAAGCGTTCAACAAGCTCCGTATCTAGAGGTTTTGCAAACCGCGCATCCGCAACTGTGGTTGAAAGCCCTTGCGCCTCTAACATCTCGGCAGCTTTTAATGATTCTTGCAAACGGCCACCATAAGAAAGCAGGGCAACTTTAGTCCCTTCACGAACAATCCGGCCTTTACCAATTTCAATGATGGAACCTTTTTCCGGCAGATCAAGGCCAACACCCTCCCCGCGAGGATAACGAAACGCAATCGGCCCTTCATCATAAGCCACCGCCGTTGTGGTCATATGCATCAAATCCAACTCATCCCCTGCTGCCATTAACACCATATTGGGAAGGCACCCAAGATAGGCAATATCAAACGCGCCCGCATGGGTTTGCCCATCAGACCCAACCAAACCTGCGCGGTCCATTGGAATACGCACGGGCAGGTTTTGGATGGCAATATCGTGGACCACACTGTCATACGCGCGTTGCAGGAATGTAGAATAAATCGCAGCAAACGGCTTCATGCCGTCGGCAGCCAAGCCCGCCGCAAATGTCACCGCATGTTGTTCCGCAATGCCCACATCATATATTCTATCAGGATAAACATCCCCGAACATATCAAGGCTGGTGCCAGAGGGCATAGCTGCGGTGATACCGATAATTTTATCGTCTGTCTCCGCCTCTTTAATCAAAGATTTTGCAAAAACCTTTTGGTAGGCTGGGGCATTAGGGGTCGGTTTATGCTGCTTACCAGAGATCACATCAAATTTTGCAACCCCGTGATATTTGTCCGCTGCCTCTTCCGCAGGGCCATAGCCTTTACCCTTTTGTGTGACCACATGAACCAGAACCGGCCCTTCTTCCATGTCGCGGACATTTTCAAGGACAGACACCAAATGATCCATATTATGACCATCAATCGGGCCAACATAATAAAACCCTAGCTCTTCAAACAAAGTGCCACCCGTTACCATGCCGCGGCCATATTCTTCCGCTTTTGCTAATTGTTTGTACACGGCTTTTGGCAAACGTTTACCAAGTTGTTTGGAAAACGAACGAAACCCTTGATAAACTCCAGACGAAGATGCACGCGCCAGATAAGCACTCATCGCGCCAACAGGCGGGGCAATCGACATATCATTATCGTTCAGTATAACAACCATTTTAGACCCTAAATGGCCTGCATTATTCATGGCCTCATAAGCCATACCAGCCGACATAGACCCATCGCCAATTACCGCAATAGAATGATTATCGCGTCCTTGGTGTTTGGAGGCCTCGGCGAAACCAAGCGCCGCGGAAATCGATGTCGCCGCATGGGCCGCCCCAAAGGGATCATATTCGCTTTCGGAGCGTTTGGTAAAACCCGACAAACCGCCGCCTTGACGTAGGGTACGCATCCGGTCACGGCGTCCGGTAATGATTTTATGGGGATAGCATTGATGCCCCACATCCCAGACAAGCTTATCATCGGGGGTGTTAAACACATAATGAATAGCCGCTGTTAATTCCACAACGCCGAGGCCGGAGCCAAAATGCCCTCCGGTAACCGAGACAATATCAACCATCTCCGCCCGCAGCTCATCAGCAAACTGGCGTAAATCCGATTTATCGATTTTCTCGCGCAAATCCGACGGCCAAGTAACCTGATCCAATAAGGGGCGCTCAACCGGATGCGCCTTTTCAGAATTGCTTTCCCGATTATTATCTTTGTCTGTCATAGTTACTATTCCTGATGGTCATTTTTACGCTGCGTATTTTTAAAGTAATCTCTTCATCAATCGGGGTCAACTTTACCAGAAGTATTATGACCTTATCTTTGCCTATTTCCTATTCAAAACTCGCAGCGGTTGTGCTGATCGTTCCTTTTTCGTCAACGACAATTTTTTCTATTTTTTCCTGCGCCGTTTTCAACTTGGCCGCACAATGGGCTTTTAATGCGGCCCCGCGTTCATAAAGACTAATCGAATCTTCCAGTTCTGCGCGGCCACTTTCAAGTTTTTGCACAATCTCTTCAAGTTCCGCCAACGCAGCCTCAAACGTCATTTTCTTAATATCTGTCGCTGATCCAGCCATAAAAAATCCTTATCTTTATTATGTTAAGTGCTTATGACCACTAGCCAGCAGGGTCAAGAGAGACAATCGCCAAATCATGAAGATGGTGCCGCTTTACACTCATATAAACGCCAATTCCAGTAACGGTGCCCGCCATAACGGTCGGTACATTTCCAGCCAAAACCTGAACAAGTTGCATCTTTACCGCGTTTTCGCAATCTTTGCCCGATCATCCAGTTAATATAGCCATGGGCACACAAGATCACATCCCCTTTTTCAGCATAATGCAAAAGCTGATCAATGATCTTATCGACCCGCTTATGGGTTTCTTGCCGTGTTTCCATCCCTTCAGGGGTATAGCCGCGCAACCACAAAAATCTGGAAATCGCCCCCCAATATTTGGGGGATAGTTTGAACCATGCAGGCCATGGCGGCGCTGGTAAAGCGGCCTCGATAAACAGTTCATTAGGGGGGTATTGGTCTGATTGACCCCCCTCTCTTGCTAAGAGCTGGGCCGTTTCAATAGCCCTTGGCATTGTCGAAGACAAAATCGTCGTTGAATGGGAGGCTATTTCCCTTAAAGATTCTGGCGGTGTTTGACCGGGATATAAGCCACTTTTATCATATTGCGCCCACCATTCCCCATATTCACGCCCTGAAATCAAGACGGCTCTTGAAAGGGCCGGACGGCCATGGCGAACAGTAATAATGCGTCCCGTCATGGATTATTAATTTCCCGTAAGGTCTATCAAAGTGGATAATGGCAAAGTGGATAATGGCAAAAAGAATAGAGATAAAAACGATGATAAAATCAAGCATTCATCAATGCCATAACATGAGCCCCAGCACTAGCCCCTAATGCATCAAGATCATAGCCCCCTTCAAGAATAGAAACCACGCGTTGATCGCAACATTGTTTGGCAATATCGCAAATCTGCTGCGTTATCCACGCAAAATCATCTTCCACCAACTGCAACCCCCCCAAGGGGTCATCGCGATGGGCATCAAATCCGGCGGATATCACAATCAGGTCAGGAGCAAAATCACTTAACCTAGGTAATAAATCATCGCCCCATGCGCGGCGGAAGTCCTCACCACTGGTGCCAGTGGCCAATGGCGCATTGGCAATATTATCAAACCCACCCCGATCGCTGATCCGGCCCGTTCCGGGATATTGTGGCCATTCATGAGAGGAGGCAAAAAAAGCATCCTGATTATCCCAAAAGATTGCCTCGGTCCCGTTACCGTGGTGAACATCAAAATCGACCACCGCTACTTTTTGCGCTCCATATTTTTGCCGGCCATATAAAGCGGTGACGGCAACATGATTAAAAATACAAAACCCCATGGCTTGGGCTTGCTCCGCATGATGACCGGGTGGGCGCGCCGCAACAAACGCGTTTTTTGCCTCTCCCGCATATAAAGCATCAATCGCCGCCACGCCTGCACCCGCAGCCCTTAAGGTAGCATCAAGACTGGAGGGACCTAAAAATGTATCCGCATCTAATTGCACTAATCCCGTTTTCGGGTTTTTGCTTTTAATATCGTTGATATACAGATCAGGATGGGCCAAGGCGATCATATCAAAGTCTGCAATGGGGGCGCTGCGCCGATCAAGGTCTGAGAAATCACCCCCCTCAAGGGTTTTTTCAACAGATTGATAACGCCCACCATGCTCCACATGTCCCGGGGGAATCTCATGATTATTAAAACTTTGATGCGTATAAAGAAGTGTTTTACTCATGATTTAGATTGTTCACCATACATATCAAATAAGGTTTCTGCCACACCGGGAGGCGGCGCCGGTTCATCAGGAACAAAAAAATCAACGAAGAGTTTTTTTGACGGGTCAACCCGATATTTTTCAAAATCACTTATGCCATTATCCGATAAAAAACTATCATCAATCACAAAATTACCCGTAAACTCGGACGAGGGTTTGGTTAAAATAAGATGCGCCGCATCGCTTAATATTCCCGGCGTGCGGGAGGCTTCAATCATCGCATCACCGCCAAGGGCAAACTTAACCGCCGCCGTGGCAATGGCTGTTCGCGGCCATAAGGCATTAAAGGCAATCGCGTCTTTTTTAAACTCTTCCGCCATACCCAATATGCTAAGGGACATACCATATTTTGCTATTGAATACGCCACATGCCCGGCAAACCATTTTGGCTGTAAATCAAGGGGCGGAGAAAGGCTTAACACATGGGGATTGTCAGCCTTTTTCAGATGGGGAATACACGCCTTACTCACCAAAAATGTACCGCGGGCATTCACTTGATGCATTAAATCCCATCGCTTCATGGGGGTTGCTTCGGTTGGCGTTAAACTAATGGCCGATGCATTGTTAATGCAAATATCAATTCCGCCAAAATGGGCGACTGCCTTTGCAACGGCATCCTCAACTTGGGCCTCATCGCGAATATCCACCACCAAAGGTAGCGCTTGCCCCCCTGCCTCTTCTATTTCTTTGGCGGCTGTATAAATAGTACCGGGTAGATGTTTATGAGGTTCGGCAGTTTTAGCGGCAATGACAATATTGGCCCC
>CALLPQ010000076.1 GCA_938015425.1 uncultured Parvularculaceae bacterium | reverse complement strand
AGGTCTTTCAGTTTTTCACACATCACCCGCCCGCGTATTTGGGATTTATCACGGTGGACCACAATTGATAAAGCATCAACGGGCTCGTCATTGACCAAAATCTGCATTTTGACCAAATCCCCTTCACGGTGATTGAGGATTTGATAGTCAAAACTGGCATAGCCTTTTGAAATTGATTTTAGTCGATCATAAAAATCAAAAACAACTTCGTTTAACGGTAATTCATAAACCAGCATGGCCCGTGACCCCGCATAGGTAAGCTCTTGCTGGATGCCGCGACGCTCTTCGCATAATTTTAATATACCGCCCAGATAATCATCGGGGGCCATAATGGTGGCTTTAATCCATGGTTCTTCCATATGGTCAATTTTTACAGGGTCGGGCAAGTCGGCTGGATTGTGCATCTCCATCATTGATCCATCATTCATATAGACATGATAAACCACACTCGGTGCCGTGGTGATTAAGTCAAGATTGAATTCCCGTTCCAACCGTTCACGGATGATCTCGAGGTGAAGCAGGCCCAAAAACCCGCAGCGAAAACCAAACCCTAAAGCGGCCGAGGTTTCCATCTCGAATTCAAAACTCGCATCATTAAGGCGTAGCTTGCCCATCGAGTTTCGCAAATCTTCAAAATCATTGGCATCAACAGGAAAAATACCGCAAAACACGACGGGTTGCGCGGGCTTAAAACCGGCAAGGGGCACCTCTACCGGATTTTTATCATCGGTAATCGTATCCCCCACACGGGTATCGGCGACCTCTTTGATGGAGGCCGTGAAATATCCAATTTCCCCCGGCCCAAGCTGGTCAACAGGGATGTTTTTAGGTTTGATGACACCAACCTGATCAAGGGTGTAACTGGCTTTGGCGCCCATCATGCGCACACGCATCCCTTTTTTCATATGGCCATCAATAATGCGTACCAATACCACCACGCCGAGATAGGGGTCATACCAACTATCGACCAATAAGGCTTTTAGCGTATTGTCTGGCTCCCCTTCCGGAGGGGGTAAGCGGGTGACAATAGCTTCCAAGACATCGTCAATGCCAAGGCCGGTCTTGGCGGATATTTCAACGGCGTCACTGGCATCAAGGCCGATTACGTCTTCGATTTGTGCCTTGACGCGGTCCGGTTCGGCTGCTGGTAAATCAATCTTATTGAGAACCGGAACAATTTCATGATCCACCTCAATCGCTTGATACACATTGGCGAGGGTTTGTGCCTCAACCCCTTGGCTGGCATCCACTACTAATAGAGATCCTTCACACGCGGAAAGAGATCGTGATACCTCATAGGTAAAATCCACATGGCCCGGCGTGTCGATCAAATTCAGGATATAGTCATTGCCGTCTTTGGCTTTATATTCTAGCCGGACAGTTTGGGCCTTGATGGTGATCCCGCGCTCGCGCTCGATATCCATACTGTCGAGGACCTGGTCTTTCATCTCACGATCTGCGAGACCCCCCGTCATCTGGATGAGGCGATCCGCTAGAGTGGATTTCCCATGGTCAATATGGGCGACGATTGAAAAGTTACGTATATTATTAAATTTTACCATGCTTGCCGTATAGCCTTGGCAAAGGGTGGGGGCAATGGAATTTTCTATTGATCCGGTGCTAAATTTATAGGGGGTTTTTATGATCGGCTAAAAATTCTATTCGTATTGGTCATTGCGTAAAAAACCCGCCTTGATTGCACAGGTTAAAGTGCCAAGGCGGGTTTTAAATTGATACTCGAAGCGATTAGCTTTTTAGGCGTTAAAGCCTAAATTCCAGCATTATACTCTTTTTAGGGCGTCACGAATTTCTTCGAGAAGGATTTCCTGACGAGGAGGCTCATCGGGGGCTGCCGCTTCTTCTTCTTCCATTTTCTTTTTCGCTGAATTAATGCCTTTGATCACAAAGAAAAGCGCTAAAGCAACAATGATAAAAGCGATAATGGCGTTGATGAACAAGCCATAATTGATGGAGACAGCTTCTGTTTCGCCCACTGCGTCTTGTAATACGAATTTCATGTTTGAAAAGTCAACGCCGCCCATTAAAAGGCCGATTGGCGGCATTAAAACATCATCTACCAATGATTTAATAATGGTCCCAAAGGCTCCACCCATAACAATACCAACGGCCATATCGACCATGTTGCCCTTTACGGCAAATTCTTTAAATTCGTTTAACATTGAAAAACCCTTCTGAAAAATGAGTACGCGTTACTATTCGATTATGTTTTAGTCAGTCTGTAATCCTTAATAGAGTGATGTGCCTGTTAGTCTCTGATTGAATTGTTCCTGATTTTAAGTTTTAGGTCCAGACAAGGCAGAAATAACGAATCACGTCAAATTCCCTAAAAGAATACTGGTTTATATATGCTAATCAAGGTTTTGATGCTGTTCGCTGAAACCGGACCAAACCCTATTTTGGGTTGGCTTTGTGATGATTTAATCGGTGTCGGCGTCCGTTAATTCAAAAATATCCTCGACATTTACGGATAAAACGCGGGCGAGCTTGAGGGATAGGGTGGTAGAAGGAATGAAAACCCCGTTTTCCACCGTGTTAATGGTCTTGCGACTTACATGCACTTTAGTGGCTAACTCCGCTTGGGTTAGATCTTTTTGTTTACGTAGAACCTTAAGGTTATTCCGAAGTTCTTGATGATCAGGCACTGCGTGTCTCTAGATAGATAAATCGAAAGGCAACTGTTGTCAGTCCGCTTGTGAAGATAATTCGGGCCACATCTGATGGTGTAAATTGAATGAAACCATTAAATGCATCGTTGATGGCGCTGCTGGTTAAAAACATTAACAGAGCGCTCAATCCGGCCATCATGATACATCCTAATTCCACGGCTTTAAGTTCATTATATCGGGTTAGATCATCGTAAAGCGCTGCACGCTCACCCTTTTTTAGTTTTGAAGATGCGTGTTGCGTAAAAAATAATACACCGGCAAACGCCAGTAGAAAGAGAAAGCTTCCTGCATCAATGATCGTACGTTGTGTATTATCGCTGAACCCGAGCCAATGACTGACAAGAGAAAGGCTGAAAAACTGGCTTATGGAATAAATGATTGCGATAGCGGCAATAATTTTCAAACGAATGCTGGAGATTTTTTCAACTTGATGGCTCATAATACCCTCTTTTATGTAACTATAGTATGTAACGTATAGGTTACACCATAGATGATAATTTTTGTAACGTCAAGGTTACATTAAGTTTATGGGGTACTTTTGTCGTCACCCTATGGGTCTAAGGCATGCATACAGTATGCTGACACTATAAACTGTAAATAGGTGGAAACTGTAAATAGGTGGCCTTCTTGTTTCATGGTACTCTTGCCAATGGGAATTAATTGGCATACGCGGTATTCTTTCGAAGTATTCTTTCGAAAACAATTTTATGCCTAAATCGCAAAACGATCTCAATACATATCGAAATACACATCGTAGCCGGTAAATATGACACCTAAAAAACCCATAGCCGTAAAAGCAAAAACAACAGTAAAGCCTGCGCCGCGTGCGTGGCAGCGTATGCTTTCAGGGCGGCGCCTTAATCTGTTGGACCCGTCGCCAATGGATATCGAGATTGAGGATATCGCCCACGGTCTGGCCCGTGTGGCCCGTTGGAATGGCCAAACCAAGGGCCCGCTTGCGTTTAATGTTGCCCAACATAGTGTGATTGTAGAAGATATCTGTTCACAATTAAAACCGGACTGGCCCCCCCAATGGCGATTGGCGGCCCTGCTTCATGATGCACCCGAATTTGTGATTGGTGATATGATTAGCCCTTTCAAATCTGCTCTTGGTTCTGAATATAAAGATATTGAACATGGGCTGACCCAAGCTATCCATATCCGTTTTGGGATTAAACCCGTTTTACCGGAGAGTGTTGAAAAAATTATAAAACGGGCGGACCGCGCCAGTGCCTATTATGAAGCCGTGCAATTAGCGGGTTTTGATCATGGGGAGGCCAGAAAACTATTTGGAACCCCCCGAAATATGCTTCCCTTAACACTTGATGTCTGGACGGCTGATATGTCCGGTCAAAGCTATATTATGCGTTTTAATGCGTTAATGGATGAATTGAAATGAGATTGAATGATTGACAATCCTAAAAATCAACATGCTTTTGACCCTTTTCAATCCATACGGGCTAAGCTGTTTTGATATTTTGTGCTAAATTGGGACAATATGGTGGTTTTTTAATAATAAAAACAAAAGTTTCTGATCAAGTCCGTGTGATCTCAAGCATGTGTGATAATCTCGCACTTTCTATTCTCTGCTTTTGTGCGCAGTATAGTGGGACTTATAACTAGGGCTTGTCTAGTTATTTTGATGTTTGGTTTCTGGAATGTGTATGGAGGCTTAAGTTCAAAATATCTTAGTGATATTTTGCTGAAGTTAAGACTGTATGTTGATTGTTAGTTCATTAGAGCGCGCGCGTGAAGCTTGTGCAGAATATAATCCGGCTCATATCATCTCGATATTGAGTGATGATGAACCGCGGCCAACTTTTGCAGGGATAGCACCGGAAGACCACTTAAAACTTTATATGGATTGTGAAACCGGACCCACCACCCATATCGAGACGGCGCGCGCGCGAACTGAAATTATTATCTCGAGTTTTCAAAACTGGAAAATTTCTGACGATATTCTTATCCATTGCTCAAAGGGCGTGTCGCGTTCTATGGCGGTGGCGTTTATTCTGCAATGCATGATCCAACCTGATCAATCGGAACAAATGATTGCGCGGGATTTGCGCCGCATTGCCCCCCATGCGGATCCTTGTTTGTTTATGGTGGACCATGCGGATAGCTTATTAAAACGTGAGGGCCGTATGTTTGATGCGGTGGATGATCTTCCCCCTTGCCGCACCACGATTGATGCGCCTGTAGTGCTATTGCAAGCGGCGGCATAGTCCTTAAAGTCTGTATCCTTAAGGTCTGTAAGCCTGATTTAAAATCGCAAAACATCTATGGTCGGCTATAAACCAGACGTCCGTTTCAAAAAAACATACGCTTTCAAAACATACGCTTTCAAAATATACGGTTTTAAATCTTACGGTTTCGGCTCTATCTTTTAAGAGTAAGAACCTTGTGATGTTTCGGTTTGGGTAAATTTACATCTGATCTACTATTTTTATGCCTTATCTCGCTTTTTCGGTTAGGCTCCAAGCATGACTGATTCCAAAAAATCGCCACCCGATATATCACAAAAAGGCCAATCCCGAGGCCTGCCCCAGAATCAAGACCAAAAATGGGCTCCTGCAATCACCAGGAAGTCGGGCACACGTTCGGGAACAATGGTTCAAATCACTTTGAATGCTGTGCTGGCCGCATTGGCCCATGGTGAACCCCATATATTATGCACCCAGCAATTATTTAAAACACAAAACGCCCCTTTGGAGAACAAACTTGAAGGGGTCAAACCCGAAACGGATAAGCGTGAGGCTGACAGTGTTGCTGAAAAGTTAATCAGTGCCCTTCCTTATGGTGTGTTTGACCCCCATCATCATCGCACGTTTGAAATCGGTATACGTGATTGGGTAAGCCGGCAAACACGGGTCGCTTTGGGGTATGTGGAACAGCTTTACACATTTGGCGACCGGGGGCGCGAACGCGGCGTTGGGGATCAACTAGAAATTGGCGATAACCATGTTATTTCAGTGGGCTATCTGGCCTTGGCGCAAAAATTAGCCCCCGTAAAGGTGGATGATGCAAGATGGCGGGATTGGTATTTGTTTTTTCCGTGGGAAGATTGGCGCAAGGGGGAGCCGAAAAATTTATCGGCAGATATATTGCCCGCCCTTAAACGATGGTGCGGCGATGTTCATGATCCATCTGAGAGTGATTTGAGGTTGCAACGTATAAAGATTGCTTTTGGATATGGGGAAATAGGGTGGGAGGAAGAACGCATTCTTGAGCGTTATGAATTAATGTATGAAGCAGGATTGGTTGCCGAGGCCCATCATAATGATGAGGGCGGCAATTCTTGTGGGCCTCTTCTTGAAACTTCTATATCAGGATTGGCAATGGCGTCGGATCATCGCCGTATTGTTGCAACGGCCATTAGCCGCTTGCGGGGAAAGTTAAAATATCGCCCTGTGATTTTCGAAATGATGGGTGACGAATTTACATTATTACATCTGCAAAAAAGCGTTGAGGCGATTATCGGG
This sequence comes from uncultured Parvularculaceae bacterium, assembly GCA_938015425.1. Taxonomy (GTDB): domain Bacteria; phylum Pseudomonadota; class Alphaproteobacteria; order Caulobacterales; family Parvularculaceae; genus CALLPQ01. The sequence continues at coordinate 2,971 of CALLPQ010000076.1, read as the reverse complement.
TTTCAAACCCATAAACAAAATTTTCGCCGTTCTGTAGAAAGCACAGGACTAGTTTTAAGAACCGGTAATGTCAGTAGCGAGATGGGGGGACGTCCCGCGGCTTTATTTAAAGTCAATCGATCTGCCCTGAAAGACCGCGCGGCATCGCGGTTGGTTTTGCCAAGGCTAAAACAATCTCCCGTTTTTACATTATAGTTATTTTGTAATGGGTTTTAAAAATCAAACGCATCGAATTGAACGATGGCCAGATTTGTTTCCTCATCGGGATATCGGGTGACGATATAAAGACGGTTATAATCTTGCTCGGTTAAGGGAGAGCCGGATTTGCCGCTTAGAATTTGCGCTAATTCGTTTGTGGTGTTGCTATGGCCGACCACAAGATGGGTGCCCCCTTGGGCAATGATCTTTTTAGCGACCGCGTCTAAATTGCGGCCATCGTAAAGGGCCGGGGCTTTTATGGGGCTATTGGCAAGAATGGGTGCGGCTGTATCACGGGTGCGGATATAGTCCGTGCTATGAATTTGTGTAAAATTGACCCCGCGCAATAGATCAGCCAAGGCTTTGGATCTCGCCGCCCCTTCACGGGTAAGAGCCGGATCAGCCGTGCCATCACTTTGCTTTTCACTATGGCGGACCAGATAAATGATGGTGGCATGTTGGTCTTGTTGGGTTTTTGGGGGTTGATTGCTTGCCAGTCTTTGATGAGCAGTTAGAGCATTTTGGTTTACTGCATTAGAGTTATTGTCTGGGGATGTTATTTCAGTTTGTTGCGAGGCTTGTTCCCCACTGCAACTTGATAAGAAAGCACACCCTACGAAAAGAAATAAACTTATGTTTAATAAGGGTGTCTTTACCCGCAAGATTATAGATGAAAAGATGTTGGGCAGTGAGATAATTGATAAAGGGGTTATAAAATAAGGATTTAGTTTTGATATGTTTCGCATTTAACATCCGATTATGATTAATTATGAAAACAAAGCCCGCATTATAATGTGGTTTAAATATTAAAAAATGTGACACAGATCAATCAGTAGAGCAATTAAAATCGATACGGGTAGGGTTTTTTGATTATTAATTAGGGCAAGAATAAAGCGGCATGGCCCCAAGCATACCCACTTTTTCCATGAGGCCATTCATTTCTTTCTAAAGAAATATATCCTTTTTGATTTTTTGCGAAGAGGCCACGCCCGCGCTTTGCGGAGAATTGTTGATCATACTCAATATGCCCTGTTGTCTCATTAAATCGCAGCATGAAAAACCCTTGTTCTCCGCCAAGTTCGGCGCCGACAATCAATCGGTTTGATAATGTGTCTTTTGCCATCCAATGTGGATTAAAGTTTTTAGGCGTTTTAAAACGGGTAACTTCTTGTGGTTGGCTAGGGTTTTTTATATCCAAAACGAGAATTGTTTGTAGATGCCCAATCGGTTGAATCCAGTAATGACCGATACGCAAGGGGATGCCACAGGCCCCGCGTATTGTATTTTCATTTTTGGCGGGTTTTGTATCAACTGCATACACCATTTCCAGCTTTGGCGCGGTGGTATCAATTTGGGTTAAATGATAGAAGGCACATCCATAAGTATTTAAAAACACACTGCCATCATCTAAAACTCTTGGTCCAAACCCAGCCGCTTGTGACCCTTCGATAATATCACCATTTGGTAAACGACCGACAGGTAAATCAATCGTATGCAGAAGTTCGAATGTTGAATATTTATAAATTTGTATGACATCAGCCCATGTTTTTTCCATCATTGGGGCGCTGGTCGTAACAAATCGGTCAGTATCAGTTAATAATGCAAACGCGTAAGGGCGAACAGGTTTGAGACTGTCATCAACAGCAGCTGACGTCGTTCGCAATAAACGTCCTTCAACAGAATATTCGGCTATGCCACCGTGGTTTCCGGGTGTAATGCTTTCACTTTGGTCCGGACTTGGGCCATTACTGCGTAAAAAACCAACAAGACGATTGCCATTTGGTGTGCGGGTATAATCGTGAGGAAAGCGCAATGGGTCTGGAGGTGCGATTTTTTTCACAATTTTGGGGGTTTCGGGATCATTGATATCAACAATCATCGTAAGTTCGTCGCGATGACCGTTCATAAAAATGGGTTCTCCTTTTGGCGGCGTATAATATTCCATGTGATGAGGCATAGAGTTTTTATGACCAATAGGAACCGATGATATAGCCTTGGCTGGGGATTTACTTTCTGGGTTAATATCGATGACCATAAGAAAATCCGAGTCCTGATTGTCTTGATCTCCAGCAAACACTAACAAATGATGTGAACCGTTATGATCTGAAACTGGTGATGGTTGATCTTGCCCACAACTTGTTGTTATGCATGTAAGCGCGATGGTGTAGATGACCCATGAGGATAGCCGACCTCTTAGTGGCCGATCCCTTAATGGCCGATCTCTTAATAATTGTGTGGGTTTGAATGAAAGGTTCATAGTTTTACTATTCATGAGTATCAATCTATTTGGTTTAAAATTATTCTATTTTCAGCGTTGTTAATTTATTGTGGTATTATTCGCTACGGTCATTTGATTTTTAAAATTTTCCAGCTTCTATTTTATCCTGTCAACATTTATAGTGTAGAATAAGATAAAAATAAAAGTTTTTTTACAAGCAAAAAATTCTCAGAGCCTGAAACAAAAATCGTTAAACACCTTCAGTCGGTTGTACATCATACATTCATTTCAACAATTTCACACGATTGCGGCTCTGATTCTTTAAAGTGAGAGCCTGAGGTGTAACGAGTTGGGGCAAGCTGACGTCTGATCCACAGCTTTTTATATCTTGTCTCGCTTTTCCGGTTAGGATCTCAGAGCCTGAAACAAAAATCGTTAAACACCTTCAGTCGGTTGTACATCATACATTCATTTCAACAATTTCACACGATTGCGGTTAGAAGGACTTATACTCCTCGGTTTTTAATGCGATGAAATAAATCGATTGTGAGTTGC
>CALLPQ010000075.1 GCA_938015425.1 uncultured Parvularculaceae bacterium | reverse complement strand
CATGGCACCGTGATATTGTAATGACGTTCAAGTGGGTTGTACCAGAGCGTTCATTAAGCACAATGATGAGCGGTAAAGCCTTAACGTATGCCCGTGATCACGCTGATAACCAAATGGCAGCAGAGAATATGGCAGAAGAGGATGCGGTTAGGGGAGCGACGCAAAATTCTGCAATTTTATCACGGTTTTTGGGGGAGAAAGACGCGCAGCGAAAACTTTGCCCCGAATGTGGGGGGCGCGGCAAAACCGGATTGTTTTCCCGTTCCTGCATTAATTGTTATGGCACCGGACTTTTAATTTAGTGTGCAGATCTAGGCCCAGAGCCTAGCTGTATAATGGACCAATATCATGTTGGTTGTTGAAAATTGTTTTTAAACATTGCTTTAACTATGACAACACGGTTGCCCTTGATAGGTGAGCGGGTTAAGAGCGTTAAAATTAATAAGGCTTGTTTTACTATCATTGCGTTATCTGATTACCTCCGAACTTGGTTTAGATAATCAGACATTGTGTAATTAGATTTACGAGATAGAACAAACTGGAAAAGCCGTATTTATTTGAAGTCATATATTAGCAAAGCCGCATATAGTTAAAGCCACATATAATAAAAGATAGGGTCCCGATGAGTGCTTTCACCTCTACTATTAAACAAACTGCAGGGCTGGTTGAAACAGCGTTAGATCAATTTCTTCCCACGCGGGAGGGACCTCTTGGCCGTGTTGTGGATGCGATGCGTCATGGGGCGCTGGATGGCGGTAAACGTCTACGCCCGTTTTTGGTGATTGCGGCTGCCGATATGTTTGATTGTCCACGGGATCGTTCAATTCGGGCAGGGTGCGCAGTGGAAATGATCCATTGTTATAGTCTCATTCATGATGATTTACCGGCCATGGATGATAGTGATTTAAGGCGGGGGCGTCCATCGGTGCATAAAGCTTTTGATGATGCAACAGCAATTCTGGCGGGGGATGCTTTGTTAACGCAGGCATTTGAAATTTTAGCTGAAAAACAAACCCACCCCGATGCGGAGATACGGTGTTCTTTAGCAATAGAGCTTGCCCGTGCTTCTGGTAAGATTGGTATGGTGGGCGGGCAGATGATTGATATCTATGCGGAACAAAAAGAATTTGATATGGAGGGTGTTAGCCAGTTGCAGCGCCTTAAAACTGGTGCCTTGATTAGATTTTCAGCCATTGCAGGCGGGATTGTTGGCGGCGCCACGGATAATGAAGTTGAGGCACTTGCTCATTACTCGGAAGATTTAGGGTTAGCATTTCAAATTGTCGATGATTTGCTTGATATCTATAGCGATCCGGAAACGTTAGGAAAACCAACCGGACAAGATAGTGATATGGATAAGGCGACCTTTGTTAAATTATTAGGGGCGGATGGTGCGCGGGATCGGGCTAAAGAACTGGTTGAAAGTGCACAGGCCCATCTTGATCCTTTTGGCGAAAAAGCCGCGCCCCTTAAAGGGGCTGCGCAATATGTTTTTGAACGCAAAACCTAAAAATATAATGGCGAATTGAATTTTTATGGAATGGTCGGATAATGCGATTGTACTGGCCTGCCGCGCCCATGGAGATGGACATGCTGTGGTTGATTTATTCACCCCCGAACATGGCCGATGGGCAGGGCTGGTTTATGGGGGGCAAGGGCGACGCATGGCCCCCATATTACAACCGGGAAATTTGGTAACAGCCAATTGGCGCGGACGGCTTGGTGATAGTTTAGGGACCTATACATTAGAATTAAGCCACCCTTTAGCTGCAGAATTAATGGCTGACCGGTTATCGCTTGCGGGATTGAGTGCGGCTTGTGCGGTAGCGGCCACATGTTTACCGGAGCGACAAGAACATCCGCGCATTTATGCGAGTATGTCGGTCTTGTTGGCTAGCTTTGAAGATATTGATATCTGGCCGGCATTAATGGCGCGGTGGGAACTTGGTCTGTTGGCTGATCTGGGATTTGGGTTGACATTGGATCGATGTGCGGCAACGGGTGAAAGTGATGATTTGATCTATGTTTCCCCGAAATCCGCTTGTGCGGTAAGTCGTGAAGCGGGGCATCTATATCGCAATAAGATGCTTCCCCTGCCGCCTTTTATCAAAGGAGAGCAGGGCGATATTACCAAAGATGATGTTTTGGATGGGCTGCAAACCACAGGCTATTTTATTGAAACCCGCATTTTGCATCTTTCTAATCGGGCCTTGCCGGGGGCCAGGGTGAGGGTTTTGGAATTGCTTTCCCAAATGGAATAACATGTGTTCCCAACTTGCGCTGGGATCGGGCTATGCTAGTTTCGGGGTTTAATAATCAAACAATAATTAAGTAGGTTTACGTGACAGATACGAAAAGATTTACGGGTACTAAAGATTATATTGCAACAGATGATTTGAAAGTTGCGGTTAATGCGGCTGTCACTTTGGAGCGCCCTTTATTAGTAAAGGGAGAACCGGGAACGGGTAAAACTGTATTGGCCGAGCAAATCGCCAAGGCCATGGGGGCCCCGCTTTTGCAGTGGCATATTAAATCAACCACCAAAGCCCATCAGGGCCTTTATGAATATGATGCAGTGGCACGTTTGCGTGATGGTCAGTTAGGGGAGGAACGGGCGCGCGATGTTAAGAATTATATTAAGCGCGGGAAATTATGGGATGCATTTGTTGCGGATCAACGCCCCGTTTTATTGATTGATGAAATCGATAAAGCAGACATTGAATTCCCAAATGATCTCTTGCAAGAGCTCGACCGAATGGAATTCTTTGTTTATGAAACTGGTGAGACCATCAAAGCGGACCATCGTCCTATCATCATCATCACGTCAAATAATGAAAAAGAATTGCCCGATGCATTTTTACGCCGGTGTTTCTTTCATTATATCAACTTCCCTGATGAAGGGACCATGAACTCGATTATCGATGTGCATTTTCCCGGTATTAAACAGCGGCTTGTGGCCAATGCGATGAAGGTTTTTTATGAGTTGCGAGAGGTGCCGGGCCTTAAGAAAAAACCTTCCACTTCTGAATTGTTGGACTGGATCAAGTTACTTTTGGCGGAAGATATTGATCTGGAAACATTACGGGAAAAGGACGTTCGCAAGGCGATACCGCCTTTACACGGGGCTTTATTAAAGAACGAGCAAGATATCCATATGTTTGAAAGGCTTGCTTTTCTGGCTCGGCGTGAAGGGTAAAATTGCATGGGTTTATGGATATAAATGCATCACGTCTGGGCTAATATCTTCAAAAACCACATAAATCTAAAATTTTTCTGGTTTTCTCCCTCTAAATGCGCAGAATTAAGGTTAAGAGAATCTTAAAGCTGCAAATAAAGCCTGATTATTATTGAGAGGTAGTCATTAAAATGTTTAAAAACAGTTTATTACACTTGAATGTTAAAGTTGCACTTGCGGCAATGGTTACCTTGGGCGGATGTGCAAGCACACAAAATGTCGAGCTTGAGGCCCAATCTATCAGGGACACACCACAGCAGAGCACAAATATAGGGCAATATCTGGCTGGTTTTAACTTCTCGCGACTGTCTACAATTGAAGTATCAGAAATATCTTCGACCTCGGTCATCAATGCCGAAAAAGGGTCTGAATATTACCTTCAAGAAGAAGCGATTTTACGGGCTTCTGATCCATTAATAAACCTGCATGAGGCAAGCTTGCCCGACAATGCAAGCGATCTGGAAGTTAAAACACGCAATTTTGTAACCAGAACCTTCAAGGCGCGTTCTTATACCAGTGTGTCGCAAAACCTGCCTGCAGGGTGGCGATTGATTGAGGGTGGTGTGCTTCATGAAAATAGCGGCATGACCTGTGTGCATGAAATCAATGTACAAGAGTCAAACTTTACGGTCCGTCTTGAGCAGGTGCGCCTGTTTGATGAAATTAGCATGGATGTGGGGTGTGATTATCAGGTGAGTTCTGGGGGATATATAACTATATTTGCCAGCCATTGGCCGGAATTGTCGCAGCAAGATCATGCGAATGCGGCAGCCGAACAAATCAGAACACAATTTAAGACAGATAAAGCTGTAGCCGTTCAATCTTTTGAGTTGGACGGGTATGATCGTAGTATTTTGAAGACACCGACTGTAATTGGATATGAGGCTGATAATCCGAATGCTGATAGTGAAGTGAAAAAAGTTAAAAGCTCTTTATGGCTCGTTAAAGAGAATGGCTGGCATGTTAAAGCCCGTGCGACCCATGCTCTTGATGAAAACCTAACCGAGTTTTTTAGTACATTATTGTTTACGCTCACGCATATCAATGTTTATGAGAAAGACAATGCAGCCCCGATTGGTGAGGTTGAGGTCTAGGAGCAATAAAATCTCGAAGGTCGGTTTTAATCCGGCTTCACTGTTGGGTTGTGAGCGGTGTTAGGTTTGGTGCGGTCGATTTAGTGTGGTCGGTAGTTTTAGTGTTTAAGGGTTATATTGGTGCTGTATGGACGGTCTTTGGGGTTTACTACCGTTTTTGTTCTTTATGATTGTGTTTTTTTTGCTGCCGCGCCTTCGGCAACAAAAACAGCATGAGGAATTAACAAAGAAATTTTCTTCAATTCAACGCAAGCGTAAGTCACGCGTCATTGCGATTGTGCATCGCCAAGAGCCCATGGGGTTACTGGGTATGCCGGTTTTGAAATATATCGACCTTAATGATGCGGAAGATGTGTTAGAAGCAATCCGCCAAACCCCTGATGATATGCCCCTTGAGATTATGTTGCATACGCCCGGCGGTCTGGTGTTGCCTGCCTTGCAAATAGCCCGCGCTATTAAGGCCCATCCGGGGCCGACCAGCGTGTTTATTCCCCATTATGCGATGTCGGGGGGCACCTTGATTGCTCTTGCTGCTGATGAGGTTGTGATGAGCCAACATGCAGTATTAGGGCCGATTGACCCCCAGATTGGTGGCTTGCCTGCCGCGTCGGTGTTGCGGGTGAAGCAGGAAAAAGATGTTAACGCCACAGATGATTATACGTTGATTTTGGCTGATGTGAGCGAAATGGCGATCCGGCAACTACAAAGCGCGGCCTACGAACTATTAAGTGGGACGGTTTCTGATAATGCCGCGAAAGCAATTGCAGAACAATTATCGGCGGGCCGTTGGACCCATGATTACCCGATTATTCCATCCCATGCAGAAGAGTTGGGCCTAAACGTTACAACCCAAATGCCACAAGATATTATGACCTTGATGGCGCTATTCCCCAGTAGTCTGGCAGGGGCAAGTGTTAAAGCGGTGGATGTGGTAGAAGCTAAAAGCGCCTCAGGCCATCAATCAGGCCATCGAAAAGGGCAAACCGATCAAGGTGAAAAGGGAAGAGTCCCCATAAGTGGACCTGCTATTGGTCGGGGGGCGATGACCGGTTACCAACCGGGGGCAGGTGCGAATAGTTTTAGTTATGGCCCTTGGAAAGAAGGGTCTCCGGAAAACTGGAATAGTAAAAACATAAACCCCGCAAGCCAAGCGGGACCATTTGCTCAGGAAACTGGCCAAGAAACTGTTCAGGAAAAACGGGCCACGGAACAAGAAGGCGGGGAGACGGTCCGAAAAAGAAAATGGTATCGACGCTAAGAACCCAGTCGAAAAAGCGAGAAAAGAAATAACAAGCGGTGGATCAGACGTCAGTTTGCCTCAACCCGTTACCCCTCAGGTTCTTAGTTTTAAGAGAAGAACCCAGTCGAAAAAGCGAGAAAAGAAATAACAGGCTGTGGATCAGACGTCAGTTTGCCTCAACCCATAACTCCAAACGGGGCTAAGAGTGTTTTTTGCCGCCTTTTGAAGATGTAGAGGCGGTAAATATCTGGGAGGGCGCTTTTTTCAATATCAGTAAAGCATGGGGCTCATGATATTAGACTTCAATATAATAGACTTAAATTGCCTAAAGGGCTAACCACAAGCCTTATCCGTTTTGATCCGCCCCAACACATTACCATTAAATCTGTTAGTTTGGGAAAGAGAAAAAAGCAGGTAGCGAATAAAAGTTAGATTTGAGGCAATATAGCTAATGCTGATTGGTCTTGATGATTCGCCACAAAAAACGTGTTTTAGCTTATCGTTTTTAGTGGAATTGTCTTATCGGTCTGGTCTGTTGTCTGTAAGGCTTAAAAAAAGGCAATAATTGGCAAAAAAGTTAAAAAAACCGTCATTTCGCACTTGACCCCTATGGGGGGCTCAACTAGGTTCCGCCAGCGTCCGAGGTTGGCTGTCAGTTTTTTCTGAAACGTAACCATCACGCATAATAAAAGAATTAGACTTTATTGCTTAGCGGCGCTCTTGAATATTAAGGGGCACCGTTTAAATGCGTCTATATTTTTTAAGGCTGCAAGTGTCTTATTGAAGTAGGCGATCCGGGGTTTTGCTACTGGTTATTTCAGGGTGAAATCAGATAAATTTGATTAATTAAGGTTGTTTTGAGCCAATGCCAACGATTCAGCAATTAATACGAAAACCGCGCAAGCCGAAGCGTAGAATTAATAAAGTACCGGCTTTGGAGGGAAACCCTCAAAAGCGTGGTGTGTGTACGCGTGTGTATACAACAACACCAAAAAAGCCGAACTCTGCGCTACGTAAAGTTGCAAAAATTCGTTTAACGAATGGTTTTGAAGTCATTGGTTATATCCCTGGTGAGGGCCACAATTTGCAGGAACACTCTGTTGTTTTGATCCGTGGCGGCAGGGTGAAAGATCTTCCGGGCGTTCGCTACCACGTTCTTCGTGGTGTGCTTGATACGCAAGGGGTTAAAGATCGTAAGCAGCGCCGATCGAAATACGGCGCCAAACGGCCTAAGTAAGGAATTTAGATTATGTCACGTCGTCACCGCGCAGAAAAACGGGTTGTTCATCCCGATCCCAAATTTGGCGATCTTACGGTTTCCAAATTTATGAACTATATCATGCTTGATGGTAAAAAATCAGCCGCCGAAAAGATTGTTTATGGCGCTTTTGACCGAATTGAGGACAAGCTAAAACGTCCCCCTCTGGAATTATTTAAAGAAGCTTTGGATAATGTGACCCCCGCGATCGAGGTTCGTTCTCGCCGTGTTGGTGGTGCGACTTATCAAGTGCCGGTTGAGGTTCGTCCTGACCGGAAATTGGCGTTGGCAATGCGTTGGATTATTGGGGCTTCTCGCAAGCGTAACGAAACAACAATGGTTGACCGTTTGTCCAATGAAATTATGGACGCTGCGCAAAATCGGGGTGCTTCTGTTAAGAAGCGCGAAGACACTCACAAAATGGCGGAAGCAAACCGTGCTTTCGCTCATTATCGTTGGTAACACGTAACTTTTTTAAGGCTTACTGAAATGGCTCGTACGCACAAAATTGAGGATTATCGTAATTTCGGCATCATGGCACATATTGATGCTGGTAAAACGACGACGACTGAGCGCGTCCTCTATTATACAGGAAAAAGCCACAAGATTGGCGAGGTTCATGATGGTGCTGCAACTATGGACTGGATGGAGCAAGAGCAAGAGCGTGGTATTACAATTACCTCTGCTGCGACTACATGTTTCTGGAACGATAAGCGTTTGAACATTATCGATACGCCCGGACACGTTGATTTCACCATTGAGGTTGAGCGTTCTTTGCGTGTGCTTGACGGGGCGGTTGCGCTACTGGATGCAAATGCTGGTGTGGAGCCGCAAACGGAAACTGTTTGGCGTCAAGGTGACAAGTATAATGTACCGCGTATGTTTTTTATCAACAAGATGGATAAAATCGGCGCTGACTTCTATAATTCCGTCGATACAATTCATGACCGGTTAGCGGCTAAAACAGTTGTTCTTCAGTTGCCTATTGGTGCTGAAAATGACTTTGCCGGATTGGTTGATCTGCTTAAGATGAAAGCCATCATCTGGGACGGGGAAGACCTTGGCGCGACGTTCCGCGAAGAGGAAATTCCGGCGGATTTGGCTGATAAAGCTGCTGAATATCGTGAGAAAATGATTGAGACAGTGGTTGAGCTTGATGAAACGGTGATGGAAGCTTACCTTGAAGGTGAAGAGCCTGATAATGCGACAATTATGCGATTAATCCGTCAGGGTACGTGTAATGTTGATTTCCATCCTGTGCTTTGTGGTTCTGCTTTTAAAAACAAAGGTGTTCAACCTATGTTGGATGCGGTTGTGGATTATTTGCCAAGCCCTGTTGAGGTTCCTTCAATTAAAGGTATTCATCCTGACACTGAGGAAGATATGGTTCGGGCTTCATCTGATGATGAGCCT
>CALLPQ010000074.1 GCA_938015425.1 uncultured Parvularculaceae bacterium | reverse complement strand
GTCGTCTCGCTCTTATCATAATCACCTTATTGGGCGTATTGTATGGTTTTGATACAAATCGTGAGTAAATGCCACATTGTAGCCATATTAGCGCCTTTAGATATCTAAATTGGGTTGTATAAGGGCCTCATCGCTAAGGCGTTAGCGATTAGACAATGTGTGATTAGACAATGTGTACTGCGTATTTGTTCTTGTATGAATTTCATCGTCTAAATTAGTACTATGATTGCGTATTAATCATAGAAGTCATTTTGAGTTACTGCTTCGGCAGTATGGTGAGGCGGGTTGCTATCTCTCCCCCCCATAAGTTTCTCGTCTCACCGCTTCTCAAAAGCTTTTTATCAAAATTGTGTTTCATTCATTTATATGTTTCGTAAAATACGTTTTTGTATCAAACGCCTGATTGTGAAATTATCTTCTACAATAAAACTGTGTTGATTGAAGTCATACTCTAAATGATGACTGTTTACTGTATGATGCCTATTTTAGTTTAATTTTTATACAGACCATTATATTTAATTTAAAACATGTTCTGATTTGGGAATATTTTGTAAATATAATAAGGCTTCCAGATTGGCGTGATTGATTTGATAGGTTGCGGCTTTGGCAGTTAGAGGTTTAGCATGAAATGCAACCCCCATATCCGCCAATTGTAACATATCAAGATCATTGGCCCCGTCGCCAACGGCCAAGGTTTCACGAATGTCAATATTATGTCTTGCACAAAGGGTTTTTAAAGCTGTGGCTTTAGCCTGACGCCCCAAAATGGGCATTTTAACTTTTCCGCTAATTTCGTTATTTTCTATGATAAGGGTATTGGCTTCTTGGTGGTCAAAGCCTAATTTCTTTGCGACTTGCTTGGTGAAGTGCGTAAAACCGCCAGAAACCAATGCCGTATAGGCATTATATTGTTTCATGGTTTTAATAAGCGTAAAACCGCCCGATGTATAACTAATATTATCACTATACGTATTATCAATAATGTTTTCGGCTAAGCCTTGCAACATGGCAACCCGTTCTTTCAAGGCGGCCTCAAAATCTAGTTCGCCGCGCATGGCCCTTTCGGTAATTTCATAAATCGCATCATATTTTCCCGCATATTTTGCCAGTTCGTCAATGCATTCTTGTTCGATCATGGTGCTGTCCATATCTGCAATCAATAATCTTTTAGGGGTGAGCGCCATTGAGGGAATAATATTGATATCGATAGGGTGGGAGGCTAATTCTTTTTGTAGTGTTGATCGTCTCTCTTGATTATCCAAAGGGAGTGAGATTGCCACATGAGGGGCGAGTGTGTTTACGTTTTTAAACTCGTTTGAAGATAAAATCTGTTTCAAAAACCTGTCATCGAGAATAGAGTGGTTTTCATTACAGATGAGCGACAGGATTTGGGACATTGGCTGAGACTTCAAGAAAAGAGGTTAATCATAAAAAACGAAGCGGAAGCGCCCCGCCTTTGATTTTTATTGCAGGCCCGACAGCAAGCGGCAAGTCCGGATTAGCTCTAGCCACTGCAAAAATGCTACGCGATGAGAATAATCCCGCTATTGATATGGAAATTATCAATGCCGATGCCATTCAGGTTTATCGTGATTTACACATATTAAGTGCACGGCCACACCAGCAAGAGCAAGACGGAATTAAGCATCATTTATATGGGTATAAAGATGGTGCGCAACGTTGTTCGGCAGGTATTTGGGCAAAAGATGCTCTGCGAGCCATTAATGACATTCACGCTAAAGGAAGGGGGGCTATTCTTGTTGGGGGCACTGGGCTTTATTTTGCTGCGTTAGAGCATGGGTTATCGCCTATTCCCGATATTGATGATCAGTTTCGCCTAGAGGCAAAAGCCCATTATGACAAACTGGGAGCGCAAGCTTTTTACGAGGAAGTCGTCAGTTTTGATGGGGCGATGAAACGCCTGGAAGTGGGGGATCGCCAACGCTTAATGCGGGCATGGTCGGTGCATCGGGCCACGGGCAAACCCTTATCTTATTTTCAGGCTTTGCCCCGTGAGCCGCTGTTAGAGATTGCCCAAGGGCAAAGGGTCAATGCACGGATTATTTTGTTGCCGGAAAGGGAAGCATTATATGAACGCTGTAACGCCCGATATGATAAAATGCTTTTAGAAGGCGGTATTGAAGAAGCCCGTACTTTATTAAATCGCGGCTTATCGCCGGACTTACCGGTGATGAAGGCTTTGGGGGCGGCTGAGCTTGTGTCCCATTTGCGCGGTGAAATATCTTTAGACAACGCTATCGATCTGGCTAAGCGTAACACACGGCGGTTCGCCAAACGACAGATAACCTGGTTTAAGGGTCAAACCCCCGATTGGCCACAAGGAAATAACGCCAAACAAGCATTATTATCATTACACAAACAGTTACAATAATTTATTTTGAGTGATATTTTGATGGGACGTTTTGTTGGGAAGTTTTGGTGTGTTATTTATCCTTGTTATGGTGTTTTGCTTTGTTTCGACGCTCTGCCTAGTGCTAATTTAAGCTGGGGTTTGTTGCTATGGGGTCGCAGATGCGTTATTGTGAAGTCGGGTTTAGGGCTTAAGTCAGATAATGGGTTTAGGTTGCAAAACCGGGTAAGTGATGACGAGTTTAAAGTTGAGTGATTTATGGTTGAGTTAATCCGTAAGCTGAAGCAAATGACGGTTTCCATATTTGCATCAATGGATGCCCGAACGGTCAAACATTTGGGCCTATCGGTAACTTTGCTGGTGTTCGTTCTGGTGATGTTTTTGTTTGCTGGCCAGTGGTTTAACGTGGAAACTCAAAAAGACGTCACTAAATTAATGTCGGGCTTATCATCTTCCCCCTATGCGATTATGGGGGTGATCGGGTTTTTTAGCGTGTTGGCTTTAACTGGTTTTCCGCAAATATTGTTGATCACCGCAACCGTTTTTGCCTTTGGTGGGCCTTTAGGGGCGTTATATTCCTGGGTTGCAACCATGGTGAGTGCCAGTTTGACATTTGCCTTGGGGCAACAAATGGGGGGGCCGTGGGTGGTGAAACTGGGGGGCGCGCGAACGGAGAAGACGATGGGGTTTCTTTCTCGTCACGGTATTCTTGCCAGTGGTATGGTAAGGGTGGTGCCGTCGGCGCCTTTTATTGTGGTTAATGCGGCTGCGGGCGCGTCCAATATTCCGTTTTGGAAATATAGCTTTGGCACCAGTATTGGCATTATCCCCAAGATTGGGTTTGTGGCTTTACTGTTTATGCTGGCCCCTAACGGGGACCTTGAGGGAACGCAAACCAGCCTGCAAGAAAGTGCAACGGGATTGGGTGGTATTATCGGGTTTTTTCAGGGGTTTTCCGCAAAAGACTTTTTGATTATTGGATTGATGATCCCCTGTTGGGCGGCTTTCTTGGTGCTTATGCGCCGGTTATATTTACGATTGCGCAATTCGTAAGGATAATTTTTTTACGCAATAACCTGATTGCGTATAAGCCTTTTATGGATGAAGTCTTCATCTATAGAAGCCTTCATATAGTAACTTTCATCCATAGTTACCTAGTGTTATACTTGGGATAACACATCCGCTAACATAGGGTTTAAGTCCCTTAAGCTGGGAACGGATTTGAGTGGTAAAAATGAGATTTTTCCAAAAAAGCTCAAATCAGGGTATTTTTTTTAAAATAACGAATTTTGTTGACGATTTAGGAACCCATTATGGTTAACGTCGAATCTGTTCATACTATAAAAAACTCTAATCGGAAAAAATAATAATGCTTTCAACACTTTTTGGCATGCTATCGGCTGATATGGCAATTGACCTCGGAACCGCGAATACACTTGTTTATGTAAAGGGGCGCGGCGTTGTGCTGAATGAACCTTCGGTGGTTGCTATTGAAACGCGCGGCGGCAAGAAACTGGTTCGCGCTGTTGGTATTGAAGCAAAAGAAATGTTGGGCCGTACCCCCGGCGAGATTGAAGCCATTCGTCCTATGCGTGACGGTGTGATAGCCGATTTTGAAGTGGCCGAGGCGATGATTAAATATTTTATTAAGAAAGTGCACCGTGGGCGGTCTTTTGCCAGCCCGCGTATTGTGGTGTGCGTGCCATCAGGGGCAACGGCGGTTGAACGGCGGGCCATTCAGGAATCCGCCTTATCTGCCGGCGCGCGCAAAGTGGAGCTTATTGAAGAGCCTATGGCGGCTGCGATTGGGGCCGGTTTGCCGGTTACCGATGCAACAGGGTCGATGGTGGTTGATATTGGCGGGGGAACAACAGAGGTTGCTGTTTTGTCTTTGGGTGGCATTGTTTATTCGCGTTCGGTTCGTGTGGGCGGCGATAAAATGGATGATGCGATTATTGCCTATATTAGACGCAATTATAATTTGTTGGTTGGTGAAGCTTCGGCTGAACGGATTAAAAAAGAGGTCGGGTCGGCGATGCCTCCTCCTGATGGAGAAGGGACAACAATCCAGATTAAAGGCCGTGATTTAATGCATGGGGTGCCAAAAGAGGTTACCATTGGCGAGGAACAAGTTGCCGAAGCCTTGGCTGAACCAGTGGCACAGATTATCGAGGCCGTAAAAGTCGCTTTAGAGGCGACACCCCCCGAATTGGCCGCTGATATTGTGGATACAGGGATTATGCTAACAGGGGGCGGGGCTTTGTTGAAAAACCTTGATCAAATATTGAGGGACGAAACGGGTTTGCCGATTTCTGTAGCGGATGATCCTTTATCATGTGTTGCCCTCGGGACGGGTGCCGCGCTGGAATATAATAAGGAAATGCGCGGCGTTTTATCGAGCGCGATCTGATATTGCTGCAAACTATTGGTTGTTTGGGCTCATCAATCAAAGGTTTATCCAGACCCATACACTATTAGCTTTGGGATGACTGGTTTCAGGGGTAATCACCAAAATTTTTTGGTGATGGTTCTTATTTAGCCGGGGTATAAAGAAGAGTATACCGTTAAAGGTAATTTTCTTTTGCCAAAAGGCCAAACCATATTAACGTTAATCTATACTAAAATGTTATTGAATATGGGATTCGCGATAATTTAAGTCGATATTGGTGGCGTGGATTGATAAGGTGATGTTGATAGAATACGGGCTTAAGTTTGATAATTGAGAATAGTGACTTTAAATGGAAATTTTAGGAGAGGATAGAAGAGAAGGAATTAGCCGCCGGATTGTGCCGCGCGTTAATTTGTTTTTGCTGTTTCTCGTTTCTTTGATCTTGTTACTCTCAAGCTTATATTCGGCTGAAGCCTCGGTTTTTAAAAAGGCTCGCGAAAGTATTCTGGATGTTGCATCGCCGCTTTTGTCGGTTCTTTCTGTGCCTGTGGAAGTGGTCAATAATCTTTTTGGGCGGGCGGGTGATTATCTCCATGTTATGGATGAAAACAAAGCGCTGCGTCAGGAAAACGCCGAGTTGCGCCAATGGATGGAAGAAGCGTTGGCGTTACGTCAGCTATTGTCTTCCTACGAACAATTACAATCCTATCAACCCTCTCCCGATGTGATTCCCATTGATGCTTATGTGATCGGGGATTCTAATGACGTGTTCGCGCGCTCAATGGTTTTAAACGCTGGCCGGAACGAAAATGTGCGCACCGGTTATGCGGTGGTCAATGAAGCGGGATTGGTCGGGCGTATTATTGAAGCGGGAAAAAATGCCTCTAGAGTTTTGTTATTAACGGATATTCAAAGCCGGATACCGGTTTATGTGGAAGGGGAAGGTATTGACGGTATATTAGTAGGTCAAACCAGAACCCGCCCGTTAATTCGTTTTACCAATAAAGTGACAACGCGCCCCGTGCGCAGCGGGGCACGTGTATTAACTTCAGGGGCGGGGGGCATTATTCCCCGCGGCCTCCCCGTTGGCGTGGTTTTTGGTATGAAAGAAGACGAGATTGAAATCACCTTAAACGCGGATTACTCACAAACCCGTTTGGTGCGTGTATTGGAATATACGTTTCCCAAAGACACGCAAAGTGATGCTAATGATCTGGGGGAAACTGATGTGAACACAATTGGCCTAAATGAAAATGATCGGGGTACGCTGTAATGAATACGCGTGCAGACAGTGTCATCGGGTTGGCCAAGGTTTTGTTCCCCTTTTTAATGGGGGTTGCTGGTGTATTATTGTTGGCATTACCGGTGCGGTTGTTTGGCGGCGCAATGCCAATGCCGATTATACCCTTGGCGGTTATTTTCTTCTGGTCACTGTATGATCCGTTGAAATTGCCTGCATCCAGCGTCTTTGTTATTGGTTTGTTTCAAGATGCCTTAACGGGCGGCCCTTTTGGGTTGTGGTCATGTGTTTATTTAATGGTCCAATATGTGGTTTTATCCCAACGGTCCTATTTTCTGGGCCGTGAGCCGCAAGTGGTGTGGCTAGGGTTTATTCTAGTGGCTGTGGGGGCTGCTATCAGTGTTTGGTTAGTGATGAGCTTGCTGGCGGGTTATTTGTTGCCTTTGTGGGGATTATCCTATCAAATAATAGCCACGATTTGTTTTTATCCTGTGATGGGGCAAGGGTTTCGTAAAATCCGCCGTCGCGTAATGCAGGAAATGTGAATTTATGAATTTAAACGAGCAAGACCCGGCAAGGCAGAATTCTTTCACGCGGCGTACTTTTCTGTTTAGTGCGGGCATTACGACTTTATTTGGCGGTGTTGCTTTGCGGTTGGCCCAATTACAACTCAAAGAATATGACCATTATGTAGAATTGGCCCGTGAGAACCAGTTTAACCGACAGGTGATATCGCCATTACGCGGCGAGATTGTGGACCGGTTTGGCAAAGTTATAGCCACAAACAAGAAGAATTTCCGTGTGCTGCTTATCCCTGAACGCACCGCCGATGTGGATGAAACTTTAATAGCTTTATCAAAGATAATTGAGATTAGTGACGATAAGCGCGATAGAATAAAACGCCAGATCAGGCGGCGCGGTGTTTTTACGCCGATTGAAATTGCCGATAATCTTGATTGGGAAACATTTTCTAAAATTAATATTGAGGTTCCCTATCTGCCCGGTATTCTGCCGGAAGAGGGGAGAACCCGGGATTACCCCCTTGGTAACGGGACCGCTTTCGTGGTTGGTTATGTGGGGGCCCCCACCGATCGGGATTTAAAAGCTGAACCAACAGCCAATGCAAGAAACTTGTTACGTCAACCCGGCTTTAAAGTTGGGCGTGAGGGGCTGGAACGACGCTATGATGAAGAGTTGCGCGGCAAAGCCGGAGAAAAGCTGGTTAAAGTAAATGCCCATGGCCGGGTTATTGAAGAATTGGATGAAGGATTACAAAAAGCCAAACAAGGTGATCGTCTTGCTTTGACGATTGATAGTGAGCTGCAGATGGCGGCAATGGAAGCGCTTGGTGATAATAGCGGTTCTGCGGTTGTGATGGATGTAAAAACCGGCGAGATATTAGTGTTGGCGTCTACACCGGCATTTGATCCCAATAATTTTAATGTGGGGATTGATCCGGTTTTGTGGCGGGATTTGAATGCTGACCCCACTAAACCATTGGTGAACAAACCATTAAGTGGTGTGTATCCTCCCGGTTCCACGTTTAAATTGATTAGTGCAATTGCCGCACAAAAATCGGGTATTAGCCCTAACTTCCGTGTACGGTGTAGAGGGTCTATCCGGTTTGGCAAGAATACCCACCGTTGCTGGAAACGCGGTGGCCATGGCACGATGAACATGCGTGACGCTATCAAAAATTCTTGTGATGTGTTTTTCTATGAAGTGGCAAAACAGTTAGATATTGATCTTCTGGCTGAAACCGCACGTGACTTTGGTTTGGGTCAAGTGTTCGAGATTGGTATTCCCGGCCAACGTAAAGGGATTGTCCCTGATCGGGCCTGGAAAAAAGAATATTTTGCCAATAGTCCGGAAAACCAGCAATGGTTTGCGGGAGAGACCTTGTCGGTGATTATTGGCCAAGGGGCGGTGACGTCTACCCCATTGCAGTTGGCGGTTATGACAGCGCGCCTTGCCTCTGGCCGTGCGGTCAGGCCAACATTGGTGCGCGGCGTGGGGGAACGTGCAGTCCCCATATTGGAAGCGCCATTGATCGGGGTTGATGGTGACGCATTGAATGTTGTTCATGACGGAATGAACGCAGTGGTGAACGAGCTTGGTGGGACTGCCCGCCGTGCGCGCCTTGAAAATACCGAGACTTTATTGGCTGGTAAGACCGGCACCAGCCAAGTGGCTAGTTTACAGCGTGATCCAAAAACGGGGCGTATTTTAAAAAATGAAGAATTGCCTTGGCGTCTTCGCGATCACGCTTTGTTTGTTTCTTTCGCACCCGTAGACAATCCACGTTATGCCAGTGTGATTGTGGTTGAGCATGGGCAAAGTGGTTCAAGGGCGGCCGCGCCGATCGCAAAAAAAGTGATGGATGCGGTTATGGAAAAAGACCCTGCTTTGAAAAAACCGTATGACCCTTCAGTTCTTGCTGGCTTATCTTCTGCTTCTTCACCATCCGGGGAAGGGAGCTAAGAAATGTCGTCTATACTTTTGCAAAACCCACAAAAAGGATTGCGCGACCGTATTGTCAGAATTAACTGGATATTGGTTTTGTTATTATCCTTGCTGGCAACGGCAGGAATGACCACCCTTTATTCTGTGGCGGGTGGCGATTGGAACCCTTGGGCTTTAAAACACGGTATCCGGTATGGGGTTTCGTTAATTCTGCTTTTGGGGATTGGCCTTGTTAGCATCCGCTTCTGGATGAAAATTTCTTATCCGATTTATTTCTTTGCGTTAGCGGCGTTGGCGGCAGTCCCTTTAATTGGTGTAACCCGTTTAGGGGCACAGCGCTGGTTAGAATTTGGCGGATTGCAGTTCCAACCTTCAGAAGTGATGAAGATTGGCTTGGTGATGGCGTTGGCACGGTATTATCACGGATTGCGCACAGACCAGGTATCACATATCATTTACTTAATCCCCCCTCTGATTATGATTGGTGCGCCTGTCGGGTTAGTGTTCATCCAGCCTGATTTGGGCACTGGTATTTTGTTAGGGTCAACCGGCCTCGCGATTGTTTTTGTCGCTGGATTGAGTTGGCGGATCGGATTTTTAGGGGCGGTTGGGGCGCTACTTGCGGGGTATGCGGCTTATTGGTTTGATATTTTAAAACCCTATCAAATTGAACGTATTTTGACCTTTATGAATCCCGAACGCGATCCCTTGGGTAAGGGATATCATCTTACCCAATCAAAAATTGCCATTGGCTCTGGCGGTGTGAACGGTAAGGGTTATCTGGAAGGTACCCAAAGCCAGTTAAAGTTTCTTCCCGAACTGCAAACCGATTTTATTTTTACAATCTTTGGCGAAGAATTCGGGTTTGTGGGGGCGCTGGGTTTATTGTTTTTATACCTATTCATTATTTTAACCGCGGTTGGCGTTGCCTTGAAAGCTAAGTCGCATTTTGGACGATTGGTGACGATTGGAGTATGCGCAACTTTTTCACTTTATGCTTTGATTAATACGGGCATGGTTATGGGGCTTGCGCCTGTAGTTGGGGTGCCTCTACCGCTTGTGTCTTATGGTGGGACTGTCATGGTCACTATTATGGCAGGATTTGGTTTGGTGATGAGTGCCCATATTTATTATGATAAATAAGTTAGTAATAAATATAAAATGCACTAGGTTGAATTGGCAAACCCTTAATAAATAATGATCATGATGGAACCCTTATGCGCTTATATCCTGTAATCATGTGCGGCGGGGCGGGGAGCCGTTTGTGGCCGACCTCAAGGCCTTCTCGCCCGAAACAATTTCTCTCCTTTGTGGGGGATGAAACATTATTCCGTCAAACAGTAGATCGCGTTTGCGGTGTTGAGGGGTTTCAAAAACTGATTGTTGTTGCCGGTAAGGGGCATTTTGACTTTATCAAGGATCAAGTTAGCCATATCAGCGAGGTGGTTTTATTGCTGGAGCCACAAGGGCGCGATTCAGCCCCCGCCATAGCCGCGGCAACCGCGTGGATTGATCAACATGACCCCCAAGGGGTGGCGGCCATTTTCGCCTCTGATCATTATATTCCAGATGTAGATATTTTTAGAACAGCCATTCATCAGGCCGCTTTTGCGGCTGATGCGGGACGCATTGTGACATTGGGGATTGTTCCGTCTATCGCAACTTCTGCATACGGATATATTGCACCTGGCCAGAGATTGTTTGATCATGATAATGTCGCTAGTGATGTGTGTGATGTTACAGCCTTTGTTGAAAAACCCGATATTGAAACAGCGCAAAAATATATAGAACAAGGGTATCTTTGGAATAGCGGTAATTTCGTTTTTGCGGCGCGGACAATGAAAGATGAATTAAATAAATTTGTGCCAGAAATATGGGAGCGCGTTAGCCAAGGCATAGAAAACGGCGAAACGATTGAAGGTGGAATGGTTTTAGGGGAAGATTTTTTAAAGGCTCCTAAAATATCGATTGATTATGCGGTGATGGAAAAAACAACGTGTACCGCGGTTCTGCCTGTTGACTTGACCTGGTCTGATGTTGGCGCGTGGGACGCTGTTATGGCGCAGGGCACTAAAGATGCCCAAGGCAATGTGGTGCTGGGTGATAATTTTTTAATTGACACACAAAACAGTTATATTCGCGCAGATGATTCAATGTTGGTTGCCATGATTGGTGTTCAGGATCTGGTTGTTGTGGCGGAGGAAGACGCGGTTTTAATTTGCGATGTCCATCAAACCCAAAAAGTTAAAATGGTGGTTGATCATTTAAAAGCCGAAGGTAAACCGCAGTTAGATAAGCTCTCTCAAAATAAGGTGACCCAAAACGGTACAGCAAATAGTTTAGGGGCAGTTTTGGAAACAATAGAAAGCACAACGGCTCATAAAGGGTTTGATCACCCACAAGCAATTCATCAAATTACCGCCGCTTATAAGCAATGGCTGTTTACCGACGCACTGCCTTTATGGTGGACTTTGGGGGCGGATCATCAAGGTTGGGGGTTTTATGAATATCTCGAAAGGGATGGTACGCCCACCAAAATGGCCCGCCGGATGCGGGTGCAGGCCCGTCAGGTTTATGTTTTTGCCAAGGCGGGTGAAATGGGATGGCGTGGTCCTTGGCGCGCAGCCGTTGAACATGGGTTAAAAGGTCTGTACAAATATTATAAAACAAATGATGGGCGTTTTAAAACACTGGTTGATGTAACGGGTAATGGTTTGGATGAAAACATTTTGTTATATGATCAGGCTTTTATCATCCTTGCACTGAGCGCTGTAAGAAACATCAACCCTGATGCTCAGCAACAGGCTTTGGCTTTGTTGAGTTGCATAGAAGAAAAAATGCGCCATAAAGCGGGCGGCTTTGTTGAAGCGGGAGAGAGAAAATTCCAGTCAAACCCTCACATGCATTTGTTTGAGGCCGCCCTAGCTTGGGTGGAAAGTGGTCAGGGTGACCCGCGTTGGCGTGCCCTTGCGGATGAAATCGCACAGCTGGCACTAACCCATTTTATCGATCAAAATGGTTTTATCCGTGAATTCTTCCAAGAGGACTGGCAACCCGCAAAAGGGGAGGTTGGTCAAATTGTCGAGCCGGGACACCAGTTTGAATGGGCTTGGTTGTTGGAACGCTATTATAATATTTCGCAAGACCCGATGATCCTTGCTGCCGCAAAACGGCTTTTTGAGGCGGGGGAACAAAGCGTTGATAGAACCCGTAATGTCGCCTTGGACCGCTTTTATGCAGTTGCGGCGGATGGCGGGGATCATTCGGCTGGTGCCAAATTGCAATGGCAAGCAGCAACCCAAAATGCCCGCCTATGGCCACAAACTGAGCGCCTGAAAGCGGCCCTGACGCTTGGAGATATCAGTTCTCCTGAGGGCTTTAAGGCTGGCGTTGATAAAAGCTCAGGCACTTCGGTTCCGTCTACAATTATCAATGGAAGTATAAGTCTCGCGCGTTATCTGGATATGGATGTTAATGGCTTGTGGCAGGACAATTTACTGGCCGATAATACATTCTTGCAAGAGCCAGTGACCGCCAGTTCCCTCTACCACATCATCACGGCGGTGGAACAGCTTATGAAAACTGCAAAAAATTAGTCTTTTTCCCCGATCCTTGCATCAATTTCAAAAAACACTTGCAAACCCTTCAAACTCATGGTTTTTGGGAAATGGATAGGTGGCCGAGTGGCTGAAGGCGCTCCCCTGCTAAGGGAGTAGGCAAGGAATTGTCTCGAGGGTTCGAATCCCTTCCTGTCCGCCACTTTTGCGCTCACGCAAAATTACTTTGTAATTTGCTCCGCTGGGGCGGGCTGACCGCCCGACGACCAGTCGGTCGTTTAAGAAATTGAGTTCGCATTGAGCCCCTCTGGTACCGCCAGTAACTTATTAAAATTAAATGTAATT
>CALLPQ010000073.1 GCA_938015425.1 uncultured Parvularculaceae bacterium | reverse complement strand
CAATATGATGTAAAGTTGCAAATCGCTGGCTTGCTAACGGGCTATGACCAATATGTGGTGCGCGGGGACAAAAGCCAGAAAAAATTTGCGGTTTTCTATTTAAAACAAAAAACCCTCATCGCCGTGGACGCCATAAACTCGCCGCCTGAATTTATCATGGCGAAAAAAATGATCATGGACCGGATGAAACCCGATATTGAGAAATTGCAAGATCCAAACATCTCCATAAAAGAAATCGCTGCGGGATAGTAGTTTTTTAGGTTCGGGGAATTGGTTTGAAGCGTCATGGTTTTCTTCAGCAAAAATATTTTGTATATTGTATTAAGTATTATATATAGTATATGGGATCTATATGTCTCGTATTACTATTGATGAAAACTGGATACGTAAACTGAATGATGAAGCATCATGCGAATTGATTGCTAGGCTTTGTCGTGCGGAACTGGCCCGTGTAAACCTTGATGAATCTCTAGTGACTTGGGGAGGGAACCAACGAGCTCCAGATGGGGGTATAGATGTGAATGTAAAGAAATTTACGTCTACCGCAAATGAATATATTCATTTGTCAGCGGGAGGTACAGTTTTTCAAGTCAAAGCTGAACAAAATTTTGGCCCCGCTAAAGTCGAAAGTGAGATGAAACCAAAAGGTGTTATCCGCGATTTTTTTGCTGGGTTAAACCAAAATTCGGGCGCTTATCTAATTGCATCAGCACACGAAGATCTTACCCAACCATTGCTAATTAATCGCTTAAATAAAATGAAAGAAGTCTTAGCCTCAGAAGACTTGTCGAATGTGAGGCCTAGTTTCCTTGATGCTCGGCAATTAGCAGATTGGGTCGAACGGCATATAAGTGTACAAATTTGGCTGCGTGAGAAACTTAATCTCCAGTTAGATGGTTGGCACACATATGGTCCTTGGGCGAATGGGGAAACTGATATAAAAGCCGCCTTTCATTTAGATAAACATCCTCGCATAATGCCTCCGGATGGAAAATCAGTTGATGATCGCCTTACTTTGTTGGGGGCTATTAAAAAGATTCGCAGTGCATTAATTGTTAAAGCAGATAAACAAACTAGGTTGCGCCTTGTGGGATTGTCGGGGGTCGGAAAAACTCGTTTGGTTCAAGCCCTCTTTGATGAGCGAATAGAAGCAGGAGTTTTACCTAGCACGGATCAGGTTATATATACGGATGCGGGATTTGGATCGGACCCCTCAGTGCATAAAATGGTTTCTGAATTAATGAACACAAATCAGCCAGCCATAGTCATCGTTGATAATTGCGGCTCCAAGACACATGGTCAGCTGGTTGAAAGTATGAAGCACGCAAAACCAGAGATACGGCTACTGACCATTGAGTTTGATATTCAAGATGATTTACCGGTTGGCACAGATTGTTATCAAATAGAAGCTGCCTCTTCTTGTATGTTAAAATCCGTATTAAAAGATAAATATGAGCACTTAAGTGATTTAGATGCCCGACGAATAGCACAGTTATCAGATGGAAATGCACGTATTGCCATAGCTCTCGCTGACGGTATAAAAAATACGAATAATGTTGGGGAATTGAAAGACGCGCAGTTATTTAAACGTTTGTTTCACCAAAGGGATGGTTTAGATTCGGATGAATTGATACGGACAGCTGAAGCGACAAGTTTAGTCTATAGTTTTAATATTAATGAAATTGAATTTATTGCAACTTATGCTGACCTAAAGCCGCAGGCATTTAAACGTAATGTTGCTAAATTGAGGAAAAAAGGGCTTGTTCAACAGCGAGGTAATTTTAGGGCATTGTTGCCTCATGCCCTTGCTAACCGTTTTGCAAGTGAGGCTTTATCCTTACGAGAGCCTGAAGAGCTATACGAAGAATTTTTTCAGCATGCTCCAGTTCGGATAGCCATATCATTTGCCTATCGTCTCTCTTTTTTACATGATTGCGATGTTGCGGTGCAAGTTTCAAAGTTGGCTTTCGGAGAAGAAGGGATTTGTTTTGATTTAAGTAACTTGAATGAAGACAATAAAAAAATATTTAGATATTTAGCAGCCACCAATCCGACGGCAGCTCTGGTAGTTATTGAGAAAGTTGTTGAAACTGGTGGCCCGATTACACATGATTTATACAGCTTATTGTTTAATTTAGCATATGACGAGCATGCCTTTGACAGAGTAGCGACGGTACTTGCAAAATTATTAAAACCTTTAAAACATATGGATGATAATGATGGTCCGAAAAAATTTTTAACGGCTATGTATGGTCGTTATTTTTCAGGTACCATGGCGCAAACACCGCAAAAATTGGCATTTCTTGAAAGAATGTTAAATCCAATTGACCTAGATAGAAGTGACCTTGCGCTGGCTTGCTTGGATAGTGCTCTTAAATGTGGTCATTTTTCTTCAGGAAATAGTTTTGCGTTTGGGGGCCATTCTCGCTCATATGGATGGACACCAAAAACGTCGGGTGATGTTGCTAAGCAATATTCTGTATGGCTTAATAAGCTGATTGATATTGCACTCAAAAATGAAGACCTTTCTCAAAAAGCTCGAGAGATATTGGCAAAAAGATTTGCGGAGCTTTGGCGCTTTCATCTTGTCAGGCCTTACCTATCTAAGGCTGTTGAACGCCTTATAGCTGATGAACCTTGGCCAGAAGGATATCATGCGCTTATGAAAACATTAAGGTTTGGTGGCGACAAGCCAGAATCTCCAGATGCCGCGCCGCTTCGTGAGCTTATTTTAAAAATATCTCCCAGTAATCTTGTAGAACGTGTGCGCGCAAATGTAATTGTGGTGGATATGTGGGGTGATTGGATTGATGAGGATGGCACGGTAGTGACGGGTACAGAGGCAAAAACTAAACGTGTCCAATCAGCCACTACACTTGGAGAAGAAATTGGAAATGATCTGGAAGCTTTAAATGAAGTTCGATTAGCGCTGATATTAAAAACTCAGTATGGATACACTAAAGAGTTTGGCAATGGTGTGGGAAAGACAATAATTTCAATTCCTGATGAACTTGAAAGAATAAGAGGGTTGATTGAAAATTGTGAAATAGGTACTGCAAATTACGACTATCCACTCGGCCTATTGAAGGCATGGAAGGCGCAAGACCCTGTTGAAGTTATAAAATGGCTTAACAAGAACGAGTATGAACCTGTATGGCGTATTGTTCTGCCGTGGATTGTAAATATTCTCGGGATAAATCAAGATAGCCTTGAACAGTTAATTAGTTTGTTGGCTGAAGACCAACCACCAGTAGATGCGTTTGATCCTTTAACCTTAAAGGGGCTTATCGAGCCTTTATTAGTGAATGACCGACGCCGCCTTTTTGATGCTTTAATTAAAACAGGCCCCCAAGGGGCTTTAATTGGGTTAGAACACGTGTTTTTTGAAGCGCTTGATAGAGATATTATTGAAGAAAGCTATAAAGCCGAAATGATGGATTTTCTAATTCATTTTCCCTGGGAAGTGATAGATGACCCGATGGGTCAAGTGACATATAAGATCGAGAAAATCTTCAAAAAATTTGTCGAGGGATGTTCTGAGATTGATGCGATAGCATTAATTGATAAGGTCTCCATTAAACCCGACATAACACCTAGCTATGCGATTGATATTAGACTAACGGCTTTACGAGAAATGTTTAGGTACTTTTCCGATCTTTGCTTGCGCCGGTTTTGTATGCCTAATGAAGACGGTAATTTTGATACGATCTACCGTTTTCTTCAGTGTAATACTTTACTTGATCAACATATAATTGAAGTTGTTACTGATGATGCACTTCTTAACTGGCTTGATGGATTAGATACAGAACACAAACAGGCAGGTTTTGAGTTTGCGGCCGAAACTGGAAATTTAATTGAACATGAAATAGGTGGCATAAGAACGCCAATTGGATTTAGGCCTTTAGCTTCAGAAATTGTCAAGCGCACAAAAAATCCAGAAAAAGTATTGAAAATTTTTGCTGAACGAGCAATTGGAAGCTCTTTTAATGGTAGCATTGCAGATGCTATTAGATCGCGGAAAGTGTTTTTTAATTATTTGGAATTGGATAACAGACTGGAGACTAGAAAAGGTTTGGATAAAGCACTTGCATATCTAGATAAAAGAATAGCGAGTGAACAAGCTTGGGAAGACGACCGTTCAAAAACTAATGCAGAGCGATTTGAATAAGAAAGCTTTATATTTTATATCTCTGTTATCTTTACGATTAGTAACGGAGTTTGAGAAAAACTGCTTGATGTATATTAAGTATTGAAAAAAATGGTCGGAGCGGCAGGATTTGAACCTGCGACCCCTACACCCCCAGTGTAGTGCGCTACCAGGCTGCGCTACGCCCCGTCCATTTCTATGTCATAGCAGAAACAAGCCCCGTGTCTATATGTGGTTTTGCCTTATAGGGGTGATTAACAGATCTTTTGGCTTATTGGGCTTTACGGCAATCAATGATAGACAATTAGGGCGGCCCTTTATAAACAAGGATGGGCTAAACAGTGACAGGGCATCTGTTGCTTTTCCCTTTTGATCTAAACTTGTGAAAGTCTGTTCTATGCGTTTATCCCGCTTTTATCTGCCTGTTTTGAAGGAAACGCCGGCTGAGGCTACGATTATTTCCCATCAATTGATGTTGCGGGCGGGGATGATTCGCCAGCAAGGGGCGGGGATTTATGCATGGTTGCCCCTCGGGTTTCGGGTTTTGAAAAAGATCGAGCAGGTTGTACGCGAGGAGCAAGACCGGGCCGGTGCGGTGGAGCTGTTAATGCCCACGATCCAGCAGGCGGATTTGTGGCGTGAGAGCGGGCGATATGACGCCTATGGTAAAGAGATGCTTCGAATCACCGATCGTCATGATCGTGAGATGTTGTTTGGCCCGACCAATGAGGAAATGATCACCGAAATTTTTCGGGCCGGTGTGCGCTCCTATAAGGATTTGCCAAAGCTGCTTTATCATATCCAGTGGAAGTTTCGCGATGAAATCCGGCCTCGTTTCGGGGTGATGCGCGGGCGTGAATTCTTGATGAAAGATACCTATTCATTCGATATCGATAAGGATGAGGCGCGCAGAAGTTATAACCGTATGTTCATTGCCTATTTGCGTACCTTTGCCCGTCTTGGGTTGAAGTCTATTCCGATGCGCGCGGATACGGGGCCGATTGGCGGCGATCTATCCCATGAGTTTATTGTTTTGGCTGATACGGGAGAAAGCGAGGTTTTTTGCGATCGTGA
This sequence comes from uncultured Parvularculaceae bacterium, assembly GCA_938015425.1. Taxonomy (GTDB): domain Bacteria; phylum Pseudomonadota; class Alphaproteobacteria; order Caulobacterales; family Parvularculaceae; genus CALLPQ01. Next base: position 13,152 of record CALLPQ010000073.1, on the reverse strand, counting down.
CCTTCTGGATATGCCAGCGCCTGACATCAATGTGGATTTTGAGGGTGATTTGCAAAGTCTAGTTGATCAGCGTACGGTCCATTATGCGGCCACAGATGAAATGCATGATGTGGAAGAGTTCGAGCAAAAGGTAAGCTCTGAAAAACGGGTGAGTGCGCGGGGCATTGAGGTTGGGCATATTTTTAATTTTGGCACGAAATATTCAAAAGCTATGAATGCGGTGGTGATGGGCCCTGATGGCAAAGAAGTTGCGGCGGAAATGGGCTCTTACGGGATTGGGGTTTCCCGCCTGATTGGCGCATTAATTGAAGCCTTTCACGATGAACAAGGATGTAAATGGCCTGTGGCGGTGGCGCCTTTTCATGTGGGTATTATCAATTTAAAAGCCGGTGATGAAGCGGTTGATGGGGCGTGTACAGATTTATGGCGTCAATTGGAGAGCCAGAATGTTGAAGTGATTTATGATGATACGCGCTCGCGGGCGGGGGAGAAATTTGCGCGGATGGATTTAATCGGTGTTCCTTATCAAATCACGGTGGGGCCGCGCGGATTAAAAGAAGGCATTGTTGAGCTTAAATTACGTATTGACGGTAGCAAGCAGGAATTGTCTCCCGAGGCAGCGGTTAATTTTATCAAAGAAAAAATTGCTGAAGGTCTGAAGGTCCATTAACGCTCTAAAAAATTTTAGATTTTGTGAACTTAGATCTTTGTGAACTTAGATTTTGATAAAGATGAGGGCATAGGCGGATTTGGGTAAGAGTGTCGCCTGAATATTAGGCCCAGTTTTAGGTAAACGATTATGAAAGCATATCTGGACTTATTAAACCGCGCCCTGACGGAAGGGGATGAGCGATTGGACCGCACCGGTGTTGGCACCCGCGCGGTATTTGGCCATCAAATGCGCTTTGACCTTGCAAAAGGGTTTCCTTTACTCACCACCAAAAAGCTGCATACGCGGTCGATTTTTTATGAATTATTATGGTTCCTGACCGGGGACACAAATATTGCCTATCTTAAAGAAAATGGCGTTTCTATCTGGGATGAATGGGCCGACGATGCGGGCAATCTTGGTCCGGTTTATGGTAAGCAATGGCGCAGTTGGCACGGTGCTAACGGTAAAACCATTGACCAGATCAGTTGGGTCATTGACGAGATAAAAAATAACCCGTTCTCGCGCCGCCTTGTTGTGAGTGCCTGGAACCCCCCGGAATTAGAAGAGATGGCGCTGGCCCCTTGCCATTGTTTATTCCAGTTTTTTGTTACAAATGACCGGCTTTCATGCCAGCTTTATCAACGTTCGGGCGATATATTTTTGGGAATACCTTTTAATATTGCATCTTATGCGTTGCTGACCATGATGATTGCGCAGGTGACGGGTTACAAGCCGGGGGATTTTGTGCATACAATCGGTGATGCCCATATCTATCTTAATCATCTGGAACAAGCGCAATTGCAATTAACGCGCATGCCGACACAATTACCCACTTTAACGCTTAACCGCGATATATCATCAATTTTTGATTTTCAGTATGAGGATATAAAAATTGATAATTATTCTCCCCAAGCCCATATCAAAGCGCCGGTTGCTATATGATCAACCCTGTATACGAACAAAAACCTTTGATCTCTTTGGTGGTCGCCGTTAGTATGAATGGTGTGATTGGTAGAGAGGGGGATATGCCATGGCGTTTGTTAGATGATTTAAAATGGTTTAAGAAGAACACGCTTCATAAACCGATCATTATGGGGAGAAAAACATTTCAATCTATTGGGCGTCCATTGCCGCAGCGGGTTAATATTGTCATTACCCGTGACCCTCATTTTAAGGCTGAGGGTGTTGAAATTGCGGATACGATTGAAGGGGGCATTAAACGGGCAAAAGAATTTTTATTATCGGCAGCTAAAAAATCCGTAAACGCAAATGTGGATGGTGGGTGTGATGGAGGCCAAACTGGAGACCCAATAGCAGAAATATGCATTATTGGGGGCGGTGAGATTTATGCCCAAACTGTGCATATGGCCGATAGACTTTATATCACCAAGGTAGAGGCGGAAATTGACGGGGACACCTATTTTCCAGAAATTGATTCGAAATTATGGCGGATTAGCTCCCATGGGAAGGTCATGAAAGATGATCGCAATAGTCACCCTTTTGAGCTTTTTGTTTATAATCGGTCCTAACCGGCCCTAATATGGTCTAAAAGCCGTTATATTATTACGGTTTTGGGTGTTTTTGGGGTGATACAGGGTTTCAAAAAAAGGGGCAGGGAAAAACTATCTACAATTTAATGGTGTATAGAAACCGTATTTAAAGGAAGTTGTTTTCATCTTGTAGCGCAATGATGTATAATTAGATGCAATTATCGAAATCGAAATAGATTAGGAATTTTAGCAATGACCAGACCATTTATGAAGAAACCGGCATTACTCGGTACTACATTGGTGCCGATGATTATCGCCTTTGGTGCTGGCTCCAGTGCTTTGGCGCAACAACCGCAATTCGATGTGACTTGCGAGGGGGTTAATGATGTTCGGCAGGTTCTTGTGGTGACGCCGGGCATAAAAGGTAAAGCATGCGATGTGATTTATACACGCAATAGCGGCCTTAAGGTCAGTACACCCTATTTTGCGAATACTGATTTGAATTATTGTTTGAATAAAGCGGCGTCGCTTCGTGATAAGCTTAAATCATCAAACTATTCCTGCCTTGGTGCGGGACATGATTATCGGGCTAGTGATCAATCTAATTCTAGTCAACAGGCTTCTCGTCAGCAGGCCTCTAGTCAACTTAATTCTAGTCAAAGGCCCCCCCAAGAAAAGACATTAAGCGAAAAAACTTCAAGCGATAAGGCTTCAAGCGAAAAAATAGAAAGTGTAAAAGCACCGATAAAAGTTGCCAGCCCTGTTGATACCCCTAATGTTGATGCCCCTAATGGGGTCAGTGCAGACGCGGAAACGAAAGAATTATTAAATTCGTTACGAGATGGTGCGAAAAGTCTTGAGCAACAACAAGACAGTGTGACCTCAGCGCAAGAAGTGCAAAACGGACTTTCCAAACGTGAAACTTTTTTGCGTGAATTAGAAACATCGCAACAGCAAAAAAATGATCGTATATCCGGCGAAACAAAAGCGATTGAAAAACCGGTTGCTGCCGTCAAAACAGCGCGTGCTGATGTTGAAGCTCTTGTTCCTGCTGTGTCAAACACCATCAAACCAGGTCAGGTCATAGGCGGTAACGCACAAATTGCTGACGCCCCAATCAAGAGTGCGCAAACGGGACCGATTGCGTTGGTGACGCCAGAACCAATCTCTCAAACTGCCAGTAGAACTGTGGCTGGTAATGCAAAGAAGATACAAAACTCGGCGGCCAATACGGTTTCAAATGCTAAAGCTAAATTAGTGGGGGCAACGCCGGTCGCGCGTTCAACCACAAGTGCAGGTTCAACGGCAAAACCGTCAAATTTTTTACCGAAAGTTTTTACGAATGAAGCCGATGAAAGACTTAGAACCAATAAGCAGATCATCGAGGCAACATTGGTTGCCCAAGCCGCCGCATGGAACGAAGGCAATATAGAAGCCTTTATGAACGGATATTGGCGTGATAATGACCTAAGATTTGTTTCGGGTACTGAAGTAACAAAAGGTTGGAGTTCAACCTTGCGACGTTATAAAACCCGCTATGGTGACGGTGCGGAATTAGGAACCTTAAAATTTGAGGAAATGGATATACAAATGGTGACTGATGATGTGTCTATCATTGTTGGTCGTTTCCATTTAACCCGTGATACTAATGTGGATACAGGAGTTTTTACATTGGTGATGAACAAAAAGGAAGGCGCGTGGCGCATTGTTCATGATCACACAGTGGGTGATATGCCCGAAGAACAAGAGTAGCCATAATAGACGCCTACGGATGATCGGTATTGGCGGCGATTTTCTTGGCGATAATATTAAGTGTTTTTGCGGCGGGGCTTTTATCCTCATTTACTAGGTAAGGCCGTCCTTGATCATTAGCGTGATTAAGGGCAGGTTCAATCGGCATCTCTCCTAAAAAAGGAATGTCTAGATTGGCGGCGGTGCATGCTGCGCCCCCTTCACCAAAGATATGTTGGTGGGTGCCATCGGGTAGGGCCAACCAGCTCATATTTTCGATAAGGCCGATTATCGGTATTTTGGTTTGCTGAAATAGATTGACCCCGCGGCGGACATCCGCAAGGGCCATTTCCTGGGGTGTCGTCACAATGACAACTCCGTCCAATTGACCACTTTGTATAAGGGTGAGATGCGCATCACCCGTGCCGGGGGGCGTATCAATCATTAATATATCAAGCTCGCCCCATGCAACATCATTAATCAGTTGACGGATCGCCCCCATAACCATGGGGCCGCGCCAAGCGAGCGCCTTTTCTTCGCTCACCAACATGCCGATGGAAATGGCTTTTAAGCCAAAGGCGTTAAAGGGCTGGATTTTTCCGTCTATGATTTCAGGTTTTCCTTTTAGGCCCAACATTAAGGGAAGGGAGGGCCCATAAATATCCGCATCTAGAATGCCGACCTGCAATCCCTGTTTAGCCAGAGCAATGGCGAGATTGACGGTAATTGTCGATTTCCCAACGCCGCCTTTGCCCGATGCAACAGCAATTACGTTTTTAACACCGCTTAAGGCCTTTTGGCTCTCATCTATTCTATCTTGTTTGGTGGGCCCGCCGGTTCTGGCAAAATCTTTCAAGCTTTTGGGTGCGTTATTATTTTGCGGGTTAGACTGTGCCGGGATGGCGAGGGGATTGTCGTGCCCCCCCATAACGCGTCCTCTGCCTTGTTGTTTATTAGAAGCAGCATCGGGCGCTCCCTTAGGGGAGGGTTTTGCTCTGGCCGGATTATGCGCGGTGGCAATGGCTTGAACCGAGTTTATACCTTCAATGCCTTGAGCGGCGGTTTTAGCAACACTTAACAGGCTGGTGGCTTCGCCTTGATTATTATCGCCAATATCAAGGGTGAAGCGGGCTTTGCCTTCGGGGTCAACTGCAAGTCCGGAAATACGCCCCTCTGCAACAATATTTTTTCCACTTTTCGGGTTAATGATTGTCGCCAGTGCGTCACGTAACTTTAATATCAAAGGGCCTTGGGAGGGGTTTTGTGTCATAAGATGGGGTGCTTAACATGAGTTTTGATGATTTTTAGACAAATCGTGCATTTTTCGGCTTACTATCCATTGCACCTTAAGATTTGAGTGACATATATACAAAGTGACATATAGACAAACGGATTGAAAATACCAGACTCCCGATAGCGAGAATCGTCTATAGTTCCATTCGTTTATGTAATTGATAAAAATAACAAAGATCAAACCGATAATATTGACCTAAATATAAAGTGAGATTTCATGCCCTGGCACGATAATTCTAATAATGGCAGTGATAAGAATGATGGTAACCGCGGACCATGGGGGCAACCGCCCCGTAATGGTGGCAGTAATGGCGGTAGTAATGGAGGCGGGGGGCGAAGACCAACGGGCTCTGGCGGTGAACCCCCTGATATAGAAGATTTGCTGGAAGCCTCACGCCAAAGATTAAAGCGTGCGTTCCCCGGTGGGGGCCGTGGTTCTGGCGGCGGTAATTTCAGGATTACCCGCGGTATGGTGGGGATTGGTGCTTTGGTTCTCGCAGGATTGTTCTTTTATGCGGGTCTTTTTCAAGTTGAACCGGATCAGCAGGCGGTGCGCACAACTTTTGGAAAATATGCGGGCATAAGCGGATCAGGCCTGAAGTGGCATGTTCCTTTTGCCCAGAATTATCACCTTGTGACCGTTAGCGGTAAGAAAACCGAAAATATCGGGACCAATTCAGAAAACCTGATTTTGACCAGTGATAGAAATATTGTGGACATTAGTTTCACGGTTGATTGGGTTGCAAGTCCGCTGCCCCCCAAAGACGGTGAATTGCCCAATGCGGCAAAAATGATTTTCAATATTGAAAATCCCGGCGGTACTGTAAAAGCTGTGGCCGAGGCGGCGATGCGTGAGGTTATTGGTAGTCGTGAATTGATTCCAATTATTACTTCTGGGCAAACACTTATTCAGCAACAAACGCGAGAGCGTATTCAAGAAGTTCTCGACGAATATGATAGCGGTATCGAGATTTTACTGGTTTCGATGGAAACCCCGAAAGAACCGAGCGCTGTGCGTGAAGCGTTTGCGGATTTTAACCAAGCAGGTAACCAGAAAAAATCCATTATCAATAATGCCGAGCTAGACGCCAACAAAATTATTCCGGTCGCAGAAGGTGAAGCGCTCAAGAAAATTCAGGATGCTTTAGGTTATGCTTCTAAAGTCGAGGCTGATGCTTTGGGTCAGGTGGAACGATTTAATCAGATTTATACTGAATATCAAAAACAACCTGAAATTACGCGTCAGCGTCTTTACCTCGAAACTACAGAAAAGTTTCTCGGTAAAATGGATAAAATTATTATTGATGATGATGCCGGTAGCGGCGTTGTTCCTTATTTACCGCTTCCTGAATTGGGCAAGAATAAGCAGGCTAACCAGTGAAAAGAGCAAGTATGATAAACGCAAATAAACTTTTTGTCGTCGGCGTTTTGGCGATTACAATTTCTGTTGTGGTTGGTCGATGCGTGTACACAGTTAAACAAACAGAATCGGCGATTTTGATCATGTTTGGTAATCCGCAATCTGTGGAGAAGGCTCCCGGGTTACATTTTAAAAACCCGCTTTCAAACGTTGTTAAAATTGATAACCGAAATCTTGAATTTGACCTCGACAATCCTGAAGAGATTTTGGATGTTAATCAGGAAAAACTAACGGTTGATGCGTTTGCGCGATATCGCATCGTAGATCCTTTGGTTTATTATCAACGCTTCCGCGCCCTTGCGGGGGGGAGTAGTAATGCTCTTATCTCCGGCGGTGAAAGCGTGATTGAGCGGATTATGCGCAGTTCTTTGCGTCAAACTTTTGGCGCGGTGACCTATGAGGATATTGTCACGAATTTGCGTGCTGAATTAATGGTGCGTATTGAAACCCGAATGCAAGAGCAGTTGCGTGAATACGGCGTTGAGATGATTGATGTGAAGGTGCGTAAGGCCGACTTTCCAAATGATATCGCAGAGACCGTCTATAATACTATGCGGTCCGAACGCTTAGAAAAAGCCCAGCTTATTCGCTCCGAAGGGGAACGCGATGCAACCCGTATACGGGCCGAGGCAGAACGCAGACGTGCAGAGATTGAGGCGAAAGCCAATCAGCAATCCCTAGAAATTCAAGGTAAGGCAGATGGACGTAGAAGTGCGATTTTCAACGAAGCCTATAGTAAAGACCCTGAATTCTATGCTTTTTATCGTTCAATGTTGGCTTATGAAGCCGCGTTGGAGAGCGGGGAGACAACGATCCTGCTGTCTCCCAACAGTGAATTTTTCCGTTATTTCAATAATCAGTCGGGTAATCGCTCCAAAAACTGATAAAAACACAGTCTTGTCATTGAATAGATTAACCCAGCCTCTTGGCCCTAGGCCAATGCTGGGTTAGTCTATTAGGCTGATATTGCGATATAATGGTGAGCGATAACACAATTAGCTGATGATAGTCGGATAGATTATCATATTTGAAAACGAGGATTTTATGCGACGATTTGCATCTCATGATCACCGGAGATCTCTTTTAATGTCACCTTTATTTAAGTCACGCTTTTGTGCCGATAAGCATGACCATCATTTTACAACACAGATTATAGGGCGAGCTATTGTGGGCATGGCCCTTATGGTGATGTCTCTGGTCGCAGCGATTACAGCGAACGCGATGACAGCGCCAGATGGCTTTGCTGATTTGGCCGAACGGTTAAGCCCTGCAGTGGTGAATATCTCGACCACTCAGGAAGTGAGAACCTTGGGCCAATTAGGAGATGAACTGGCTCCGATTCAACGTAAGTTCGGGTCCCGTCAAGCAAGCTCGCTTGGCTCGGGGTTTATTATCGATCGTGCCGGAATTGTTGTGACCAATAATCATGTGATCCGCAATGCGACGGTGATTACGGTTATTTTAAGTGATGGCCGTGAATTTGAAGCCAAAGTGCGGGGTACGGATCAGGAGACAGACCTTGCTGTTCTTGAAATTGTAAATGCAAGCGGGACCAAGTTTCCTTTTGTTAACTGGGGTAACTCACAAAAGGCAAGAGTTGGCGAGTGGGTTATGGCAATTGGTAATCCGTTCGGCCTTGGTGGCTCGGTAAGTGTTGGGATTATCTCTGCTTTTAACCGTAATATTGATTCAGGGACTTATGATGATTTTATCCAAACCGATGCGGCAATAAACCGTGGTAATTCGGGCGGGCCATTATTTGACCTGAACGGCAATGTTATTGGTGTGAACACGGCAATCTATTCACAAACCGGGGGCTCGGTAGGGGTCGGGTTTTCCATTCCTGCTGATTTGGCACAAACAGTAACCTCGCAGCTCTTGCAATATGGAAAGACACGGCGTGGCTATTTGGGTGTTGGTGTGATCGAGCTTGATTTAGCGCAAGCGCGCAAAATTGGCTTTGATAGACCGCGCGGAGCATTGGTGACGCGCGTTACGCCGCAAAGTCCGGCTGACCTTGGTGGTATAAGAGCTAAAGATGTTATTGTCTCCTTCAATAAGCAGGAGGTTAATAATAGCCGGGAATTAACCCGTGCGGTTGCTGATACTGCTGTGGGGGCGACGGTGCCTGTGCTGATTATACGGGATAAAAAGCGCCAGACCCTTTCAGTGACAGTGAAGTCACGGGAAGAAAACCTGTTATCGGCAGAAAATATCAATGCGGGTCCAACAGGCGGTAACGGCAATTTTAAGTCGTCCGGTTTGACGTTGGGAGAACCCACGCCGCAAATTCTTGAGAGTTATGGGCTGCCCGCTGATACACAAGGGGCCATTATTGTGGCTGTTGATCCTAACAGTGAAGCTGCAAATAATTTGCAACCGGGCGATGTCATTTTGGAAATTGCTTGGGAAAAAGTATCGCGTGCGCAAGCTGCAATCGCAAAGCTTCAAAACCTCAATAGTCAAAATGCGGGGCCTGTTCAAATTCGGGTGCAACGCGGGGATATACTGTTTTTCCAAATGCTGCGCCCATAAGCTTTTTAGAACCCATAAGAGCTTTTTAGAACTAAGGGCCTTAAAACCACGGGTTTTGGTTTTGAGGCTTTTTATTAAAGAGTTTTTTTAAAGACGTTGAAAACCTAATATATTAATGCCAATGATCATATGATAAATTTGATCATTGGTATTTTTTTAGCCATTCTTCGATGCCCCATATCCGCATCCCATATCTGACCTGTGGATGTTTATAAATCGGATTTGTAAATCAGGTCTCATCCATGTTACGGGTCTAATCCATGTTAAGTGTATTTGATATTTTTAAAATCGGCATTGGTCCATCTAGTTCGCATACGGTTGGCCCGATGCGAATTGCGCATCGGTTTATTAAAGGGGCGCATCAAACGGGTGTTTTAAAAAATGCTGCTAAAATCCAGATTGATTTACACGGTTCTTTGGCCCTTACGGGTGTTGGGCATGGGTCTGATAAGGCGTGTATATTGGGGTTAATGGGGTTTGCGCCGGATACGACCGACCCTGATGAAGCAGAAAAAGTTTTTTTTAAGGCCAAAAAAACAGCAAAGATTACCTTAAAATCAAAACTTAATGATGTTGGCCACGCCGTCGATTTTGATTTTACCAATGATATCCGTTTGCGCGGTGATATTATTCCAACGGTGCACCCCAACGAAATGCGACTTGTGCTTTATGATGCGGATGATGCGGTTTTGCTCGACGAAACATATTATTCAGTAGGCGGTGGGTTTATCGCTAGCGCCAAACAATTGCTAAAGAAAAGCAAGGATGATTTAATCGATTTACCGGTGAGCGGTGTTTATAAGTTTGGCTCGGCGCGGGGTTTGTTGAATATTGCCAAAGAAGAGGGCATATCCATTGCCGATATAATTATGTGCAATGAGGATTCTCGCAGGCCACGTGAACAGACACATGAACGCCTTGACCATATTTGGCATGTGATGAACGAATGTATGGAGCGGGGGTTAAGGCAAGAGGGTATGTTGCCGGGCGGATTGGAAGTGATGCGCCGTGCGCCGGGCTTGATGCAGAAACTGCGTGAGGCCCCCCTAGCCAATGAGCGCGAGCAATTGTTTGATTGGTTAAATGTTTATGCCATGGCGGTAAATGAAGAGAATGCGGCGGGAGGCAGGGTTGTGACAGCGCCGACGAATGGTGCCGCTGGTATTATTCCGTCCGTATTAAGACATTATTGTGTTGATGGAGGCGAGGCTAATTTCTCGCATATTCGCACTTTCTTGTTAACGGCGGCAGGGGTTGGCATGTTATATAAGCAACGTGCGTCTATCTCTGGTGCTGAGATGGGCTGTCAGGGCGAGGTTGGGGTTGCGTGTTCCATGGCGGCGGCCGGTTTGGCCGCTGTATGGGGCGGAACACCAGGGCAGGTGGAGCATGCAGCAGAAATAGGCATGGAACATAATCTGGGTCTGACGTGCGATCCGGTTGGCGGGTTGGTGCAAATTCCTTGTATTGAGCGTAATGCGATTGGGGCAGTGAAAGCCGTGAATGCGGCGCGACTTGCGTTACGCGCTTCTGATAGCCATAAAGTCTCCCTTGATCAGGTAATTGAAACCATGCGCCAAACGGGACTGGATATGTCGCGCAAATATAAAGAAACCAGTGAAGGCGGCTTGGCGGTGAATGTTGTTGAATGTTAAAAGTTTGAATTGGCCAAGCGGCTTAATCACATGCGCCAGCAATTCATAGCATTAAGAATAAAAGCATTTTCAGATAGTTGGATACTTTATGCGCGTTGATGGATTTGATTTTGACTTGCCTGATAGTTCAATCGCGTTGGAACCAGCGCGGCCGCGCGATAGTGCACGCCTGTTATATGTTCGAGACCGTGGGGGTGATAATCAAGCTGAAACATTAGATAAGGTGATTACGGATCTTCCAGATATTTTACGTCCCGGTGATATGTTGGTGGCCAATAATACTAAAGTGATTCCGGTTCAATTAACGGCTTTAAGGCCTGCCCGTATGGTGCAAACCCAAGGTAAGCAAACCTCCATGGGGGGGCATAAGACGCTGACTTCCAAAAATATTGTGCAAAATAATGATATCCGGATTGATGTTACATTGCATAAACAAATAGGCGAGAGCGATAGTGAGCAACAATGGAAAGCTTTTATGCGTCCTGCAAAACGGGTGCGGGAAGGAGATCTTTTGGTTTTTGGTGATGATTTTCAAGCCACGATTATCTCTCGTGATGGAGCCGAGGCCGTACTTGAATTTCCCTATTCGCCCCAAGCTTTTATGGCACGATTAAAGAAGGCTGGCTTGCCGCCTTTACCGCCTTATATTGCCCGCCGGCGCGCAGTGACGGGGCGTGACCTTGAAGATTATCAAACGCATTTTGCAGAACATGAAGGCTCTGTCGCGGCGCCAACGGCTGGATTGCATTTTACCCCCGCATTGTTAGAGGCATTAGAGGCTAATGACATTTTGCACCAGACCATAACCCTTCATGTTGGTGCAGGCACATTTTTGCCTATCAGTGTTGAAGATACGGATCACCATATTATGCATAGTGAGTGGGGCCAGATTAGTCCGGCTCAAGCGGCTTCCATGAATAAGGTTCGCCGTAAAGGGGGGCGGTTAGTGGCGGTGGGCACCACCTCTTTGCGGTTACTAGAGAGTGCCGCTGATGATGAGGGGATCGTTCACCCGTTTGAGGCAGAAACGGATATTTTTATAACCCCGGGATATCGGTTTAAAGCGGTGGATTGTTTGATGACAAATTTCCATTTGCCGCGTTCTACTCTATTTATGTTGGTGTGTGCCTTTGCGGGGACGACAAATATGAAAACCGCCTATCGCCACGCCATTGATACAGGATATCGGTTTTATTCTTATGGAGATGCGTGTTTTTTAGAAAGATCATCAAGTGACACAAGATAAAAGCGGTGAAGACTTTTCGTTTTCTTTAAACCAGACCGATGGGGCGGCGCGCACCGGCGTGGTTCATACGCCGCGCGGTGACATTAAAACCCCGGCCTTTATGCCTGTTGGTACAGCGGGCACCGTTAAAGCTATGTTTACGGATCATGTTAAACAAACGGGCGCAGAAATATTATTGGGGAATACCTATCACCTTATGTTACGGCCAACGGCTGAACGGGTGGCCGCGTTTGGGGGGTTGCATAAATTCATGAAATGGGACGGGCCAATTCTGACGGATAGTGGCGGGTTTCAGGTTATGTCTTTATCAAAACTCCGTAAACTGACGGAAGAAGGGGTTTCTTTTCAATCCCATATTGATGGCTCGCGCCATATGTTAACGCCTGAACGGTCAATTGAAGTGCAATGTCTGTTGGGGTCGGATATTCAAATGCAACTGGATGAATGTCCGGCCATGCCGATTGCCCATAAAGATGCAAAAGCGTCTATGGAGCTTTCTGTGCGGTGGGCACGACGCTCTAAACAGGCCTTTGATAATTTTTCCAAGCCCGGGCAAGCTTTGTTTGGCATTGTTCAAGGAGCCAATTATGAGGATTTGCGCCGCGCCAGTTTAGATGCGCTGGTGGAAATCGGGTTTCATGGTTATTCCGTGGGCGGTCTTGCGGTGGGGGAGGGGCGCGAGGAAATGTTTCGGGTGTTAGAGTTTACAACCCCGCCTATGGTGCGCGAAAAACCACGTTATTTAATGGGTGTGGGGAAGCCAGCCGATATTGTCGGGGCGGTGGCGCGGGGCATTGATATGTTTGATTGTGTGTTGCCCAGCCGTTCAGGGCGCCATGGGCAAGCGTGGACCGCTTCAGGACCGTTAAATATCAAGAATGCAAAATTTATTGATGATCACACCCCTTTGGATGAACACAGCACTTGCCCCGCCAGTCGGGATTATTCCAAAGGATATCTTAACCACCTCTTTCGGGCAGGCGAATATTTAGGGCCAATGCTCCTCACATGGCATAATATACATTATTATCAAACTCTGATGGCGGATATGCGCGAAGCCATTGCCCATGGCCGATTCGATGCCTTTGTAGCCGACTTTAAAGCCTCCACAGGTGAAACCCTGGTTTGAG
>CALLPQ010000072.1 GCA_938015425.1 uncultured Parvularculaceae bacterium | reverse complement strand
ATTATCTGTAGCCATACCGATTGATACTGATATGAAAACAGCCAATAAAGTAGAGTGTAAGCTACGGGCATCACTTCCGGGATTCGATTTTGAATATAAACTTATTAGATAAACTAATTGACCTCCCTGAAAAATCAGAAAGCTAACGAATCCGACGACTCCCCCTTCTAACAAAGCCCTAATATAGTCATTATGGGCATGATTATAAAAAGGAGCGATCGCAGAACTCCCGTTTAGACCATAACCAAAAATTGGATACTGTTGCCATGCCTCTAGCAGATAAGTCCACTGGGCGATTCGCCAATTGAAGCTGTTGCCTTCATGCATTAGAATTGCTTGGGAAGTATCGATATCGGGATTGAGTAAAGGAGTATTGGAAATAGAATTTAATCTTTCCAATCCTAGCTCGGTACTGGCAAACAAACCAAAAAATATTGCTAACATTAGTCCTCCAGCAAGAATTCTAGAGAAAGAAATTTTTTGGCTGACACGAACTAAAACAAATATGCCAAACATTCCAATGCCAAATAGAGCCTGAGTAGCCACTAATAGAAACACCAAAACAAACATTAATACCAACCAATACCATCGTTTGCCGCATCGATCAATCTGCCACCAGGTTAAAGCAATAAACAAGAATAAAAATTTAGCTAGACCATTAGGATGACCTAATGTTCCAAAGACCCGCGATCAATTCGTTGGCATGGCACGGATCAGGCGCGAAAAAATTCCATCCGTGTGGGGTTTAATGGCCGAATGGATAGTTTTCAAGCCGGGATCTTGCTGGAAAAATTGACTATTTTTGATGATGAATTAGCAGCCCGTCATCGCATCGCAGCGTTTTATCACCAGCGATTGGGTAATATTGTAACCTTGCAATCCCATGGGGAAAAAGCCCAATCAGGATATGGATATTTTTCAATATTGGTTGAGAACCGGGATCATGTGGTTGCTTACCTAAAAGAAAAATCTGTGCCAACAGCAATTTACTACGCAACTCCTTTACATGCGATGCCGGCGTTTAAATCTTTTTCTCCTGTACGCAATGAGGAGAATGTTTTGTTAGGGAATACGAATAGTGTGGCAAAAAATATTCTCTCGCTGCCAATGCACCCCTATCTTGAAGACGATCAATTGGTTTATATTTGCGATATGGTGGCAGAGGCGGTTGCTGCTCAAAGTTCGTGAGTGCGTATCTTTGTGTACTGGTTTTTGCAAATTTCAAAATAAGGGTGCACATTTGTAATGGATAAACTTTCAATAGCGCTTTGCCAGATTGCGCCCCAAGTGGGTGATATTAAAGGAAATATTAAACGCATAAAAACGGCATATGAAAAAGCGGTTGGGCAAGGGGCTGAGCTTACTATTTTTTGTGAGTTGGTTGTTTCAGGCTACCCCCCTGAAGATTTAGTCAATAAAAAAAGTTTCCAACGGGCTTGTGGTCAAGCGGTGAAAGACCTTGCGGGCATCACGAAAAATAATCCCGCGATGATTATCTCCGCGCCTTGTTTTGTTGAAGAAGAAAACGCTCTTTATAATAGTGCTTTTTTATTAGCTGATGGCGAGATTAAAGCCCGGCGGGATAAAATGCGCCTTCCAAATTATGGAGTATTTGATGAGCCACGCCGGTTCACCCCCGGTCGTGTTTGTGAGGTAACACCGTTTAAAGGCATTAATCTGGGACTGTTTACGTGTGAAGATATGTGGGTGGAGGGTGCGGGAGAAGAGTTAGCCCGTCAGGGTGCGGATATTCTAATTGCGCCCCATGGTTCCCCTTTTCGGGCAACGGCCCTGGAAGAACGCGAAGAGGCGGCCCGCACACGGGCCCAAAAAACCCGACTGCCAATTATATTTGTTAATCAGTTAGCGGGACAAGATGAAGTGGTTTTTGATGGGGCCTCTTTCATTATGGATAAAGAGGGAAGCATAATCCACCGTGCCCCGCAATTTGATGAGGGCATTTTTTTAACCCGTTGGGAGAAAAATAAAACTGCTTGGCAGTGTGTTCAAGGGCCTCAGGCGCAATGGCCCCAAGGTCATGAAATGATCTATCGAGCGGTTACGTTGGGCGTGCGTGATTATGTGCATAAAAACCATTTTAAAGGGGTGGTTATTGGTCTTTCTGGTGGGGTTGATAGCGCTTTGACGGCAGCGATTGCTGTTGATGCGCTGGGTGCTGACAATGTACATTGTGTGATGATGCCATCGCGCTATACGGCTGATGATAGTCTGGAAGATGCTAGCGCCTGCGCGGCGGCTTTGGGGGTGCGGCTTGATACGGTTGCGATAAAACCGGGTATTGATGCCTTTGACACTATGTTGGGCCCTTTGTTCGAGGGATTAGCGGCGGATATTACCGAAGAAAATATTCAATCACGGTTACGCGGCGCGTTATTGATGGCTTTATCTAATAAATTTGGCTCAATGGTTTTAACCACAGGAAACAAATCAGAAATGTCTGTGGGTTACGCTACGCTTTATGGTGATATGAATGGCGGATATAATCCGCTTAAAGATTTATATAAGTTGCAAGTGTTCGATTTATGCCGTTGGCGCAACGCGCATCACGAGAAAAGCTTATTAGGTCCTAAGGGCTTGGTCATTCCAGAACGCATTATCACAAAACCGCCTTCTGCTGAACTCAGTGAAAATCAAAAGGATTCTGATAGTCTTCCCCCTTATGAGGTGCTGGACGATATTTTGGAATGCCTTGTCGAAAATGAAATGGCGGTTCGAGATATTATTGCCCGGGGGCATGATGAGAAAACGGTAAGGCGTATAGAACATTTATTATATGTTGCCGAATATAAACGCCGACAAGCCCCACCCGGACCAAAGGTGACCAAAGTGAATTTTGGCCGTGACCGTCGTTATCCTATCACTAATGGATGGCGTGACCGTTAGATGTTCTTTTGGTTCTGATATAAAGTGGAGCAAAAAATAATCAGCAAAAAAATAGCGAGGACAAAAAAATAGCGGGGACTGGCCCCGCTATTCCTATATGTTTGCTGTATTAGTAGCGATATTGTTCTGTCTTGAACGGACCTGAAACAGGCACATTAATATAGTCTGCTTGTTCTTGTGAAAGCTGGGAAAGTTTTGCGCCCACTTTTTTCAAATGCAAAGCCGCCACTTTTTCATCCAGATGTTTTGGAAGAACATAAACTTCATTTTTATAATCAGCACTATTTTTCCATAGCTCGATCTGGGCCAGGGTCTGGTTTGTGAAAGAGGCTGACATAACGAAAGAAGGATGGCCCGTCGCATTACCAAGATTTACCAAACGACCTTGGGATAATAAGATCATGCGGTTGCCATTTGGAAATTCTACAAGATCCACTTGGTCTTTAACGTTTTTCCATTTGAAGTTTTTTAATCCATCAACTTGAATTTCATTATCGAAGTGGCCGATATTACAAACGATTGCCATGTCTTTTAGCTTGCGCATATTATCAACAGTTAAAACATCTTTGTTACCGGTGGCGGTCACTACCACGTCAGCGCGGTGAATATCTTCATCCAACGTAACAACTTCGAAACCGTCCATGGCGGCTTGCAGAGCGCAAATCGGGTCAACTTCTGTCACCATCACGCGGGCGCCAGCACCAGCCAATGATTGGGCTGATCCTTTGCCTACATCACCATAACCACAAACGACGGCTTGCTTACCGGCAAGCATCACGTCCGTACCACGACGAATAGCATCAACTAATGATTCGCGGCACCCATATTTATTGTCGAATTTGGATTTGGTGACGCTGTCATTAACATTAATAGCAGGGAAGGGCAGTGTGCCTGCTTGCTGGCGTTGATAAAGACGTAAAACGCCCGTTGTGGTTTCTTCGGTGACACCTTTGATGCTGGCTTTCACTTTTGAATACCAACCGGGGTTTTTTGCGATGCGGCGTTTGATGGTTGCAAATAAAGCTTCTTCTTCTTCATTAGAAGGATTATCAAGAACGGACGGATCTTTTTCCGCGTCGGCACCTAAAAGAATTAATAGGGTTGCATCACCACCATCATCCAGAATCATGTTTGCCGGTTCGCCATTGGGCCATTCAAAAATTTTGTCGGCGAGGTCCCAATATTCTTGTAGTGTTTCACCCTTGAAGGCGAAAACTGGAACCCCCGTTGCCGCGATGGCGGCTGCGGCATGGTCTTGGGTTGAATAAATGTTACACGAAGCCCAACGCACTTCGGCACCAAGCGCCGTTAGGGTTTCGATAAGAACTGCAGTTTGGATGGTCATATGTAAAGAGCCGGCAATGCGTGCCCCTTTGAGAGGTTGCGAAGCGGCGTATTCTTCACGCGTTGCCATTAGGCCCGGCATTTCGGTTTCTGCGATATCAAGTTCGGTGCGTCCCCAATCGGCAAGGGAGATATCTTTGATGATATAATCGTTGGCTTCAGTCATTAGCATGTCCTTTATTACTATCTTATAATTTGGGTTGGTTAGTAAGGGGCCCCTGTTCCGGGGTGACTTGCGGGGGTTATAACAGGCCCTCATGCAAATTCCAATAGACATATAAAGATTTCTTTATGTGCTTTTTTGTGTAAATAAGCCAGAAACTGCAGGGTTTAGGAGGTTGCATGGCGCAATTAAGGTCCATAGCAATCTTGGCTATCAAATTAGTAATCCAGTTACCCATTTTTGCTATTATCTGTTTTTTTGGGTTGGTTAATCCGGTTTTGCGATTGAAACTGTTTTGCCAGCGGTTTTTTTGGATTTTGCTTTAGCGGGAATGAATATGTTTGAAACGATGGTTTATATATCTTCAACGGCGAAGACTTTCGAGCAATCGGAAATTGACGTGATATTGAAATCATCAGTTAAGAATAACCTAGCCTCGGGCATAACCGGTGTTCTTATTTATGGTGATGGCGGCTTTATTCAGGTTCTTGAAGGTAAAGGCCACGCCCTTGATAGCACCTATAAACGTATATTATGTGATCCACGTCATTCCGGCATTATGGTGCTCTATCGCGAGAAGGTCAGCCAACGAAGTTTCCCCGACTGGGGTATGGCGTGTCATAAATTGGTTGCATCCAATAGTAACGCAGACTTAATTAAATTGAGCTCTTCAAATATATCTAAATTGGGGATTACCGAAGCACGCGCAGAGGTTGCGCAATTATTAAAATCGTTCCTCAAAATTAATTTTCCCCATTTAGCTGCATAAAGATTAAATTGATCATTCAAAAATCTCTTTTCCAGTTTGCGGAAATAGATTGGTTGCCGTCTTGTCGTATATTTGATTCCAGAGTGATATTTTTCTTTACCTCATATTCAACGCGTACCGCACCGTTTTGACCCTTTATGTCTTGGGATGCGGAGATAAATAATCCATCAGCAATATATTTCCCGACCGTTAATGAGCTGGCTCCCCCTGTGGGGTCTATATCTATGTTCAATAGGTCAAGTCCGGTTGATTTTCGCAATCCATTAACAAGGCCGCCGCCTGAGAATGGCCCGATGCCGCCTAAAGAGGCTAAAGCTTGTGCGGTTTGAATTGACTCAATGGCGCTTAAATCTTCTGAAGGTTTTCCAAAAAGGATAAGGGCCATCACGTCGTTTGGCGGGCGTACAGGGGTGGAGGATAATTCCACAGCGATATCTGAAGCGCGGCCACTGGCAGTGACGCGGGCAATAATGTCATTACCCGTATCATATTCTGCATTTATCGAGATAACAGGGTCGTTTGTGGTTAATTGATCGAAGGTAATTTTTCCTTGGGTTACATCAAACCGCCTTCCAGAAAAATCAAACGTGCCTCTCTTCAGTTCAATATCTCCAAGAATTAAATCATCTTTGCCTTCGTTTTTCATGGTTAGATTAGAGGTCCATTCACTTTCAAGTCCGCGCCCGCGAATGAATATTTTATCGTCAGCATTGATCGTAATATTATAAAGTAGAGATGATTGATTTTCCTTTTCTTGCCGATTGGCGTGAGTGTCTAGATAGCTCGGGTCTGCCTGATTTCCAGAATTATCAGCGGGATTATCTAATATAATAACGTCTATATCCACAAGGCCGGTTTGTGGTTGAGGAATAATTGCCACATCCATTCGGTCGATATCAATCGTACCGGTTGCGTTTATGGCATTGAGAGGGCCGTTAATATTGATTATGCCGGTTGTTTGAAGCCGTTCTAATGGGCTGGCGCTTAATTCTAGATCATCGAATTTGAAGTTGGATTTTATTGAATTTTCTTCTCCTAAGACAATATCTCCGATTACGGAGAAACGATCGTCGCCTTGTTGGGATTCTCCTCGCCCGCCAGCGGTGAACGAGATTATATTACCTTGGCCGGATGGTTTGGTGATGACGTCGCCATGGAGCCCGATAATCGATAAGCCTGTTTCAATGTCCGTATAGGCTGCATCTCTCAAAGTACCATTTAAAATAAACTCCGGGTTTTGCGTAGTGCCTGATAATTTTATACTCGTTTTAAGGTCACCTTCTAATCCTTCAATCGGACTGGGTTGGGGGGCAAGGTTAGCAAGGAGTGCGATTATTCTTTCTATCCGGCCATCCAGTTTAATCTCCCCTTGTAAGGGGTCGTTGCCCTCTAAAGAAAGGCCTGAAATTTGTGTTTCATCTCTTATAAGATTTATCGGAGCTGTTATATCAAATGTTAAAAACTCGTTTTGCTTATTTATTTCTGGTTGGAATATCCGTGCTGATTTTCCATCCCAAGAAAAAGCGCCGTTTAGAAGTTGATTTTTAGGGTCATCATTATTGACGTCAATCGCGAAAACCCCTTTCGCGATTGTGGGATTGTTGGCTGGTAGGGTATCATTAAATTTTCCGGATAATGCGGGCACATCTTCACCTGATGTCGTCTTAAGGTTTTGTGTATCTAGTGATAAAGACAAGTTAGCCTTTGCATCACTTTGCGCGAGGAAGATATTTTTCCCACTAAACTCTGCCTGCCAGCGCGTGGGGCTTATGGTTGCATCAAGTTTAAGGATACCTTCTTGTTCATAAGCAAGATCAAGATTTTTTAATTGCAAGACATCACCAAATCGAATTGCGGCCGGATTATTAGTTTTAAACGTGCTATTATCGAAAATAATTCCTGAAGCTTGATTAATGAGGACATCAATATCTTTGCTCATGGATAATGTGTTATCAATGATGAGGTTTCTTAATAATTTTTGCCCATCATTTTCAAGTGATTGTAATTTTGTGGTGACCGAAACTTCCTTAAGAGTGCCCTGCGCAATAATATCAAGATTTTTTAAAGTGAATGCATCACTCCCTAAAAGCTTCGCCTTTAGATGAAGGGGGGTCACGTTCTCGCTGTTTGATAATTCACCTTTAATAGAGACATCGCCATAAAGAGACAGTGCAGGAAAGGGTTTTGCATTACGCTCTCCTTGATATTGTAAATCAACAGCGAGCGCTTCCAAAGAGGGGTTTAGTTTTAATTCCCCGGCCAGCTTGAATAAGTCTGATTGATAAGTAATATCTTTTAAGGAGAATATTTCATTCGTCCCCGTAACAGTAAAATCAATAAGGTCATTTTTATTGTCTGTTGTTCCTGTTACACGCCCCTTAAGGTTATTGGGCAATCCATTGAGTTTTACGTTTACTTGCGATGATGGAATAGGTTGATCATTAAAAATAATCTCAGGTAAGTTGATCGTGCTATCTATGATTAAATCATCAAGAGAGCCCGTTAGATTTATCGTTGACGATAAGTCGTTTTGGGCTTGAAGTGACGGATTGAACCGAGACAAAAGGGAAGCATTAAGGTTTGCGTTTATGTGCGCGTCCACTTGAAGAGTATTGAGGTCATGGACCCCATATATATTTGCAAGGGTGTTATTATTTAATTCAATTTTCCCGTCAGTAATCTCTATTGTGGTTGCATTATCAATTTTAAAGTCCCCGTTGATGCTTAACTTTTCCCCTTTTGTGAAGCGGTGAAGTTGCGGTGTGTGTGAACCTTGTTTTAAAACGGCTTTTATGGTGCCTGAAGCATTTTTGCTGAAATCCGTTTGTCCATCGCTAATCATCATTTCTATTTTGGGCGTTACCGCACCAAGGGTGATTTTATAATCATCATTCTTGTCTTGAGCAAAATTACCACTCACCATCATTGTTTCACCAACCAATTTTTGTAAGTCCGGTTGAAAGTCTTTAGCAAAAAAATGGTTTATCTCTATGAATGCGCCCTGCAGAATATTTTTTTGGTTTTGAAACTTAATTGTACCTGACATTGTACCGGCTTTGGATTGAACCTGATGCAGTTGAATAGTGCTAATTTGTTTATTCTTATGAGTGGAAAAAGTATTCGCTGAGATTGAAAATTCAAATTTATTGCCAAGCAATTTAGATATAGAAGCAAGTTTTTTACCGGTAATAAAATTGCCCTCCAATTGCTGTGCCGATTGTTTGTTTGATGAAGGGTCGTGGGCTTCTTTTAGTGTCGATTGAAATACCCCGTAAGTATCTGCGTTAATCGCAGCCGTGATGATATTATGCCCCTCTTCGTATTTTCCTGTTATGTTGATGTCAATTTGATCATCTGCGTTGATGGCGCGGGTTAAAAACCCTTGTTTTAGGCTCGTAATATTGGCTTTAATATCAAAAACATCTCTATGCAAATTAATATTGGTATTAATTTTTAAAAAATCGGTGGCTGTTTCGTTTTGGGCGATGGCTGTTAACAACAATTCGCCTTTGTTTGATATTAGGCTTGCTTGGCCATCAACGATTAATTTTTCACTTTCGTTGAGGTCACCAAAAATATCCGGATTAATAATCATTTTTTGCATAGAAAGATTATTTAAACTGATATGGGGGAGGGCGCGCAGTGATGTATTAAGAGAGGGTAGGGTTAAGTTTTTGGGTTTATCATTGGCAGACCCTGAATTGCGTTTAGGGAGGTGATTTATCACAGCGTGATCAATCAGTATATCTTCAATGAAGACATGTTTATTTAAAAGGGCTGTGGGGCGCCAGTTAACTTTAAGGGTCTTGGCGGTTAGTAAAGGGGGTGTGGCCTTATTATTATCATCATCAATAGAAATATTTTTTAGAATGATCCGGCTCGGTAGTCCAGTTTCCAGACTTTCAATTGTGACTGTGCCGCCGGTCTGTTGTGCGATTTGGGTTTCGATTTGTGTCTTGATGAAATTGCGTCCGCTTGGTGATTTAAATAAATAAATACTGGCCATGAACATAATTATGGCAAAGGCAACGCACATCCCAAGGATTGTTAACGCAAATAAATTTAATTTTTTTCTGGTCATTAATTTAGCCATTAAAAAGCTTGCCCCAAAGAAATTAAAAATTGTATCCGATTGTCAAAAGGTCTTCGATCTAGCGGCACGGCGATGTCTATGCGTAGGGGGCCAATGGGGGTAATATATCGAATGCCTGCACCCACACCGACAAAAAAATCTTCATTAAAATCAGGAACGGCATTTTGCGAGATTGACCCCGTATCAATGAACGCTGCTCCTTGAATTGTATTGGTAAAGGCATAACGTGCCTCGATGGCCCCTTCAATGACGGAACGTCCCCCCGTTGGAGTGACATTAATAATCTCGCCATCGGCATTATTTTGTATTTCAACCGGGCCAGCCTCTTGAAAGCCAAACCCACGCGCACTTCCACCCCCGCCAGAAAAAAACCTTTTGTTAAAAGGAAGTTCCTCAAGGTCACTACCCACGGTTGCGCCAACGCGGCCGCGAAAAGCGGTGATGATACGTTTTCGGGCGCCAAAGGCGTAACGCGTTCTGGCTGTCGCTTCGATCTGGGTAAAATTATCCGTACCCGTATAAGGTGTAATCAATAGTGAGCTGCGAACACCTTTTGTGGGGTTTAAAAAATCATCTTCATTGTTCCAGTTAACAACAAAAGGGGCAGAAACAAAAAAAGTGCGCTGCTGCGGGGCGCCATTATTAGGTTCAACGGATGATGTTTCCAAGGCGAGACCACCCCGTGTCTCTAACTTTTGGTCAAACCAGAATTTAGACACGCCCCCTGTTATGTTGATTGTTCGGGCGTCAAATGCATCAGTGGTCTCATTGATAAACGCACCTTGTAAAAATATTGACCCCGGCAGAGTGCTCAATGGTTTATCAAGGCTGGTTGTAACCGATTGTTCAATCTGGCTGAATTCCAACTCGGCACGAAACCGTTCCGCATTTTTAAAAAGGTTTCTGTTTTCATAAAAAATGCGCCCGCCCGGCCCCTCGCTGGTGGAATAAAAGGCCCCCGCACCAATGGTCCTGTGTTTGCGTTCAGTCAGGTTAATTAAAACCGGCGTGTTTCCATCGCCTTGGGTGGCTGCGGGGCTAATATCAATATTATCGAATAAACCGGTTTGGGATAATTTATCCCGATAGTTTATAATATCGGATTTATTATAGAGCGCGCCGATTTCGTAAGTGAGTAATGAAGCGATATATTTTTCATGAGTTCGTGTTAAACCATTAATGACCGGAGCGCCAAATAAAGCTTTGGGTCCGGAGGAAAATTCAAACTGTGCGATGGCTGTGGCATTTTCCGGATTGGCGATGACGCGTCTTGCTTCTATTTTTGCAGATGGAAAACCGTTATCCCATAATCCCTTTAGAAAAGCCTGCTGGGCATTTAGCAATGCAGCGCCATCAGCAGCGCCGAAATCAAAAGCGCCGTCAACAGTTTTATTTCTGGACCCACTGATGCCTCTCGGGTTTAAACCGAATTGGGTAAAACGGGTTGGGTGCGTGCTATCATTTTTAAGATCGCCAACCTTATCAAGGTAGGTAATTTTATAATCACTTATGCGATAAAGTGGGCCTGGCGTAACCGTAAATATAACGGTTAAAAGGTTTTCTTTTCGGGTCTCAAGTGAGAAATCCACCACGCCTTGATAATATCCCGCGGCTTTTAAAGCCTGTTCAAAACTGGTTTTGTCACTGCGGGCTGCCCGGCTTATGGCCGTGTGTGTGGGATAGGGACGGTTTTTCTTTTCTAGAGAAGAAATTATTTTTAGTTTTTCCAATAAACCATCAGGCACATTATTATATGTTACGGAATAGCCTATGTTTGGGTTTGCGAGCGGGATAACCGATTGCGGTTCGCTATTTATTGTCGAGGGGTCTTTTGTGATTTCTTGTGAAAAGGCAGAAAGTGTGGACGGGGCGAGCATAGAAAAAAAGACGATTATGATAGCGCGAACGATCTTCATCCTTTTCTAACCTTCCATCCTTCACACCCGATCGTATAACCTCATTATTCGCTAATGATTATGGGGGTGATGATGTAAAACAAAATCTGCAAATATGGGGTTTTAGCCATTAATTACTGGCTATTTGTACACATAAGGTGTGACATAATAGTGTTAACCATATACGTAAATATGCTTATTTTATGTGAAAATTTCGTGATATCAGCGACCCCTATCCAAGAATAAGTAAGGCCGTGCCGGAACTGCGCAAGATGCGCGGTGATGAAAGATGAAACCTTTAGTAAAAGTGAATAAATGGTAAAAGCGTTTAATGGTGCTTCACATGAGAGAGCAATGGTTATAAAACCGCTCTACGAGAAATATTCAAGCTGATAGAACCGGCGTGGTAAACAGGAACGAACCATATGGCGCATCCTTTGAACGGGGCAAACATTAAGACACTATCCCAGATTGTCGGGCGTTCCGGCCTGCCGCAAAATCCCTTGCAAGGGGCGATGATTGGAGCCTCGGCCATAGCCAGATGGCCGTTTTCGCAGATTGAGCGTCTTTGGTTGCAAGGTAAATTGCCAGCCATTGATGATATGCCGCCGCCGGTTTTTATTCTAGGACATTGGCGTTCTGGCACGACTCATCTTTATAACATTATGACCAAGAGCGGGGCGTGGGGATATGTGCCCCCCGTTGCCACAGGCTTGCCGTGGGATCTGTTTGGTATTGCACGTGTGTTCAATCCACTGCTTGAAAAAGCTTTACCCAAACATCGTTATATTGATAAAATTCCCGTAACCCCTGATAGTCCGCAAGAAGATGAAATTGCTTTGGCTAATATGTCGCCACTTTCTTTTTATCATGGAATATATTTTCCAAAAGAGTTTTCTGATTATTTAGGGCGGGGGCTTTTCTTTGATGGGTGCACCCAAAAAGAAGTCGAAGCATGGGAAGAGCAATTTGTCTATTTGATGCGAAAGCTTTATGTGCATCAAGATAAAAAACAGCTTTTGATAAAAAATCCGGTTTATACAGGGCGATTAGCCACTTTAAAGCGTTTGTTTCCTAAGGCTAAATTCGTTCATATACATCGCAATCCCTATGATGTTTTTCGTTCCATGCAGAATTTTTATAAAAAACTTTTCAAGCAATTAGCATTGCAAGGGTATGATCATGTGGATATTGATGAAGTGATCTTAACTGTTTATCCGCGGATGATGCGCCAACTTGAAGAAGATGCAAAGCTGGTGGATCCAGATCATTATTTCGAGATTGGTTATGACGCGCTTGACAGTAGACCGATAGAAACATTGGAAACCATCTATTCAAAATTATCCTTGTCAGGGTTTGATGAAGCCAAGCCGCATTTTGAAAACTATCTATCTTCGGTAGAAAGTTTTGAAAAAAACAAATTTAAATATTCTGCAGTGTCAGCACGCAAAGTTGAAACCCGCTGGGATTATTTCTTAAAAAAATGGGACTATCAAAAGCCGCAATAAATTCCGGG
>CALLPQ010000071.1 GCA_938015425.1 uncultured Parvularculaceae bacterium | reverse complement strand
AATCAGGCATTTGTTAGTTCCAAGCCGATTAGCCTCAAGCCAAAAAGTCTCAGGCTCTTAGTCTTGCCATAGTCCGCGAATAAGCTTGAAAATATGATAGAATGTGAGTCTTATAATTTTGTCAGACTTTACGGTCTTTATGGTTATAAATTACATCATTTAGTGATCCGATTATCTAATAAGTCTCCTTTAGGGATATAATGATGATTGAAAGGATTTGCCAATGATTTTGCTAAGTCATGGTTTTACTGAGTCATGGTTTTACTGTGTCATGATATTACTGTGTGATTGTCACCAATAATGACGACTTGCATTAAAACCAATTAGTTGACTGATCAATATTTAATTCGGGAGGAGAGAACCAGATGAGTGATAAATCCAAGAAGGACGGAAAAGATGAATTTATCGGCACAGCAAGGTCATCATCTTCTAAACTCTCAAGCAAAATGCGCGGTTTTATAGCCGCCGGCTTTTTAGGAACATTCGCAGCCGGATTATTAATTGGTCGCCTTATCATTCCAACAGGAAATGTGGATACGCAAAGCCCGTTTGCCAATAATAGTGAGGTTACTAGCGATAGCGCTTCTATCAGCCAGTCAACTGACATCAATACTTCCAACACCTATGATTTTCAAAATATTCGGGCCGAAAACGCTCCGCGGGCAAAAGCAGTTCAAAACGAGATATTCGGGTATAGACGATTAGTGCTGGATACAAGTCAAGCGAGCCCCGAGGCTTGTTTTCAGTTTTCACGGGAACTGGATGATAGCGGTTCCGTAAATTATGGAGATTACGTCCGTGTAACCCCTGATTTTACACCGGCCATCTCGGTAAACAAAAACTCGCTTTGTATAGGCGGGCTTTCTTTTGATAAAGAGTATAGCGCTGAATTACGGGCGGGATTACCGGCTGTTGATGGAAGCGTTTTGACGAACGGGGAAAGCATCACGATTACATTTGGTGACAAGCCGGCTTATGTAGGGTTTTCAGGTAATGGTGTTATCTTGCCGCGCCTTGAAGCTGATGGCCTTGGGGTAGAAACTGTCAATCTTGACCGGATCAAACTCACTATTCGACGGGTTTCTGACCGTTCGCTATTTAGAAATATTTTGACCAAGGGGGAAGCCACCAGCGCAGATCAATATTCTTTTAATTATGGCGCAACAGATGGCCGTAACGGCGGCGTTATTGTTTGGGAAGGTGAGGTCGAGACAAAGGGGGAGGCAAACCAGCTCAATACCACTGTGTTTCCCCTTGGGGCGGCTTTGAAGGATTTAAAACCGGGGGCGTATTATCTGGAGGCGGAAGATGCGAGCCTTGCGGATAAGCCCAATGAACGCAAAGCCGATGCATGGCGCTGGATTTTATATACAGACATGGCGATGACCAGCTATCGCGGCAGTGATGGAATTGATGTTTTTATTCGCTCGATTGCTACAGCGCGCCCCCTTGTCGGCGTGGAAATGGTATTGATTGCGGCTAACAATGAAATTCTTGCCAAAGCGACGAGCAATGCTGATGGCCGCGTTCATTTTGATCAAGAGATTGTCGAGGGTCCCCAAACTTTAGCACCAAAAATGGTTATGGCCTATGGCACGCAAGATGATTTTGCGGTCTTACCATTAACCAAGACCCCTCTGGATTTAAGTGAGCGCAATATTGGCGGCCGTGCGGCCCCCCCACTTATTGACGGATTTGTATATTTAGATCGGGATATTTATCGCCCCGGGGAAAAGGTTAATCTATCCGCATTAATACGCGATGATACTGGCCGCGCTGTAACCGATCGCAGCGTAACATTAAAAATCTTGAGGCCCAACGGAACTCTGGCAGAAGAGAAACGGATTACGCAGACCCAGATCGGCGGGTTCACAACCAGTTATGATATTTCGGCGTCAGCATCACGCGGTATTTGGCGTGCGACTTTGTCCGTAGACGGTGTTGACGGGATTGTTGGTAATCATAATTTTTCTGTGGAAGATTTTGTTCCTCAACGTCTTGAAGTCACATTGGATATTGATGAGGAAACGCCCTTAAAGCAACAAGAGACCCGTTCTATGGTGGTGGAAAGTCGTTATCTTTATGGGGCACCCGCATCTGGATTAACGGTGGAAAGTGAATTGCGATATCGCGTTGACCCTAAGCCTTTCGCAAATCATAAAGGATATAGTTTTGGTCCCGCCAAAAGCCCGAATTTAAACAGATTTCAAAAACTACCAAACAGCATAACCGATGGAGAAGGCAAAACCGTTTTATCCATAAAAGGCTCAAATGCGCCTGTTGGTTTGGCTGTTCCTATGCGCGCTGATATTGTCATCGGCGTTGTCGAACCGGGCGGGCGTGTGGTGCGTGAAAGCGCGTTTGTGCCTGTGCGACAGGAAACCCATTATGTGGGTGTGAAACTGGTGGATGATAAAACCAGTTTTTCGCGCACTGAAGATGCGGACTTACAGGCTGTGTTGTTAAACAGTGCGGGGGAGCCCCAACAAGGAGAACTGGAATGGCGTTTAGTGCGCGAGGATTACTGGTTTGATTGGTATCAATCTAATGGCCGGTGGCGATGGAAACGTTCATTTCGGGATATTCTGGTAGCCGAAGGGCGTGGAAACACAGACGTAGACGGATTATTGCGCGTCAGTCGTCGTTTGGAAAGCGGGGAATATCGTCTGGCAGTTTGGAAGGCCGGAGAAACGGTTAAATCCGAAAAACAATTTTATGTGGGATGGCGCAGTTATGGTGGCGGGGCTGATACACCGGATCAGGCAGTGCTATCAGCCGATCAGGAAAAAATTATGCCTGGTACAAGGGCCCGCCTTTTCCTAAAACCGCCTTACGGCGGAGAAGCCACAATTGTGGTGGCCACAGATAAAGTTCATCTGGTGCAACGCATAAAGGTTGAAGAAGAAGGCCGCGAGATCATCATTGATACAGACCCCAGTTGGGGAAGCGGGTTTTATGTCATGGCAACCATTGTGACCCCCCGTGATGCAGTGACACGGCCCATTCCCCGCCGCGCCATGGGCGTACACTATGTGCCATTCGATATGCAGGAACGTACATTAACAGTAAAAATAGATGGCCCCGAAATATTAAGACCAAGACAAACCCTGAATCTGCCCGTTTCAATTGATGGTTTAAGTAAAGGGGAAGATGTGATGATGACCATTGCCGCTGTGGATGAGGGAATTTTAAGGATCACCAAATTTACATCCCCTGATCCTGTAAAATATTTCTATGGTAAAAAACGCTTGGATTTATCCATTCACGATGATTACGGACGAATATTGAACGCTAATCTTGGGGCGCCTATCCGGTTTGGGGGGGATCAGATTGGCGGCGAAGGGTTGACCGTAGTGCCGACCAAATCCGTAGCGCTTTTTTCTGGTTTGATAAAGGTGGATGAAAACGGCAAAGCCGTCATCCCGATTGAAGTACCTGATTTTAATGGTGAGTTGCGGTTAATGGCGGTTGCTTGGTCAGCCGAGAAAATTGGCAAAGAAACCCAACCCTTAACCGTGCGAGATCGCGTGCCGGCACAACTTTCTCTCTCACGGTTCTTGGCACCAGATGATATTTCAACGGCAACATTATTGATCGATAATGTGGACGGTGAGGCAGGGGATTATACTGTAAAAATAACAGGTTCAGAGCCATTAAGCCTTGATGAAACAATGCTCATTCCCCTTGAAAAGGGAGAAAAGCAGACCCGCGAAATTAAGTTAACCGCACAACAAATTGGTATAGGGAATATTGCATTGGCTGTGACAGGGCCCGATGATTTTTCTGTATCGCGCAATTATCCCATTCAGGTGCGCTCCCCATGGTTTCCATTAACCCAGTCAAGGACGATCACTCAGGCACCGGGAGAAAGTTTTGCCTTAAGTGAGGCTTTATTATCCGACTTCACAGCCGGATCGGGAGAAATAACCTTATCCTATTCACGGTTAAACGGTATTGAACCGGGCCCCTTGCTTGATTCCCTTTATCGTTATCCTTATGGATGTTCGGAGCAATTAACCAGCTCATCATTCCCCTTATTATATGTGGATAAATTGGGCGGAGAAATTGGCCGCGGACCTGAAAGAGCGATCAGGCCAAGGGTACAAAAAGCAATTAACAAACTGCTTGATCGCCAAAGCCCTGACGGTGCAATCGGTCTTTGGCGGGTTGGGGACCGATATGGTTCTGGTTGGCTTGGTGCCTATATAACCGATTTTCTTTATCGTGCCAAACAAGAGGGGTATGGCGTACCCGAACATTCTCTAAACCTATCTTATGATGCCATCACTGCCCTTACTGATGTAACGCGCTATGTAAATGTGGGTTATATTACGCGGGTTGCGAACGAAACCTCTACCGATAGTACTCAAATGTTAAGGCTTCGGTCTGCTGCTTACGCCCATTACGTTTTAACCAGAGCAGGGCGGGGAAAGCTATCAGATATTCGGTATTTCCATGATAGTCTAATGGCACAGACCAATAATCCTTTAGCCAAAGCCCATATCGGTGCTGCCCTTGCCATATTTGATGACAGGGCGCGTGCGGACAAAGCTTTTCGTCAAGCGTTAAAAGGGATCGGTTTTGACAATAGTTCCAATTATTATCAAACGCCCTTGCGTGATGCGGGCGGTGTTGTGGCCCTGATTGCGGAAAGCGGGTATGACCATCTATTAGAGCAAGCGACGCAAGAGTTGACCAAAGCCATGAAAGAGCCATCCCGAATGCACACCCAAGAAAAAGCTTATGTGTTAATGGCGGCTAATGGCTTGCTAAAAAATGCCGGGCCGCTTGCTGTATCTCTTAATGATGAAGTAATAGAGGGGCTATCGCCTTCACCTGTTTTTAATCCAAGTGCTGATGATATACAAATAGGAAACAGCTATAAAAATAATAGTGATGCACCAGTATTCTTATCTATCACGACAACTGGCTCCCCTAAACAAGCACCAACCGCAAGTGGCCAAGGGATGACTGTTTCAAAACGCATTACGGATAGACAGGGTAAGGCCGTTGATTTGAACTCTATCCGGCAAAATGATCGCTTGGTCGTTGTAATCTCAGGTAAGGTCGAAAGCCGACGAACACACCCCCTTATCATTGCTGATTTACTACCTGCAGGGTTCGAGATTGAAACTATTTTGCAGCCAAAACAGACTGATTATAAGTGGGTTGGGGATTTGGATTATACGCGCGTGACGCAAGCCCGTGATGACCGGTTTGTGGCCGCGATTGATGTGCACTCAAGAAAAGCCTTCAAACTTGCCTATATCGTGCGGGCGATAACCCCCGGTGATTATACCATTCCCGGTACCGCCGCAGAAGATATGTATCGCCCCGGTGTCTTTGCAAGAACGACTGCACAATCAATGAAAATATCCTCTGCAAGCGAATAATACTGGTACTGTTTATATGACTGGTTTTCGAGACATGAAAAAGACGCAAAAAATTTTAATTGGTGTTATGAGCGCGTTGATGGCGTTGGTTACATTGGACTTTCTTTTTCCCCCGCCTTTGAAAAATGGTGCGCTGTATAGCCCTTTGGTTTTGGATCGTAATGGACATTGGGTTCATGCCTTTACAAATGATCAAGGGCGTTGGCAATTTCATGCGGATATCGACCAGATTGACCAGACATTTATTAAAAACCTTGTCTTAATTGAAGATAAAAGATTTTTTAGGCACTGGGGTGTTGATTTTATCGCGATAATGCGGGCAAGCAAAACCAGCCTTGGAGCCGGACATATTGTTTCCGGCGCCTCAACAATCACCATGCAAACGGCGCGTTTATTAGAACCAAGAAAACGCAATGTGGGCTCGAAACTGATCGAGATGGTGCGTGCTGTGCAAATTGAACGCCGCCTGACAAAAAATGAAATCCTCTCTTTATATTTAACCCTTGCCCCTTATGGCGGAAATATTCAAGGCGTACGTGCGGCTAGCCTTTCGTGGTTTGGAAAAGAGCCTCGTTATTTGACCCATGCAGAGCAGGCATTACTAATTGCGCTTCCTCAAGCACCAGAAGCACGTCGCCCCGACAGAAGGATAAAAACCGCTTATCAAGCCCGCTTAAAGATTTTGCAAAAACTTGAAAGTCTGAATGCGCTAACAAAATCTATGCTTGCTGAAAGCCATGGCGAAGAAATTTCTAAAACAAAAAAAGGGTTTCCAAAAGCAGCCTGGCATCTTGCTTATGAACTCAGCCATTTTGGAAATCGTAATTCCAGTCACCGGACTATACAAAACGGGATCTATCATTCGGCTTTGGATTTGCGCATGCAATTACGTGCTGAAACGATGGTAAAAAACCATCTGCAAGGGGAGGAAGATGACGCAACCGGAGCGATTATCATTGTCGATAATAATACCCGGCAGGTCCGTGCACTGGTAGGGTCTTCAGGGTTAGAAACCAAAGGGGGATGGAATGATATGAGTAATATTCTGCGCTCTCCCGGTTCCGCGATGAAACCCTTTATTTATGCAATGGCCTTTGAAGACGGAAGCCTGTCAGCAAATACAATGATCGAAGATCTGCCCCAATCTTTCGGGGGCTATAATCCGGAGAATTTTGATCGTAAATTCAGGGGAACAGTGCGCATCCGCGAAGCCTTGCAGCACTCTCTTAATGTGCCCGCAGTTGGCGCATTAGAACAAGTTGGACCAACACGGTTTTCATCGTTTTTAAAAATGGCGGGTGTCAATTTGATTACCCCCAAAAAACAAACACAAGAAGCCGGTCTTGCCTTGGCCTTAGGGGGTGCAGGGATTAAAATGCGCGATCTTGCAACCCTTTATGCGGGGTTAGGTAATGGAGGGCGTGTTGCGCCACTCCGTTTTAAGGCAAAAATAGAATATAAAGATGAGGGAGAGGCATTTCAATTTGTCTCAAAGCGGACAGCCGATGAGATTAGTAAAATTTTAGCCTCTGCGCCTTCCTTGAAGGGAAGAGTGCCTGCTGCCTTAACCCGTAAAGCGCCACATATTTCTTTCAAAACGGGCACATCCTATGGGTTTCGAGATGCTTGGTCGGCTGGATATAATAAGGATTATACCGTTATTGTCTGGATTGGCCGCGCTGATGGTGCGCCAAGACCCGGTAAGACAGGTCGCACAGCTGCCGCACCACTTTTATTTTCTATATTTGATATGTTAGCCCAATCGGACCGTGATCATTTTGATAAAGAAAGCGAAACCGACAAAAGAAAATTTAGAAAGTACGAAAATAATAAACATGATTTATTGGCTTTTAACGAGCAGGAAAATTTTAGTTTTCTAGAGCATATTACCGCGCCCACAATCACCAATGCCAATTTGCATCAAAGTGAAAACACGCCTGAAATTATTTTCCCTCAAGAGGGGATAGAATTATTTATAAAAAGACAAGATAAAGATGTGAAACAAAGACGCGGTCACTCCCTTCAGGCGCGGGGCGGGCAAGGGGGCAAGCAATGGTATGTAAATGGTCAAAAGATTAATCCTGACCCGATTGGCGGGCAATTTATTTGGTACCCCGCTAAATCCGGATTTTATACGGTAAGGGTCATTGATGATGCAGGGGCGGAGCAAAAAGTCCGCGTTCGGGTGAGCGAAACCATATGATATATCTTTATGAAAAACATCAAAAAGATGATCGCTTAAACTTAATTCAGCCTAATATTAGTCGGCGCACAATCTTATCCTTGATGATGTCACAGAGTACTATCGCTGTGGCAGCACCCGTTTTAGCAAAGGCAAATAGCGTAATCTCAAAAACCCCAAAGGCCATCAATGGATATCAATTTATGGATGAGGGTAATATTTATCAATTGGCCGATATAATCGGTCCGCAAAAAGAAGACCTTAATATAAACAATAGACAATATGAGCAATTTTCCAAAGCAGCGCTTAATCAGGCATTGCAAACGCATGCCCATACCGTCAATCATCTTGATATAAAAAATAGATGGGGCATTAAGATAGTTCGTTTACCCCTTATTAAAAAGAATGATAAGCAAGAAAAAGACAGAATAAACGGGAATAATTATGGCTATATGACCCAGATGCTTTTGGCGCAAGGGCATGGGCGCGTTAATCCGCAAAGTGATGATCATGAATTTATCCAGCAATTATTACAAATTGAAGACCGCGCAAGGCAAAAGCAAAAAGGCTTATGGGCATTAAAATGGTATCGTGTGCGTAATGCAAACGAGTTAGATGATGCCAGAGACAGTGTTGGCGGCTTTCATGTTTTTTCAGGTGTGGTGAAAAAAGTGGGCGCTTATAAGGGGCGCAGATTCCTCAACTTTGGCGAGGATTATAATGAGGATGTAACCGCAACCATCTCTAGCCGTGATGCCCGAAAATGGATTAAAAACGATTTTGATTTTGAGGCCCTAGAGGGGCAAAGAATTCGCTTCAGGGGGGTTGCCGAGTGGATTAACGGTCCGTCTATTGCTTTAACCCACTCGCAAACGCTGGAAATTTTACAACAATGATTTACAAGTTTTTGATATAATTTCTTAACTCATCTCCAAAATCCGGGTTTTCAAGACCCAGTTTTACATTCGCTTGTAACCAACCAAGTTTAGAACCACAATCATGAATGTTTCCCGAGCAGAGGCATGCATGGAAATCTTGTTGCTGTGCAAGTTTGTTCATTGAGTCAGTAAGCTGAATTTCTCCGCCCGCGCCGCGCTCCTGATTTTCCAGAAGGTTAAAGATATCCGCTTGAAGAATGTACCGGCCAATAATACGCAAATTAGAGGGCGCATCTTTAGGGTCCGGTTTTTCAACCATGCCAGACATTTTAACGAGTTTGCCATTGCGCTCGGTCGGACTGATCACACCATATTTACTAGTCTCTTCTTGAGGGACTTCTTCAACCGCCACAAAGTTCCCCCCCGTCTCATTATAGGCTTCAACCATTTGTTTTAGAAAGCCGGGACGAGAGGGGACGATCTCATCAGGCAGGGACACTGCAAATGGCTCATCCCCGATAATATCACGGGCGCACCACACGGCGTGGCCAAGACCTAACGGGGCTTGTTGACGCGTATAGGAAAACGAGCCAGCTTTTGGAATATCGCTTTGAATGGAGGTCAAGAGTTCAGTTTTGTTTTTTTCAGCTAAAACGGCTTCTAATTCGAAAGCGTGATCAAAATAATCCTCAATCGCGCTTTTGCCGCGCCCTGTCACCAATATGATATGCTCAATACCGGCCTCATATGCTTCGTGCACGACATAATCTATTAATGGTTTATCCACCACTGTTAGCATCTCTTTGGGAATTGTTTTTGTGGCGGGTAAAACGCGGGTGCCAAGCCCTGCAACAGGGATGACGAGCTTACGAATAGGCTTCATGGGGGGATACTTTCATTTAGCACCGCCCAAGGGTTGGGCGGCATTGATTTTAATTGGGTACTTTTTTAACCGGACTGGCCTTAAAATCAATAGTTTCTTCAATAGGGGTTAATTGCCGGACCCGCGCAGCCAATAAAGGTCGATGAATAGTTATGCGTCGTTTCGCATCTTGTGACAAATCACCATAGAATAAATTATAGTTCTTTGGTTGCCATTGCTGACCAAACCAATGTTTTTGTCTTAAAAAGGGTTTGTCTGATTTATCTACGATTAAAACGCCACCGCGGCATTGGGCGCCGATTGCCTGTTTTGTGAGGGGGGGAGATTGGTTTAGTTTTAAGCCGGTTGCTGACGCAGCGCCAATATGATGACGGGCATCAACATAGGGTGTGTTTATAGATGAATTCGTTTTATTCAAATCATCATTATTTTGCTGATCGCCTTGGCCTTCATCGCTAGTTTGATTGCTACTTTGATGGCTTCCCAAGTTGTTTTTGGGGTTGTTTGAACGGTTGCGCCTTTGATTGTCGTTTGAGGACCAACTTAAAGGGTTAATGCAATTTGTTTTACTATCGATGATAGACGTCAGTTTTTGTTGCGCAGTCCATTCCAAGGCGCGTGTCCTGACATCATTGATCTCCCGTTTATAGCCCTCTTCGAAATAATTATAATTAATAATACATCCCGTACTGAGTTTATCAACACAAGCGGGTATATTAAAAGTAAGTGATTTTTCAGCGATCGGGTTTTGTATGATGTAGGCCGTAACCAAGCGATTTTTCAACGCTTGGTTGGTTTCAAAAAATTCGTTAAGCAACCCCGTTATATATAACCCTCCCTGATTATATCCTACCATGATCAAAGGCACTTCAGGGTTTGCCGATTCAAGATAATACGTAAATGCGGCCTTGACATCATTATAAGCGAGTTCACGTGCGGCAAGCCCGTCAAATTTATGGGTGAAGCGGGTATATAGTGTCGCTTGCCGGTATAACGGGGCATAAACATGGCCGTAAGGCGCGAAAGGGCCGACCTCGTTAGGAATAGCGATTTGATTTATTTTTGTCAGGCTTTCGGTATCGTCAATTCTACTGTTCCAAGTTTTCCTGTTGGAATAGGTGGTCCCATGAACATAGAAGATATCGACAGCTTGGGGGGGCTTTTTAGTAGCTGTTTCTCCCTCCGGTGCGGGAGGGGGTTGCTGCGAACCTTCGCGCCACAGCACCCAAGATTGGGGAAGATCATAATCGGGCTTGGGGGGAGTGGGGCTGGTTTGAAAGGGTATTCTGGGGTTAATGAAAAATCGGCTGATATTATCTTGAAAAATATAGCTTCCCAGTAAAAATATGCCTATGACAATGACGGGCACGCCAAAAAATAACACTTTTTGCCTTTTCATTGCCCTGTTCCAACCCCATCTAATAATTAATAAAGATTATAATTTAAGTTTACGTCCTTTAATGTCTTTAGGATAGATAGCGATCAGACTAAGTCATGTCCATAT
>CALLPQ010000070.1 GCA_938015425.1 uncultured Parvularculaceae bacterium | reverse complement strand
GCTTTTAAAAACAAAGGTGTTCAACCTATGTTGGATGCGGTTGTGGATTATTTGCCAAGCCCTGTTGAGGTTCCTTCAATTAAAGGTATTCATCCTGACACTGAGGAAGATATGGTTCGGGCTTCATCTGATGATGAGCCTCTTTCAATGCTTGCCTTTAAGATTATGAATGACCCGTTTGTTGGTTCTTTGACATTTTGCCGGTTATATTCTGGTGTGATGGAGCAGGGTGGTTCGATCTTGAATACCGTTAAGGGCAAGAAAGAACGCGTTGGTCGGATGTATATGATGCACTCTGACGACCGTGAGGATATTAAAGAAGCTCGCGCTGGTGATATTGTGGCGATTGCAGGTCTTAAAGATACCACGACGGGTGATACGCTGTGCGATGCGCAAAATCCGGTTATCCTTGAGCGTATGGAATTTCCTGATCCTGTTATTGAGTTGGCTGTTGAGCCAAAAACCAAAGCAGACCAAGAAAAAATGGGTATTGCGCTACAGCGTTTAGCGGCGGAAGATCCTTCTTTCCGGGTGAGCTCTGATGAAGAGTCAGGTCAAACAATTATTAAAGGAATGGGTGAGCTTCACCTTGATATCCTTGTTGACCGGATGAAACGTGAATTTAAAGTGGAAGCCAATATTGGTGCTCCGCAAGTGGCCTACCGTGAGAAGATCACGAAAGAAGTTGCTATTGATTATACCCACAAGAAGCAATCTGGTGGTTCCGGTCAATTTGCTCGCGTTAAGTTCCGCGTTATTCCTCTGGAGCCTGGTTCAGGCTATGAGTTTGAAAGCAAGATTGTTGGTGGTGCTATTCCTAAGGAATTTATTCCGGGTGTTGAAAAAGGCATTAAATCAATCCGTGAAGCTGGCTTGTTAATGGGCTTCCCGATTTTGGATTTCAAAATCGAACTTTATGATGGTGCCTTTCACGATGTTGATAGTTCCGTACTTGCTTTTGAAATTGCGGCGCGCGGTGCGATGCGTGAGCATAAGGGTGAGCTTGGTCTATCCTTACTTGAGCCGGTGATGAAGGTTGAAGTTGTAACGCCGGAAGAATATACCGGATCGGTGATTGGTGATTTGAATTCACGACGTGGTCAAATTCATGATCAGGAAATGCGCGGAAATGCAAATGTGGTTCATGCGATGGTGCCTCTTGCAAATATGTTCGGTTACGTGAATAACCTAAGGTCGGCAACGCAAGGGCGTGCGAATTACACAATGCTATTCGATCATTATGCGCTTGTGCCGAAAGCAGTTGAGGAAGAAGTAAAAGCCCGTTTGGCAGGGTAAGCCTTTTGGGTGACAGGATAGGCCTTTTGGGTGTATGACGAGCCCGCTGAATTGGGTGAGAATTAACACTAAGATTAGAAGTACTAAGATTTTAAACATAGAGATTAACGACGGTCGTCAAAGACGGAGAAATTAAGATGGCTAAAGAAAAGTTTGAACGTAATAAACCCCACGCTAATGTTGGCACTATCGGTCACGTTGACCACGGTAAAACAACTTTGACAGCGGCAATCACTAAATATTTTGGTGATTTCAGAGCCTATGATGAAATTGATGGCGCTCCTGAAGAAAAAGCGCGTGGTATCACTATTTCAACTGCACACGTTGAATATGAAACTGATAATCGTCACTATGCGCACGTTGATTGTCCGGGACACGCTGATTATGTGAAAAACATGATTACGGGTGCCGCGCAAATGGATGGCGCTATTTTGGTTGTGAATGCTGCTGATGGTCCAATGCCACAAACACGCGAGCACATTTTGCTAGCGCGTCAGGTTGGTGTGCCTGCGATCGTTGTTTTCATGAATAAAGTTGATCAGGTTGACGACGAAGAATTGATCGAACTTGTCGAGATGGAAATCCGCGAACTTCTTTCATCTTATGATTTCCCTGGTGATGATATTCCGATCGTTAAGGGTTCGGCTTTGGCAGCGATGGAAGGTAAAACACCTGAAATCGGCGAGAACGCCATTAAAGAATTGATGGAAGCTGTTGACAGCTATATCCCGACACCAGAACGTCCGGTGGATATGCCGTTCCTATTGCCGATTGAGGATGTATTCTCGATTTCAGGTCGTGGTACAGTGGTAACTGGCCGTGTTGAACGCGGTGTTGTGAATGTAGGTGATGAGCTAGAAATCATTGGCATTAAAGATACTCAAAAAACTACTTGTACGGGTGTTGAAATGTTCCGTAAACTGCTTGATCGCGGTGAAGCGGGTGACAATGTTGGTGTTCTTCTACGTGGCATCGAGCGTACAGCTGTTGAGCGTGGTCAGGTTCTTTGTAAGCCTGCGTCTGTTACGCCGCACACAAAGTTTGTTGCCGAAGCCTATATTCTGACAAAAGATGAAGGCGGACGTCACACTCCATTCTTTACGAATTATCGCCCACAATTCTACTTCCGTACAACGGATGTGACCGGTGTTGTTACGCTTAAAGAAGGCGTTGAAATGGTTATGCCTGGTGACAATGTTGAAGTGAATGTAGAACTTATTGTGCCGATCGCGATGGAGGAAAAACTACGTTTTGCTATTCGTGAAGGCGGCCGCACAGTTGGTGCTGGTATCGTTGCGAAAATCGTAGAATAAAATTTAATAAACACGGGTCTTGTAGTGAGGCCCGTGTTTGTTTTTGGAATAAAGTTTGAATTAATTAAAACGAAGCGTCTGAAATATCATGCAACAAAATATCCGCATTAGGCTTAAAGCGTTCGACCATCGGGTTCTTGACGCTTCGACCAAAGAGATTGTCGCCACGGCTAAACGCACTGGGGCCCAAATTCGAGGTCCGATACCGTTACCGACGCGTATTGAGAAATATACGGTAAACCGGTCGCCGCACGTGAATAAGAAAAGCCGTGAGCAGTTTGAAATGCGCACGCATAAAAGAGTTTTAGATATTGTTGATCCAACACCACAAACTGTAGATGCGCTGATGAAGCTTGATCTATCCGCTGGTGTTGATGTTGAAATCAGGCTTGGTGCCTAATTTAGAATAATGAGCCGAAAGGGACTGGCCATGCGCACGGGTCTTATTGCAAAAAAAATGGGTATGACACGTATATACCTTGAAGATGGTACACATGTGCCAGTGACTGTGTTGCAACTTGAAGGTTGCCAAGTGACTGGTCAGCGTACAGAAGAAAAAAATGGCTATACGGCGCTTCAGCTTGGTTCTGGCGTGCGTAAGGTTAAACGCACAAACAAGGCATTGCGTGGGCAATTTGCGCAAGCGAATGTAGAGCCTAAAATGAAGTTGGCTGAATTTCGGGTTTCACCGGAAAATTTGATTGAAGTTGGTGCTGAACTATCAGCAAAACATTTTATCATTGGCCAAAAGGTTGATGTCACCGGTATTACAATCGGTAAGGGTTTTGCCGGTGCGATGAAACGTCATAATTTTGGCGGTTTGCGCGCAACTCACGGTGTTTCGATCTCTCACAGATCGCACGGTTCAACGGGTCAGTGCCAAGACCCCGGTAAGGTTTTCAAAGGTAAAAAGATGGCTGGCCATATGGGTGCCAAGCGTCGTACTACGCAAAATCTGGAAATTGTCCGCACTGAAGAAGAGCGTGGTCTGGTCTTAATTAAAGGCGCTGTCCCCGGATCTGCCGGTGGCTGGGTTATGATTAAAGATGCGGTTAAGCGTCCATTGCCTGCGGATGTTCCTTTGCCCGGTGCCCTTCGCGAGAAGACAGCAAGTGAGAAACCATCAGATAATAAACCAAAAGCAGATGCTGGCGGGTTTAACGATGCCATCGATCTAATTGTTTTGATTGATGGTATTGGTCCGAAAACGGAAGAAGCTTTGAAAGCCGAAGGCGTTGAAAAACTTACACAGCTTGTAGCTCTTGATGATGATGCGCGTGCCGCATTGTTCGAAAAATTAGGTGTTGCGGATCAGGCTGAAAAGCAAGAATGGGTTGTTCAGGCGCAAGAAATGATTGATGGCGGAGCGCCGCGGTCAAAGGTTGATCAAGACTTGGTTGCTAAAATTCTTAAATCTCAGGGAGACGCATAATGAAAGCAGATATTCTCTCTTTTGATGGCGCCAAGAAATCCGGATCGATTGATCTTGATGACTCGGTTTTTGGCTTGGAGCCACGTAAAGATATTTTGCATCGCTGTGTTGTGTATCAACAAGCAAAACGCCAACAAGGTACCCATAACGCAAAACAGCGTAATGAAGTAAACCGCACTGGCAAAAAATTCGGTAACCAAAAAGGTGGCGGCGGTGCCCGTCACGGTGATCGTAAAGCGCCAATCTTTGTCGGTGGTGGTAAAGCGCATGGACCTAGTCCACGTAGTTTTGCAATCGGTTTACCTAAAAAAGTACGCGCTTTGGCTCTGCGTCACGCTTTATCAGCAAAGCAAATTGCTGGTGAATTGGTCATTGTTGATGATGCGGCAATCAAAGAAAGTAAGACCAAAGAATTAGTGCAGGCCTTCGAAAAATTAGGCGTTAGTAATGCATTGGTTGTTGATACCGAGGTTAATGAAAACTTTGGCTTGGCTGCCCGTAATATTCCTAATGTTGATGTTTTGCCGGTAGTGGGCGCGAATGTTTATGACATTCTTCGCCGTGAGAAATTAATTCTCACGAAAGCAGCTGTTGCAGGGCTGGAAGAGAGATTAAAATGAGTGCGACTGAAAAATATTACAATACATTGATTGCGCCAATCATTACCGAAAAGTCGACAATGGCTGGCGAAAATAATCAAGTGGTTTTCCGCGTGCCTTTAGAGGCTACGAAGCCAGAGATTAGCCAAGCGGTTGAAGGGCTTTTCAAAGTAAAAGTTAAAGCCGTGAACACGCTAAGACTTAAAGGAAAACAAAAACTATTCCGTGGGCATCGTTATACGAGAACAACGGTTAAAAAAGCCATTATCACATTAGAAGATGGTCATACAATTGATATCACGACGGGCCTTTAAGGTTCGAATTTTTGAAACACTTATGCACTGATACGGACATTCATCATGGCGCTAAGAAAATTTAATCCAACGACTCCCTCGCGTCGCCAACTGGTTTTGGTCGACCGTAGCGAGTTATGGAAAGGCAAACCGGAAAAAACACTTACAGAAGGTTTATCTTCTAATGGTGGCCGGAATAATAAAGGGCGTATTACGATGCGCCGACGTGGTGGCGGTGCCAAAAAAGCATATCGTCAAGTTGATTTTAAACGTCGTAAATTCGATATTGAAGCAAAGGTAGAGCGTTTGGAATATGATCCAAACCGGACCGCCTTCATCGCTTTGATAAAATATCTTGATGGCGAATTGTCTTATATTTTGGCACCCCAGCGTTTAAGTGTTGGTGATAAGGTTATCGCTGGTGAAAAGGTTGATATTAAACCTGGCAACGCAATGCCCCTTAAAAACATTCCGGTTGGTACCATTGTTCACAATGTGGAAATGAAACCGGGTAAAGGGGGGCAACTCGCTCGTGCCGCCGGAACTTATTCCCAATTGGTTGGCCGTGATGGTGCTATGGCACAGGTAAGGCTGCAATCTGGAGAGGTAAGACTTATCCCCGGTGCTTGTATTGCCACTGTTGGCGCGGTTTCAAACGCCGATAATATGAACCAGAATATGGGTAAAGCTGGACGTAATCGCCATAAAGGCATTCGCCCTTCTGTGCGCGGTGTTGTTATGAACCCTGTTGATCACCCTCATGGTGGTGGCGAGGGCAGAACATCTGGTGGCCGTCACCCTGTTAGCCCTTGGGGTAAACCAACTAAAGGTGCCCGCACCCGCAGTAATAAACAATCTGATAAATTAATTATACGTTCGCGTCACGCACGTAAGAAATAAGCGATCCGGAGAAACTAAATATGCCACGTTCAGTCTGGAAAGGCCCATTTGTTGATCGTTACCTCCTCAAGAAAGCTGAGGAAGCAACGGAAGGCAAACATAAAGGCGGAGTGAAGACCTGGTCTCGCCGGTCAACTATTCTGCCTCAATTTGTTGGGCTTACATTCAATGTTTATAACGGTCAGAAGTTTATTCCCGTTCATATTACCGAAGATATGGTTGGTCATAAAATGGGTGAATTCTCTCCGACTCGTACATATTTCGGCCATGGTGCTGATAAAAAAGCGCGGAGGAAATAGTCATGGGTAAGGCGAAAAATGAACGTCGTTATTCTGATAGTCAGGCAATGGCTAAAGGGAAAATGATTAAGACTTCACCGCAAAAGTTAAATCTTGTGGCACAGATGATCCGTGGCAAGAAGGTAAGCAATGCTTTGGCTGATCTAACATTCTCTCGCAAGCGTGTTGCGATTGAGGTTAAGAAAGTATTGGAAAGCGCCATAGCAAACGCAGAAAACAATCATGATCTTGATATTGATGCATTGGTTGTTGACCGTGCATTCGTTGGTAAAAATCTGGTCATGAAACGCTGGCGTCCGCGCGCACGTGGTCGCACAGGTAAGATTTTGAAACCATTTGCTGAAATTACGATTGTTGTAAAACAAGTTGAGGAGGCCGCCTAATGGGTCAGAAAGTAAACCCGATCGGCTTGCGCCTTGGTATTAACCGAACTTGGGATTCCCGCTGGTATTCCGACAAAGGGACTTATGGCGATTTGCTACATGAAGATCTTGCGATCCGCAAATATCTTGAAAAGCGTCTTGAAGCTGCTGGTGTCTCCCGGATTGTTATTGAGCGCCCACACAGAAAATGCCGTGTGACGATTTATACGGCGCGCCCTGGGGTGGTGATTGGTAAAAAAGGTGCGGATATTGAAAAGCTTAGATTAGAGCTTACTAAACTATCTTCATCTGAAACATTTTTGAATATCGTCGAGATTCGCAAACCTGAAATCGACGCGACATTGGTTGCTGAGAATATCGGGCAGCAATTGGAACGTCGGGTTGCCTTTCGCCGTGCGATGAAACGGGCGATGCAAACATCACAGCGTATGGGTGCTTTAGGCATTCGTTGTAATGTATCAGGTCGTTTAGGCGGCGCAGAAATTGCGCGGATGGAATGGTATCGTGAAGGGCGTGTTCCTTTGCATACTCTGCGTGCGGACATTGATTATGGTGTTGCAACTGCGCGCACGACTTATGGTGCGATTGGTATCAAAGTTTGGATATTTAAAGGTGAGATTATGGAGCATGATCCTATGGCCCAAGAGCGCCGTGTGATTGAAGCCCAAACAGGAAATGTGAGTTCTGGTGAAAGACGGCCTCAAAACCGTGACCGTTAAACGGATTGCTAGAATTTAAGTGAGTTAAGTTATTTATTAGTGCCTGATTATAGGCAGGAGAAAAAAAGATGCTGCAACCGAAACGGACCAAGTTCCGCAAACAGCACAAAGGCCGGATTAAGGGCCTTGCCAAAGGTGGTACGGATCTTAATTTTGGATCTTATGGACTGAAGGCTTTAGAACCTGAGCGGATTACGTCTCGCCAGATCGAGGCAACGCGCCGGGCGATTACCCGCGCTATGAAACGGGCTGGTCGTGTCTGGATTAGAATTTTCCCCGATGTGCCTGTGTCAAAGAAACCGACAGAGGTCCGGATGGGTAAAGGTAAAGGCTCTCCAGAATATTGGGCAGCGCGGGTTAAGCCGGGCCGCATCATGTTCGAGATTGATGGTGTGTCAGAAGAAGTTGCACGTGAGGCATTGTCTCTTGGGGCTGCTAAACTGCCTATTAAAACGCGCATTGTGCGCCGCATCGGTGAATAGGAGAGGTTGAGATGAAAGCATCTGCTATACGCGATATGTCAGTTGATGAGTTGGGCGACAAGCTTCTTCAACTTAAGAAAGAACAATTTAATCTGCGTTTTCAAGCGGCTTCAGGTCAGTTAGAAAAAACAGATC
Organism: uncultured Parvularculaceae bacterium; assembly: GCA_938015425.1. GTDB lineage: Bacteria > Pseudomonadota > Alphaproteobacteria > Caulobacterales > Parvularculaceae > CALLPQ01. The sequence continues at coordinate 13,945 of CALLPQ010000070.1, read as the reverse complement.
AAGTATCAAAAATTAAACGTGATATTGCCCGGGTGAAAACCATTTTGGGCGAAAAAGTTAAAGCCAGTTAAGGCAAGAGGATTAAGCTATGCCAAAACGTATCCTTCAAGGGTCAGTGGTAAGTGACAAAGGCGACAAAACTGTTGTTGTTCGGGTGGAACGTGTTTTTACACATCCACTTTTGAAGAAAACAATGCGTCGTACAAAGCGGTTCCATGCTCATGATGAAGCAAATAAATTCAAGTCTGGTGATTTGGTTCGCATTCAGGAATGTAAACCAAAATCCAAACTAAAAACCTGGGAAGTCATAGGCGCAGGCTCTAAAGGGTAAAGGCTCTAAAGGGTAAAGGCGCTAACTCAAAAGGTTAAAACGTGATTTCGGGTTTGGTTTGCCCAATTTTATTGTCTCAGTTTCTTAAGACAATTTTTAAACCAAATGATAACTAGATAGACGATTTAGAAGATTAACGAATAAGAGGCATTGAGCCTAAAGGAAGATCATTATGATCCAGATGCAAACAGTATTGGATGTTGCCGACAATTCCGGTGCCAAAAGCGTTCAGTGCATCAAGGTATTGGGCGGTGCTAAACGCAAATACGCATCAGTTGGCGATATCATTGTGGTGTCTGTTAAAGAGGCAGCACCGCGAGGACGCGTTAAAAAGGGTGCGGTGATGAAGGCTGTGGTTGTACGGACGGCGAAAGATATTATGCGCCGTGATGGTTCAGTCATTCGTTTTGATCGTAATGCAGCAGTATTGATAAATGCGAATAAAGAGCCAATTGGCACTCGTATTTTTGGACCGGTTACGCGCGAATTACGGGCGTCTAACCACATGAAAATCGTGTCTTTGGCACCTGAAGTACTTTAAGAGGTTAATGACGATGGCAGCGAAGATCAAAAAAGGTGATCGTGTGCTTGTTCTTGCGGGCAAGGATCGTGGATCGGAAGGCGAAGTTCTCGCTGTTCATCCACAAGAAGACCGCATTACGGTGAAGGGGATTAATATGATCCGTCGTCACCAGAAACAAACAGCGACAAGCGAGGGTGGAATTATTTCTCGCGAAGCAAAAATGCATATTTCTAATGTTGCGCTTAAAGACCCGAAAGAGGGCGGTGCAACCAAAGTTGGATTTGTTTTTCAAGGCGAAGGCGATGATCGCAAAAAAGTTCGCGTTGCTAAAAAATCCGGTGAGGTAATCGATGGCTGAAGCAACTTATATCCCACGGCTTAAAACACAGTATAATGATGTTATACGTGCTAATCTGCAAGAGCAGTTTAAATTCAGCAACCAGATGATGATGCCTAAACTTGATAAGGTTGTCATCAATATGGGTGTTGGCGATGCGGTTAATGACCGTAAAGCTGTTGAATCTGCTTATAATGATATGCTGCTGATTGCGGGTCAAAAACCAGTGATCACCAAATCAAAGAAATCAATCGCTGGTTTTAAACTGCGTGATGGTATGGCGATCGGCGTTAAGGTGACTTTACGTAAAGATCGCATGTATGAATTCATTGATCGCTTGGTAACAATTGCCCTTCCTCGGGTTCGTGACTTTCGCGGATTAAATGGCAAAAGTTTTGATGGCCGGGGCAATTATGCCATGGGTTTAAAAGAACAACTCGTATTTCCGGAAATTGACTATGATAAAGTTGATAAAATCCGGGGCATGGACATTGTTGTGTGCACAACAGCAGATAATGATGAACAGGCAAAAGCATTACTTAAAGAATTTAACTTTCCCTTTCGGAAATAACAGCCAACAAGGCGAGGTCCATTTTTAATTTTGAAAATGGAAACCGGTCTTAACGGAGGACTAAATGGCTAAAAAAGCAATGGTTGAACGCGATCTTAAACGTCGCCGTATGGCAGATAAGTTTGAGGCAAAACGTGAAGCTCTTAAAGCAATTATAAAAGACGAAAATTCTGCTGATGAAGCAAAGTTTCAAGCGGTTTTAAAACTTGCTGAACTTCCTCGCAACTCGTCCAAAACGCGAATTCGTAATCGCTGTTTGGTGACTGGCCGTCCGCGTGGGTATTATCGTAAAATGAAGATGTCGCGGATTGCGCTTCGTCAATTAGGTTCGGATGGAAAAATTCCAGGCCTTGTTAAGTCAAGCTGGTAAGGAGTATAAAATCCATGTCGATAAATGATCCAGTAGGCGATTTGATTACCCGTATCCGCAATGCGCAGATGCGTCGCCATGACAATATGAGTGTGCCGGCCTCTAAACTAAGGGCTTGGGTGCTTGATGTTCTTCAGTCAGAAGGATATATTCGCGGCTATACACGCGTTGAAAAAGAAGGCGATAAGCCAACGATTGAAGTTGAGCTTAAATATTCCGAAGGAACGCCTGTTATTCAATCAATTAAAAGAATATCAAAGCCGGGTCGGCGGGTTTATTCTGCGGTTAATGAATTAACACCTGTTCGTAATGGCCTAGGTATTTCAATTATTTCAACACCTAAAGGTGTGATGTCAGATCAGGCAGCGCGCGAAGCAAATGTTGGTGGCGAGATTCTTTGTCAGGTTTATTAATTTTGATTTCGTTTCAAGGAACGATAATTATTAATGACAAAAGTAACGAACGACACTGAGTAGAACGAATAAAGGATAGGGCCCATGTCCCGCATCGGTAAAAAAATTATAGCAGTGACTAACGGTGTAACCGTTAATGTCGACGGCCAGAGTGTTAAGGCAAAAGGCCCTAAGGGCGAGCGTGAGCTTGTTATTAGTGACCTGTGCACTGTCACCTTGGAAAGTGATGGCGTTTTGGTGAAGCCAGTGGATCAGTCAAAGGCTGCTCGCTCTATGTGGGGGATGAGCCGTACACAGATTGCAAATCTGATTGATGGTGTTGCGAATAGCTTCACAAAAGAACTTGAATTGGTTGGTGTTGGTTACCGTGCGCAAATGAAGGGGTCTTCGCTTAGTTTGGCTCTCGGGTTTTCCCATGATGTGGATTATCCGGTTCCTGATGATGTGAAAATTCAGGCACCAAAACCTACTGAAGTGATCGTATCTGGTATTGATAAGCAACGTGTAGGGCAGATCGCTGCTGAAATTCGCGCGTTTAGACCACCCGAGCCTTATAAAGGTAAAGGTGTTAAATATAAAGATGAGTATATCTTCCGCAAAGAAGGTAAGAAGAAGTAATTAAGAAGAAATAATATCGTTGATCCCTTCCCGAATTGGCCAAATGGCTCCGGTTATGGTTTGGATATCAGATGTTTAAGGAAAAAAATTATGGCTACTTCAGCTAAAGTAATGTTAAAGCGTCGCGGCGGTCGGGTTCGCTCAAAGCTTGCCAAAGTGAATAATGGGCGGCCCCGGCTTTCTGTTTTTCGCTCGTCCAAAAATATTTCAGTTCAACTTATTGATGACCGCGCTGGCGTTACTATCGCTTCCGCATCAAGTTTAGAGACTGAATTAAAAGGCAAGATTGGCAAAGGCTCTGACGTTGATACGGCGACTGCGATCGGGAAACTGGTTGCTGAGCGGGCTATTAAAGCCGGCGTTAGTGAAGTGGTTTTTGACCGAGGCGGTTATATTTATCATGGTCGTGTGAAAGCTGTTGCTGAAGCTGCACGCGAAGCCGGTCTGAAATTTTAGATCGGTATTGAAGGAGTTATTAGCATGGCACGTGAAGAAAAAAGAGGCCGGGGTCGCGGCAAAAATAATGATCGCGAAGAGCGCGATGAGTTTGTTGATAAGCTCGTTGCGATTAACCGTGTGGCCAAGGTTGTTAAAGGCGGTAAGAATTTTGGTTTTGCTGCATTGGTTGTTGTTGGCGATCAAAAAGGCCGCGTAGGTTTTGGTAAAGGTAAAGCCCGTGAGGTGCCAGAAGCTATTCGTAAAGCAACACAAGAGGCAAAACGTAATTTAATTCGTGTCCCCCTTCGTGAAGGACGCACATTGCATCATGATGCTTATGGTCGTCACGGTGCTGGTAAGGTGGTATTACGCGCGGCCCCTCCAGGGACGGGTATTATTGCTGGTGGCCCAATGCGGGCGATTTTTGAAACCCTTGGGGTTCAAGACGTTGTGGCCAAATCGCTTGGCTCCGCTAATCCTTATAACATGGTTCGGGCAACAGTTGATGCGCTTAAAAACCAGACGAGCCCGCGCTCTATCGCTTCCAAGCGTGGAAAAAAGGTTTCGGAAATTCTGGTGCGTCGTCAATCCGAAACTACGGCACCTGCCGTAAGCGAAGGAGCTTAATCATGGCGGCTAAAAAAACATTAAAAGTCAGACAAACTGGAAGCCCGATCAGGCGTCCACAAGATCAACGTGCAACATTGATTGGTCTTGGATTAAATAAAATGCATAAAGTGAGTGAACTAGAAGACACACCGTCAGTACGCGGTATGATTAGAAAAGTCTCTCACATGGTCGAGATTGTAGAAGAGTAATCGCATAGATTATTTTTTTCCATTAATTAACATAAAAGGCGAGGCAGCACGGTCTGTCGAAAGTCGAGGATGAAATGAAACTTAATCAATTAGCTGATAATAAAGGCGCTCGCAAAATCCGTACACGTGTTGGTCGTGGTATTGGTTCCGGTAAAGGCAAAACTGGTGGGCGCGGTGTAAAGGGCCAAAAATCACGGTCTGGTGTTTCCGGTATTCGCGCATTTGAAGGCGGCCAGATGCCCCTTTATATGCGTTTACCAAAGCGTGGATTTAACAAACCTAATCGTTCAAAATTTGTCGAGGTTAATATTGGCCGCTTACAACAAGCAATTGATGCCGGTAAGCTAGACGCTAAAAACCCTATCACTGCTGAAACACTTATTGCAGCTGGCGTTATTCGCAGGGCCCATGACGGCTTGCGCGTATTAGGCACTGGTGATTTATCTGCTAAAATTTCTATTGAAGCGGCCCATGCCTCTGCAGGCGCAAAAGCGGTTATCGAGAAAGCGGGCGGCACCGTCACAATCGTTGCAGTCAGCGCGTCTTCTTCTGGTGGTGATAATGCTTTTAGTGACGATATCGACTTGATTGTGCTGATTGATGGCATTGGCCCTAAAACAGAAAAAGCGTTAGAGGCTGAGGGTATTTCCAAGCTAACCCAGCTCGTGGCTTTAAGTGAAGATAAACGGGCGGCTTTGTTTGACAGTCTTGGTGTTAGTGCCCAAGCTGAAAAAGAAGAATGGGTTGTTCAAGCACAAGAAATGATTGATGGCGGTGAACCACGCTCTAAAGTCGATCAAAAATTGGTAGCGAAAATCCGCAAACAGGCAAAATAACCATATTATCGGCTTTTTGTGATTTCATTTTAATACGTCTTGAAATCCTTTTAGCATTTGCCACATAGGTGTTTGTAGTGATGGTGTTTGTAGTGATGTTTGCAGTCCTCATTGACGTTGCCCTGTTGCAGAGTCTTATTGGAGAGCTGGTTATATAGATGGATGATCAGGTGTCGCAGATTTGAAATAGCGTACCTTTTGCATTTATGCGGTAAATTTAGGCAAAACCTTGATTATAGGGCCTGAAATAGATTTGAAAAAGATAGGCAGAATTTTTCATGACGTCAGCAGCGGAACAGTTTGCTTCTAATCTTAGCTTCTCTTCTTTTGCGAAAGCCGAAGAGCTAAAAAAGCGTTTATTATTCGCATTAGGGGCCTTGGTAGTTTATCGCCTTGGAACGTTTATCCCTATACCCGGTATTAATGCGTCTGCTTTTGCTTCGAATTTTCAAAGTCAAACCACCGGACTACTGGGTACGCTTAATATCTTTGCAGGCGGCGCTGTTGAACGGATGGCGATCTTTGCCTTGAATATCATGCCTTATATTTCGGCCTCGATTATTATGCAGCTGATGACGGCTGTTATACCCTCTTTGGAAGCTATCAAAAAAGAAGGGGAACAGGGGCGGCGTCAAATCAATCAATATACCCGCTATCTAACGGTCTTTCTGGCCATTGTGCAGGGGTTCTTTATTGCTGTTAGCCTGCAGTCTAGTCCGGGTGTGGTTGCTAATCCGGGACCGTTTTTCCTCTTTACGACTACCGTTACTTTGGTTGGCGGCGTGATGTTCCTGTTATGGTTAGGGGAGCAGATAACCTCTCGCGGTATTGGCAACGGGGTTTCCTTGATTATCTTTGCCGGCATTGTGGCGGAGCTTCCCCGCGCAGTTGTTGGTCTTTTAGATCTTGGCCGCCAAGGGGGATTACCTCCTGCGATTGTTCTTTTAGTGATTGTTCTTAGCTTGGCATTGATTGCGTTTGTGGTGTTTATTGAGCGCTCGCAACGGCGGTTATTGGTTCAATATCCACGCCGACAAGTGGGTAATCGCATGACCCAAGGCGAGAAATCACACTTGCCGATGAAGCTTAATATTTCTGGTGTGATCCCGCCTATTTTCGCTTCTTCGATATTAATTTTACCGGCGACCATTGGCGCTGCCGTGGGTGAGGGGTCACCCATCTGGTTGCAAGATTTTACCACTATGTTTGCGCCTGGGCGACCTGCTTATATCCTGACTTATGGGGTCGGAATCATCTTGTTTGCTTTTGTCTACACTTCAGTGGTGTTCAACACCGAAGATGTGGCAGATAATCTAAAGAGAAATGGCGGTTTTATTCAAGGCTATCGCCCGGGCCCCCGCACAGCGGATTATCTTGATTATATGGTGACGCGGTTAACGGTTATTGGCGCTGCCTATTTGACATTTGTGTGTTTATTGCCTGAATTCTTAAGGCTGAATTATTCGCAAATTCCGGTCTATATTGGTGGAACCTCCTTGTTGATTGTGGTGTCCGTGACGTTGGATACGGTGTCACAAATCCAAGGCCATCTGGTGGCGCAGCAATATGAAAGCTTAATCAAGAAATCCAAGTTACGAGGTGGGCGTCAGCGATGATTTTAATACTCCTTGGACCTCCTGGTGCTGGCAAAGGCACACAAGCCAAACGATTGGTTGAAACGCGCGGTATACCCCAACTGGCTACGGGTGATATGTTTCGGGCTGAAATCAAAAATGGTACACCATTGGGTTTAAAGGCACAAGAAATCATCGCCAAGGGTGATTTGGTTTCTGACGATATTATTGAAGGCATGATCACAAATCGTATTCAAAAGCGCGATTGTGATAACGGATTTATTCTGGATGGCGCGGTGCGCACCTTGGGTCAGGCAGAGATGATTGATCATGTATTGGCCGCGCAAGGGCGCACGCTGGATGGGGTGATCGAGCTTGTGGTCAATGAGGATGAGCTTGTAGAGCGCCTAAATACCCGTATTGCGGAGACAAAAGCTGCGGGTGGCCAGTTACGTGATGATGATAATGAAGATACATTCCGCTATCGCCAAAAAGTCTATAGAGACCAAACGGCGCCGTTGATTCCCTATTATGAAGAACAGGGCAAATTACACAAAGTTGACGGTATGGGCAGTGTTGAAGAAGTTGCAGAGCAGCTAGATGGTGTTCTGGATGGTTTAGAGGCGAATTATTGTGCTTCTAAGCGCAATAGGAGTTGACGGCAGGAGCAATGCGGGTCTATATCCGCAGTTCCTGTCATTACTTGTGGAACTACTTAAAGTGCCTAAAATCAGGTGATTTAAGTGTTTTATAATTTTGGCAGATTTTCGTGTTTGGCGGAAACTAATTTTTGAGTGAGGTAGAACGTGGCCCGTATTGCAGGTGTCAATATTCCAACTAATAAGCGAGTGCCTATCGCATTACGCTATATCCACGGTATCGGAGCGGCTAAGGCGCTGGAACTGTGCAAAGCTACCGACATTCCATTGGAACGTCGTGTGAATGAGCTTTCTGACGCTGAGGTTCTTAGAATCCGTGAAGCCATTGACCGTGACCATGTTGTGGAAGGTGATTTACGCCGTGAGGTTGCGGTGAATATCAAACGTTTAATGGATCAGGGGTCATATCGTGGTTTACGCCATAGACGTGGTTTACCGGTTCGCGGACAACGCACCCACACAAATGCGCGTACCCGTAAAGGGCCTGCAAAAGCCATCGCCGGTAAGAAGAAATAAGGATTTGAATTATGGCTAAATCGCCAACAACTGGACGCGTTAAACGTCGTGAGCGTAAAAATATTTCTTCTGGTGTGGTGCACGTGAATGCATCTTTTAACAATACCATGGTGACAATCACGGATGAGCAAGGCAATGCGATTGCTTGGTCTTCTGCTGGCGGAATGGGCTTTAAAGGCTCTCGTAAATCCACACCTTATGCTGCGCAATTGGCGGCCGAAGACGCTGCTAAAAAAGCAATGGAACATGGATTGAAAACCGTGAATGTTGATGTGCGTGGCCCGGGTTCTGGCCGTGAAAGCGCGCTTCGGGCCCTTCAAGCTGCCGGTTTGGTTGTGCAAATGATACGTGACGTCACACCGATACCGCATAATGGTTGTCGCCCGCGTAAACGCCGTAGAGTATAAACGACAATAAATCAGTATAAAGAGTATGAAATAAATTACAGCGTTTAATGACAAGGTTTTTTTTGAAGTGTATTCAAAAAACATTTTAGAAAACTTTCGTGATTGATTTTTTTAATACCCGTAAAGCGGGATAAAATAATACGGAGCATTCAAGTGCTTGAAAAAAACTGGCAAGAATTAATAAAGCCTAATAATCTGGAAATTACCCATGGTGCTGACCCTTCTCGTCGCGCTAGTTTGGTTGCTCAACCCCTTGAACGCGGTTTTGGACTAACCCTTGGGAATGCGTTACGCCGAATTTTAATGTCATCTCTGCAAGGGGCTGCTGTTACTTCCATTCAGGTTGATGGGGTTGTGCACGAGTTTTCATCGATTCCCGGTGTGCGCGAAGATGTAACAGATATTGTATTAAATATTAAACAGCTTGCATTACGCATGCATACGGAAGGCCCACGGCGTCTTGTCTTACGTAAAGATACGCCAGGACCTGTTACGGCAGCCGATATTGAAGAAACTTCTTCGGTTGAAGTATTAAACAAAAATCATGTTATTTGTCACCTTGATGAAGGTGCATCTTTGCGCATGGAACTTGTTGTGAATATCGGGAAAGGCTATGTGCCAGCTGATCGCAATCGACCTGATGATGCGCCAATCGGCTTAATTCCTATTGATAGCCTTTATAGTCCGGTGACCAGAGTTGCCTACCGCGTGGAGAATACGCGTGAGGGGCAAATTCTGGATTATGATCGCCTGATACTTGATATTGATACGGATGGATCTGTTAGCCCTGATGATGCGGCGGCTTATGCTGCGCGTATTATGCAAGATCAATTGCAGATATTTGTTAATTTTGATGAGCCTAAAAGTGATGTGGGTGAAGCCACACGCGAAGAGCTTCCATTTAATCCTGCATTATTGCGCAAGGTTGATGAACTGGAACTGTCAGTGCGATCAGCAAATTGCTTGAAAAATGATAATATCGTTTATATCGGTGATTTGATACAGAAGACAGAAGGCGAAATGCTACGTACACCGAATTTTGGCCGTAAGTCTTTAAACGAGATCAAGGAAATACTGGCTGGTCTTGGTTTGCACCTTGGAATGGAAGTGCCTGATTGGCCGCCGGATAATATTGAAGAACTCGCTAAAAAATACGACGAATAATAGTCACGACCAATAGTTTGGTCATTAAGACCCGAATTGAAGGAGCCTAGCCATGCGTCATGGCGTTGCACACCGTAAACTAAATAGAACCCACGAACACCGTAAAGCCATGTTTGCGAATATGGCGGCGTCGTTGATTAAGCACGAACAGATTACAACGACTTTGCCAAAAGCAAAGGAGTTGCGTCCGATCGTTGAGAAATTAGTCACATTGGCAAAAAACGCTGATAAAGACAGTAACAAAGCGCTGCATATGCGACGCCTTGCTGTTGCGCGGATACGTGACAATGATATGGCCAAAAAACTTTTTGATACAATTGGCCCGCGATATGCGGAACGTTCTGGTGGATATATCCGGATTATGAAGGCTGGTTTTCGCCATGGGGATAATGCGCCGATGGCCGTGATTGAATTTGTTGACCGCGATGTCAGCGCAAAAGGTCAGGATTCTGGTCCGGTTATCGCAATTGATAATGATGATGAAGAATAGCTTTGAATAGAAAATATTCTAAAACTCAACACATTATAATTTTTAATACACTATAATCTTTAATAATGGCTATAATCAATTTCGGTTATAGCCATTATTTGTGGCCGGCTCTTTTACTGTGTTTATCTAGCAAAATAATCTTTTGGCCACAAAATCTCCTAATTCTCAAGATAACAATTGATTAAAGTGACTCGTAGTTTACTAATGCTAATTTTTAGGTAAATTAGTATAGATACTATTTATGATAATAAGTTAGGAAACTATATTAAATTAGATAAGCAAACAAAAATAGAAAGTTTTGTATTATTTAACCACGATAAAAACAATATTATTTTGAGTAAGGTTACTGGTTCTTAATGTCTTTTATTAGGATATTTACCCAACCCAAGAGAATCTCATAAAAACTGGTGATCCATGTAGGGGCTCGTAACGTAGACAGAGTGCTTTATAGATAACAAATCGAAACTAAAACCCGTTTTGGTGAATAATTAATTGCCCTGGTTTTCGAATAAAGTAATTATAGTTGTAATGGTTGTGTGATTATCCACACAAAGTTGTTTGTTAAAAGTAGAATTCAGGAGTTTAGTAATGGAAGAAACAAACCGCGCATTTGGTGTAACAGACCCGTCATTGGCCTTAGGCTTGTCGGATATCAATTTTTTCTCCAGTGCTATACCTTTTATCAATGTTTTTAAACAGATAGGTGATTTTGCCCCAACTGATGGTGGGTTTACACTGCAATTTACTGATGAAAACGGTGTTGAGCAAAATCTTGATTATACAGAGCTTTTTCATGCCGGATTTCTGGATGAGAATGGATATTTAACAAGGATACCGGAAGGCGCACGCAGCATTATATCATTGTTTAATGATTTTCCTGTGGAAGCAGCTACGGGTGGTCGCTATGTGTTTTTACATGAGGGGGACGGTGATTTTGAGTTTTTCGGTGCAAATGTTATCGAGAGCGAATCAACTGAGGGGCGCATTGTTTTAGAATTAATAGATGGCGTTGCTTTTGGTTTGATTATCAATTCTGTTGATGAAGATGACCATTTGCGCGAGATTGCGTTAGTACGCGAAGAGCACGAAGCCATTTTTGAGGCTGGTGCTATTTTTAATCCTGACTTTATTGAAGAAATTAGCGATTTCAGGTCGATTCGTTTCCTTGATTGGTTGAGTACGAATAATTCTACGATCACCAATTTTGATGACATCGCAACAATCGATTCTGCCTTTTATGGTATTCCAGGGGCTTCCAGCCGGGAAGTCGAAATCGCGGGTAACTTTCCTGATTTAATTGATGCGGCTGAATTAGCGTCACTACCCAGAGGGTTTGTCACGCCTGTTTTTCTTGATCCTGAGACACGATTGCCATTAAGAGATAGTGTTACCAATGAACTTCTATTGTCTCCTACGGGGCCGGCTGCTGATGTTGCTAGTTTCGGGACCGGTGTCCCTCTAGAAGTCATGGTGGCTTTGGCAAATCAAATCGGCGCCGATCCATGGTTTAATATCCCTCATTTCGCTACGGATGAGTTTGTTCGGGAATTTGCGGAATTTATTAGAGATAATCTTGACCCTGAGCTTAATGTTACAATCGAATATTCAAATGAGGTTTGGAATGCGAGCTTTGATCAGTTTCATTTCGCGAATGAGCAAGGGCTGGCATTATTTGAAGAACGCCGTGCTTTAGGGGATAATTTCGGAGATCAGTTCGGGGCTTTTCCAGCTCGGGCTTATTATGGATATCGCTCTGCTGAGATTTTATCAATTTTTGACGAAGTTTTTGGTGATGATGCTGAGCGCGTTCAAGGTGTCCTTGGTACACAAACAGTGAATGAGTTTGGTACGATTGAAACGATTAGCGGTGCGGAATATTATCTAGAAATTAACGAGCCGGGGCGTAGTCTCGAAGACCTTGTTGATGCGGTTGGTATCACGGGTTATTTTGGGGATAACATTGTTGAGAATAGTGCATTAGGTGAATCATTGATACGGCTGTTAGCTACTTCGCGTGATGCTTTTGCTAATGGTCAGACGTCTTCTGAATTCGAATTGTTTAATGTTCAGCTGGCTAATTTTTATCGAGATGGTACATTGTTTGAAGGGGCCGATCCCATTTTAGAGGGGATCCGTAACTTTAATCTTGATCAGTTTCGTGAGTTTATAAATAATCAATTGTCGATTATTAATGGGAATGATTTCTTTGGAAATCCAACGCGTACGGCATATGACTTTGATCTTATTCAATATGAAGGTGGACCGCACATTTTACCAGTTGCCAACGACCCAGATTTGTTTGCGGCAATCACACAATTTAACCGTAGTGCTGAATTAGGTCAGGTACAGCTTGAAGCCTTTGCTCTGTTTAGAGAATTAGGCGGGACCTTGGCTAATGATTTTGGCGGAGTTGGCGTGCAACGTTTCGCGGCAACTTTCGGGACGATTGCCTTTCTTGGTGACACGAATGACTTTGCTGATGATGTCTTTGACTTTAATGCCAATGGCGCAGCGCAGTTCGGTAGTGTTGAGGAAGGTCGATCATCAACCGCATTCCTTCAAGGCCTTACTGATTTTGGATCGCAAGGTAATGATACCTTATTTGGCTCACGCGAAATAGATTTCATTTCTGGCGGATTTGGAAGTGACTCAATTGATTCAGGCAATGGTGACGACGGCATTAACGGCGAAGAAGGTAATGACATTTTACGCGCAGGGAATGGCAATGATACTATTTTAGGCGGTAGTGGTAATGACACCGCCTTTGGTGGCTTTGGTGATGACTCTATAGTCGGCGGTGATGGTGACGATGAAATCCGAAGTGGTGCCAACCTTGATACTGTTTTTGGCGGTGCGGGTAATGATAGAATTATTTCCCAACGCGGGGCTGACTTATTGAATGGTGAAGAAGGCGATGACTTCTTAAGCGGTAGTACCGGTTTTGATACGATCAACGGCGGCATTGGTAATGATACAATCGATGGCGGTATCGGCGCCGATGTGATTACAGGTGGCAATGGAAATGATGTAATTTCAGCAGCGTCAAATAACGACACGGTTGATGGCGGTGCCGGTAATGATAGGATTAACGCCGGAAGTGGATTTGATTTTGTTAACGCAGGCTCAGGCGCGGACTTCGTTAATGGCGGCGGCGGTTTTGATACGATCAATGGCGGTAGCGGCAATGATCTAATCCTTGGTGATATTGGTAATGATGTCCTTAACGGTAATACTGGCAACGACACCATCAATGGTGGTTCGGGTAATGATGCAATTGCTGGTAATGCCGGCGCTGATGTTCTCAATGGTAGTTTTGGTAATGACTTCCTTTCGGGTGGTGGTGGCGGCGACACTTTTGTATTTGTCTTCCAGTTCGGCCAGGATGTTATTGCTGACTTTAATTTTGGTATTGCCTCTGAGTTTATTGACCTGTCAAGGGCATTTGGAATTTCAAGCTTTAGTGATTTGGTGAATAACCATTTAAGTCAGAACGGTAATGGTGACGCAGTTATTACAACTGGAAACAATTCAATCACCTTACTGAATGTTGGTGTTGATGATCTAAGTGCCAGCGACTTTATATTCTAAAGTGACTGAGAGCCTGAACCGAAAAGCGAGATAAGATATAAAAAGCTATGGATCAGACGTCAGTTTGCCCCAACTCGTTACATCTCAGGCTCTCACTTCAAAGAATTAGAGCCTGAACCGAAAAGCGAGATAAGATATAAAAAGCTGTGGATCAGACGTTAGTTTGCCCCAACTCGTTACACCTCAGGCTCTCAGCTTTTGGGGTATAGAGCCGAAGCCGTATGAAAGTGTTGTAATGAATGTCTGATTTACAACCTGCTGAACGGGTTTAACGGTTTTTGACTGAGGCTCT
>CALLPQ010000069.1 GCA_938015425.1 uncultured Parvularculaceae bacterium | reverse complement strand
CCCGCCCCTAGCCGAAGGTCTTGTTGAATATGGCCCGACAACCCAGATTGATCATCATAGCGGCGAGGTCAAAACCATCCCCGCCCCTGCCGCAAGTGTTGAACAAATGGCCGCTGATGTGACTGAATTTATTAGCTGGGCGTCTGATCCTAAATTAGAGGTGCGCAAAGAGACGGGCCTAAAAACGATGCTCTATTTACTGATTCTATCTGTCTTGCTCTGGTTTAGCTATAAAAGAGTATGGCGCGACGTTGAGCATTAAAACCGCTCTTGGTAAAATAACCTATTTAATAAGCCGCCTGTGCAGATAGGCGGTTTTTTGTTAGCGGTAGATGATATTTTTACTCTATTCAGTATAGAGTAGCGACATTGTAACTATCACAATATAACTATCACAGAGGATTTATGTCAGATTGGGTATTAGGGATATTGGGCGGTTCAGGGCTTTATGAGCTAGACGGGCTGGAAAATGCGCAATGGGTTTCGCTGGAGACGCCATGGGGCGTGCCATCAGATGATATTTTATTTGCAGAGCTGGACGGTATTCAATTGCGGTTTTTACCGCGCCATGGCCGCGGCCATGCCCTCTCGCCCAGTGATGTGAATTATCGCGCCAATATTGACGCGCTGAAACGGGCAGGCTGCACGGATATATTGTCATTATCCGCGGTTGGATCGCTGCAAAAACATTACAGGCCTGGGGATTTTGTCATCATTGATCAATTCATCGACAGGACATTTAAACGCGAAAAATCCTTTTTTGGCAAAGGCTGCGTGGCCCATGTCTCTGTGGCGGATCCGATATGTAAACGGCTGGCAAAATTAGCGGCTAAGGCAGCGCAGAGTGCAGGCGTTACCGTGCATCATAAAGGCACCTATCTGGCGATGGAAGGGCCGCAATTCTCAACCAAGGCCGAGAGCCATCTATATCGCGACTGGGGCTGCGATGTTATTGGCATGACCAATATGCCAGAGGCTAAGCTGGCCCGCGAAGCAGAGCTGCCCTATGCCACTATTGCCATGGTGACGGATTATGATTGCTGGCATGAAGACCACGGCAATGTTGACGTTGCCTCTGTGATTGTTGTCTTGCTGAAAAATGCAGATATTGCGCGCGATACGGTTAAGAAAATTGCGGGATTAATGGCCAAAGAGCCGCGTACATTATCACCGCAAGGGATTGAAACTAATCTTGATGTCGCTATTGTCACAGCGGCTGAACATCGTGATCCAAAACTCGTAGCAAAGCTAGATGCGGTTGCAGGGCGCGTTTTGGGCTATATGCTATAAACCTGTAGGGTATAAGTTTGGCGGCTAATATTTTAAAGCCGTGCTTTAATTAAGGGTTTCAGCTCCCCAAAATTTATGCCGCGGGGCCCAGCCTTTAAGGCCATTTTCCGCAGAGACCTTACACCATTGCGTATCGGTGCAACTCTCAAGTTTCAAAACGGCATTGGCTTGGCTTTGCGCGCTAATGCGGGCGCTGGTTTCGGGCTTTGCATGTAACGGCGTTGTTTCAAGGGTTAATACATATTTCTCGCCCGATAAAGCGGGTTTGCGAACCCAGCTCTCATCACCCGTTATATCACGAACTTTACGCCACATATGTGTCTCGGCAACCACCAATAGCGGTAGGCCGCGGCGGCGATATTGCCACGCAATGGGATGATCGCGGCTTGGCCCCGTACGGCCATTAACCTTGCCAAATTTTAGGGACACAAAGCGCGGCACCTGAAAGCCTGAAGGGGTATTTTCGGCTTTGACATGATAAATATTTTTGAAACTTGGCGGCGCTTTGACGAGGCGCCTAAGGGTGTTTTTTTTACTATTAAGGCTTGGTTCTGCTGCGTCTATAGTCGCCAGATCCAATGATGGATTTGTTGATGGATTTGGTGACGGCGCGATAGAAGCCGCGATATTATCATCGCCAGTGTCTTGCGCATAGGCCGTTACATTCAGTAGATTCAATGACACTAAATTTAAGGATAGGCTGGTTAGAATGACGGCGACTTTTTTCATCATAACTCTCTTTATATTAATCTTATAATGTTGCGTCTTAGGCTTAAGGCGGCGTTAAATTCCTTAAATATTCCTAGGATTAACTGATAAATTTCTCGTAAATCTTTGATAAAGTTTTGAGTTTTAATTTTGATAGTTTGTGATTATTCTTTACAAGTCTCTTGTATTTATTTTTGAAACCCGCAACCCACAAGCGCGATAAAACAAGATAGTAAAAAACCGATAAGGATTATTTTTTTCATATCAATTGGCCACAATATTTACAATCCGCCCCGGCACAACAACAACCTTGCGGATCGTCTTGCCTTCAGTATGGCGTTGAACCCCTTCATCAGACAAGGCTAAAGTTTCAATTGTTTGTTTATCGGTGTTTTTATCAACTTTCAATTCACCGCGTTTTTTACCGTTAACCTGAAGAGGCAGGGTAATTTCATCACTGGTGATAAGGTCTTTATCTGCCACAGGCCATGGGGCGTTATAAACAAGGCCCTGACCCCCAAGACAATGCCAACATTCTTCCGCGAGATGGGGGATAAACGGGGCGATTAAACGGGTTAGAGCGGATAATGCTTCGGCGCGGGCCCAGTCAGCGGGTTTTTTATCACCTTCTAGTGGGGTTTTGCGGATTGTGTTTAAAAACTCATATATTCGGGCGATGGCTTTATTAAACCGGAAATTTTCAATGTCATCACTAATGCCGGCGATGCAGCTATGCGTGATCTGCCTGAGTGATTTATCAATATTGCTAAGATTTTGGGGGGGCTGATCCGGATCAAACTCCGATAAAATATTGGCATGGGGTTCAATACTATCCCAAATGCGTCCCAATAAACGCCATGCCCCTTCAATCCCGCCGCTGGTCCATTCGACCGACCGTTCGGGCGGGCTATCCGATAACATAAACCAACGTGCAGCATCTACACCGTAATCTTGGGCAATAATTTCAGGTGAGACCACATTCTTTTTAGACTTAGACATTTTTTCAACAGCGCCAATTTTCACAGGCTTGCCAGTTTCGAGGTCTCTCGCGGTACCGTCTTCCAGTATAACCTCATCGGGTGTACGCCATTGTCCATCAGCATCTTTGTAGGTTGCGTGGGTTACCATGCCTTGGGTGAACAAATTGGCGAAGGGTTCATCAATTGTGCAATGACCTACTGCTTTCATACACCGTGTATAATAACGTGCGTACAGCAGGTGCAAGATGGCGTGTTCAATACCGCCAATATATTGGTCAACAGGTAACCATTGGTCGATTTCATCAATATTGGTGGGGCGGTCGTCAGCAGGAGCGGCAAAGCGGGCAAAATACCATGATGAATCTATGAAAGTATCGAAAGTGTCGGTTTCACGACTTGCTGAATTACCGCATTTTGGGCAGGTAGTTTGTTTCCACTCATGGGCACGGTCTAGCGGGTTGCCGGGCGTTTTAAACTCGCTGGCATCAACATCAGGAAGGGTAATGGGAAGCGAGGATTGCAACGCGGGGACAACCCCGCAATCATCGCAATGAATAGCGGGAATAGGGCAACCCCAATATCGTTGGCGGGAAATACCCCAATCCCTTAAACGGTAATTAGTATGACCTTCACCAAGTTTTAAAGCTTCAATCTTTTTAATGGATGCGGTTAAACCTTGTTCAACGGTCATACCGTTTAAAAAGCCTGAATTATAGAGCTTGCCGGTCCCGGTATAGGCTTCTTTTTCGATTTGAAAATTATCGGGGTTTTCCCCTTCTGGTATGACCACGGGGGTAACTTCAAGTTTATATTTTCTGGCAAAATCAAGATCACGCTGATCATGGGCGGGGCAGCCAAAAATAGCGCCGGTACCATATTGCATCAAAATAAAATTGGCTACGTAAACCGGTAAGGTTTTTCCTTCTTCAAAGGGGTGTTCTACCTCTAAAGGAAGGGGATAGCCTTTCTTTTCTGCCTTTTCTATGGTTTCTTCAGATGTTCCAGCGGCTTGGCATTCCTTAATAAATGAATCTAATTCTTTGTCTTCTTTGGCATAAAGAGCGGCTAATGGGTGATCGGGTGCAACGGCGCAAAAAGAGGCACCATATAATGTATCGGGTCGGGTCGTATAAATCTCGATCCCGTCATTAAATCCTGCAGGTATTTTTATATGAGAGGCAAAACGAAAGAACATTTTACAGCCCTTTGACTTGCCTATCCAGTTTCTTTGCATCAACTTAACATTGTCTGGCCACCCCTCTAAACGCCCATCATCTAGGGCTTCTAAAAGGTCATCTGCCATGTCGGTAATTTTCAGGAACCATTGGGATAGGGTTCGCCGTTCTACGGGCGCGCCGGAACGCCACCCTTTACCGTCAATAACCTGTTCGTTTGCCAAAACAGTATTGTCAACAGGGTCCCAGTTTACCACACTTTCACGGCGTTCTACAAAGCCGGCCTCCCAGAACTCGAGAAACATCCTTTGTTCATGGACGTAATATTCAGGATCACAAGTGGCGAATTCCCGACTCCAATCAATAGCTAGACCTAACCCCTTTAATTGTTCCCTCATGGTTTCTATATTGCTATAAGTCCATGTTCCGGGGTGGGAGCCTGTATCTATGGCTGCATTTTCAGCAGGCATACCAAAGGCATCCCAACCCATAGGATGAAGAACATTATGCCCTGTCGATTTTTTATAGCGGGCTATCACGTCTCCCATGGCGTAGTTACGCACATGGCCCATATGGATTTTACCAGAAGGGTATGGGAACATTTCTAAGACGAAATAGTTTTTCTTCTCTGGATCATTACCAGTCATAAAACTATTTTCATGATCCCAGACATTCTGCCATTTGGGTTCTACTTCTTTAGGATTATAGCGGCTCATAAGGGGGTTCTCTGGAATCGATTTTAGAGGTTATTATAAAATAGTAGGCCTATAAAAAACGGCGCCGAAGCGCCGTTAAATATTCATGATATAGCGCTTATTTAAAGAGAATTTAAGCGCAGTTGACGCGCCCTTGTTAATATCGCGTTTTCAAGCTCCCGCGCTGTGGCGGGGTTAATGCTGGCATCTGTCCAGCCTTGAGCACTTTGTGTCTGCTTAAACACAGCAACCCGCAGAGCGTCAGCACGAAGAGAGGCGTCAAGAATATAGACATTGACCTTAAACCTCTCGCCCGTGACCTCCGGGTTTATGTACCAATCGGTCAGTATAAGGCCCGAGATAGGGTCCGCTGAGGAAACAGGGAGAAAATTAACCGTTTCCAGAGAGGCCGCCCACAAATATCGATTGACGGTTGTTGCCTGACCAGCCCTATTATTTGAAGACAGCCCGGGAATACCTAAATTGCGCGTATCTTTTGGTCCGCTAGAACATGAAGCGATAAAAACCATGGAAAGCAAAATTAATGAAATCGCTTTACCTTTTGCGAATACCGAAAGGGGTTTTTGGCCAATAGGGGATAAAAGGGGTTGGTATGTTTTTTTTAATGTGGTCATGAATAATTTCCCGAACAAACAGTTTTAAAACCATTACTGCGCAATGACCAAGAACGCAATTATAATTATAGATAAGGTGGATTTTGATTGTATGGCCTGTTGTATTACAACCATAAATGGATTTTCTAGTTGGGATGGGTCAATTCTGCTTGACCTCACGGAACCTTCAGGTGAGTATGGCCATGATTTAGGGTATGGATTTTGGGTTGGTTGGGGAACCGGCCCTATCAGATAGATTTATCAGGCTATATTTGTTGAACTGTACAGATATTATCCAGCTTGATGCAGAAACTTGAATTTATATAAAGGACCCGACCCTAAAGCATACCAAATTACCCTTATCTCTCTCCCATAATGTTGCTTATTAGTTACTATTCTATGGTAATTATATAAACTCGGGAGATATACTTTTTTGGACCGTTTATGCTATGACATTGTTAACGAGAATCTGCTTTAACCATTATAGGTAAACTGTGGATTAAACTTGATAAACCCCTAATAATATTACAAAATTAGGGTATGAGAATAAACCGGTTAAACAATATGTTTATGGGTATATACCTATCGATGCCTATTGACTGTTATGATGAAGTGAAGATGTGGTTTAAAACCAAGAACCGGATACAAATTATTGGATTAAATGACTAGATGGACCATTTGAAAAACATAACAGTTGAAGACGAGGCACCCCGTGTGGTGAGCCCGTTTTCCTGTGATGTTATGAGTATCAATGGATCAGGATCTAGCTTACGGAACCCAAGCCTGTATATCCAGGCCAAGGCTAGCCATACTTTTAGGGGGCAGAAATTTGATAAAGCAAAACCTGCGACCAAATTTAAAAATGATCTTTTTAAAGCACAATCTTTAAAAGCCCTTTTGGCGTCTGGGTGCGCAATCATAACCTCTTTTGCGGTTTCCAATAATGCTCTTGCCCAAGACGATATTGATTTAAAAGTAACAGGTAAAGTTAGCACCGCGATCGGCATTGATGATCAAGGTGATTTTGCTGGTGATGTAAACGCGCAAGTGAAGGTTAAAGGGTCTAAAATCCTTGATAATGGCCTTGAAGTTGGTGCCGTGGTCGAGGCGCGTTATGACGAAGATCAGCCAAGACGTGGCTTTGGTGCGGGCCGATTGACAGGGTTGTTAAATGGTGGCCCGCGCGGTGTTGGCCCCTTAAGCGGCGATGTTTTTGTTCAAGGGGCTTATGGCTATGCTAGGGGTGGTTTTGGCAAAGTAGTTGTCGGCCGCGATAAAGGTGTTGCAAGACAGCTTTCTGTTACTGCACCGACAATTTTTGATGCGATTAATTTAAATGATTATCAATCAGATTTATCGGGCCTTAATGATATCCATACGGTCAATGATTTTTCCGGCTATGCAACAAAGATAAGCTATCTTCCGCCTGCTAACTTGTTAGGCGGTGTTGTTGGTGGCTTGCAGTTGGGCGTTTCCTATTCTCCTAAACTTAGTGAATGCGGCGAAGATTTATGTGGTCCCCAAGATGATCGTTTTAATATTTCAGAGGCTTCCCTTTTAACCGAGAGCTCTCGGTGGGAAGATGTTTTGGAAGGTGCTTTTTTCTATCAAAAAGGGCTTGATTTTGGCTCTGATGGTCAAAAAGATATTACGGTTGGTTTTGGTGCAAGTGTTGTCACCGCTAGCGAAAATACAGCCATCCCCGGGGTTGCCACATTTTTTGATGATTATCAGGCTTATTCACTGGGTTTAAATGTTGCCTTTCGGGGGTTGACCTTGGGTGGCTCGGTAAAATCGACCAATGCCGGTATCCGTTTACCTGATGAGCAAGATGATGATTATTTTGC
Source organism: uncultured Parvularculaceae bacterium (assembly GCA_938015425.1). Taxonomy (GTDB): domain Bacteria; phylum Pseudomonadota; class Alphaproteobacteria; order Caulobacterales; family Parvularculaceae; genus CALLPQ01. Next base: position 15,287 of record CALLPQ010000069.1, on the reverse strand, counting down.
CTTTGATGCAGGTGTCACCTATAAAACAGGTGATTGGGCATTTTTATTGGGGTACGGAAAGTCGGAAGCTAATCTGGTTGGGGCGACCATTAATGAACCAACCTTGGCGCGTGATACCCAAACGGCTCAAGCGGGTGTGACATATTTCCTTGGGCGTGGAATAACCATTGGGGCTGCAGCCCAGTATATTGAAGCCAAGGATAACGCGTCTTCTATCCGTCAAGAAGACTCAGTGACAGCTGTCATTGAAACCGGTATCAGGTTTTAAAAAGCACGACGGTAATACAAAAGGGCCTTTGGGCCCGGTTCGAATATTTCTCAAGATATATATATAAAAGCATTATCCGACCAAGTGGCCTCCGGTTGGTCTGGTGCAAATGCGGCAAACTTATAAAGCATTATCCGGCCAAGTGGCTTCCGATTGGTCTGGAGCAAATGCGGTAAGTATATAAAAGCATTATCCGGCGGGCGATTGCCGGCAATTGCTATTTAAAAAGGGCCTAGGATTTTGTTTTTAGTGGGTTTCGGATTTGAAACATCACAAATATTATCGAGATAAACAGGATTAAAAAATATATTTTATCCCCATACCGATCATAAAGTGTTGGTTTTACGGGGTGTGGCAGTGATGCGGTGAGGGCGCTTTGTTGATATAGGGACGTCTTTTTTATAATCCGCCCATGAGGGTCAATTAAAGCACTAATGCCTGTATTGGCTGAACGCACCATAGGTAAGCCGCTCTCGATAGCGCGTAAACGGGCTTGGTCAAGATGCTGTTTAGGGCCTGCATTATTTCCAAACCACGCATCATTGGTCACGCTCACCAGCCATTGTGGGCGGTCCGTACGCGGATAAAGCCGATTTGGAAAAATAGTTTCATAACAAATAAGCGGAGCAAACGATGTGCCGCCAGCATTTATTGTGGAAGGGCCGTTTCCGCGTTTAAACCCCTCTTCTATTCCCGCGATTTGTGATAATCCGATTGACTTTAAAATGTTTTGCATTGGTAAATATTCACCAAAGGGAACGAGGTGATGTTTATCATAATATTGACTGACATCCAGTTTTCCGGAAGTTTGATCAATAACAGCAAGCGTGTTGAAATACTCGTCTTTTTGTGCCCCCGCTTGCACGCGCAATGTGCCCGCTAATAAAACGGTTTTAGGGTCCAATATACTGTCAAGATAAGATAGCAATTGGGGTTGCTCTCCCAAAAAGGGTACGGAATTTTCCGGCCAGACCATATATATTGTTTCAAAAGGGGTGTCTTGGTTTGACCTATCAATTCCTAACTTTCTTTGCCCGTTTAAGGATGTATCCAGAAGGTTTTGAAAGTTATCACTAGCTTTGTTAGGGTTTATTTTGTCCTCTTGTAAAATATTAGGTTGAACAATGATAAGGCCAATCTGGTTTTGATAAAGGGTGGGGGCGTTTATTAACCTTATAGCCCCGCCGCCATATAAAACCGCTAACCCTAAAACGGATAGAACAAGACCGTTTTTATAAAAAGATTTTAAGGTAATTCTATTGGTTTTTATAAGGGGCAATACTGATAAAAAAATCAAAACAAAACCCAAACCATAAACCCCGAAAAGTGCTGCGCCTTGGGCCCCTGCTACTATACCCAGTAAGGATTGACCACTTAAATTCCAAGGCAGACCCGTTAAAATATGCCCGCGCAGATATTCAAATAAAGAAAAAAGCACGCTAAAAAGGAAAACAAATGATACAGAGTTGTTTAGCTTAGCGGCTTTAGGGTGACCCCATAGGTATATTAAAGCCCAAGCCGGTATCGCCATAAATAACCCAAGAAACAAAGCGAATGCTGGAATGGCAATCGGGATCATCCATATAAAATCGGGCCCGCGGATTAAAAAGGCAAAGGCAATCCAGTAAAGTCCGGTTAGAAAAAACCCGAAACCAAATGCCCACCCCGTAAGAAAAGCGGTACGCAGAGGGTTATTAAAAGAGAGAGTGCTTAGAGAGGTGGAAGTAATTTCCTTCGTGTTCCCAGCGCGATGGCGGGTTATCGGTTTTAGCATAATAGCCAAGCCCCAATAGCCGGCCACAAATAAAGGCAATATATAATAGGGCGCCATGGCAAGTGTTGCCGCAATCCCGCAAATGAAAGCGAGGACGTAACGCCGCCATCCTTGAGCACCGCCAAGTCCGTTTTCTACTTTGGTAAAAAAGGAAGAAAGAGACTGTAAATAATTTGAGAAAAATGGGTTAGATGGGGCCACACTAACCTCAATTATTGATGTGATGGTTGGTTTTTTTGTCCTTAACAAGACGTATCAAGATCTTTCTGATCCGACGCGCATCAGCTTCTAGCACTTCAAACTCGAACCCCGCTGTGTGAGAGATAACCTCCCCGCGCAACGGCACTCTTCCTGCCAGAGATACAACTAACCCGCCAAGGGTTCCCACCTCATCTTCGTCCTCGCTTAGATCAAAGCCAATGGTATCGGTTAACTCTTGTAATTCTGCGCGGGCATCCGCATCCCAGCAATCATGATCACGTTTTTGGATAAGGGGTCCTTCGTCATCATCATGTTCATCATTGATTTCCCCAACGATTTGCTCCACCAGATCTTCAATGGTGACAAGGCCATCCGTGCCCCCATATTCATCAATCACTAAAGCCATATGAATGCGTGATGCTTGCATACGCAAAAACAAATCAACAACCCGCATAGAAGGCGGCACATATAAAACCTTGCGCAACAAATCGTTTAAAATTGCTTTATCGTGGTTTTCGCTTTCCCCCTTTTCGGCAATCATCTCGATCAGGTCCTTTATATGAACCATGCCTAATGGGTCATCAAGATCACCCCGATAAACCGGCATACGCGAATGCCCTTCTTTAGAAAAAACCTGAATAAGTTCATTCATAGATGTGTCCAGTTCCACCGCGGCAATATCAGCGCGGGGCATCATCACATCAAAAACCCGTTTTTCATCAAAGGCGATGACCCGTTCAATCATTTCACGGCGAGTGCGAGGGGCACTGACGGTTTTGTTTTCGCTTCCTATTTCTTGGGGAATGTCTGTTGTTTGTGCCAGTTGTAATCGTCCGATTTTTTTGAATCCGTTTATGGCTTTTAACTTATCCAACAAACCGCGGGGTTCGGAAGATGCCTTCTGATCGTATTGGGCGGGTGTTTTAGGATCGCCACTGGCCGTATCCATTACCATTTGTGTGGTTACAGACTTAGCCATGGGCGTGTTGGCGGTGGGGGCACCAGATTTATTTGTACCAGATTTAACCGTGCCAGATTGAATTGTGGCAGGCTTGGATAGGGGAGATTGAGATGTAGTCGCCCTCTTTTGCACTGTTGCTTCCGTCGCTTTTTGCGTCGTTTTTGGTGTAGGGCTTTGGGGGGGTGTCGTATTTTTAGGGGTGGGGCGTTCGCCCATCAGAGTTTCTCCTCATCCTTATAGGGATTATCAATATCCATCTTTGCTAATATTTTAACTTCCAAAGCTTCCATCTGGCTGGCTTCATTGTCGGTTTGGTGATCATACCCGCATAAATGTAATAAACCGTGTATAATCAGGTGAGCCGTATGATTATCAAACGAAATTTGTTTCTCGTGGGCTTCACGTTCACATGTTTCAAAGCCAAGGGCAATATCTCCCAATTGGGTTAAATTTGTTTCTTCAAAACCCTCACCGGGAAAAGAGAGAACATTGGTTGGTTTATCACGTCCCCTAAATTGTGCGTTTAAGTCTTGCAGTTTTTTATCGTCACTAAACAGAACACATAAATCCCCGTGACAGTTTGGGATGTGCTTAAGAACTGTGTCGGTGCATTTTGTTAAAAGCCCTTCTAGATCATCAACTTTATTCCGCCAATGTTTGCATTCAACCACAAGGCTTTGAGCAATATGGTTTTGGGAGGATAAACCATGATCATCACGGGTTCCATTTGGTAATATGGGGGGTGGGTTATCCATTTTTATGGCTTTTATCATAAGCATTAATGATGCGAGAGACCAGTGGGTGACGCACCACGTCCTTGGCGGTAAAGGCGGTGTGACCAATACCTTCAACCCCTTTTAAAATGGTCAAGGCATCGTTTAGGCCCGATGGTTCATGGTGGGGAAGATCACTTTGGTCCGGATCGCCGGTTACGACCATGGTTGCCCCTTCGCCTAACCTTGTTAAAAACATTTTCATCTGGGTTTTTGTGGCATTTTGCCCCTCATCAAGAATGACCACGCACCGCGCCAAGGTTCGCCCCCGCATAAACCCGAGGGGGGCTATTTCAATATCTCCTGCGGCAAGGCGCCGTTCAACAAAATCAGTGTCCATCATATCATGAAGCGCATCATAGAGGGGTCGCAAATAGGGGTCGACTTTTTCTTTCATGTCGCCGGGCAAAAACCCGATACGCTCCCCCGCCTCAAGGGCTGGCCGCGTTAAAATCATCCGTTCCACTTGGCCTGATAATAACAGATGTACCGCATGGGCCACCGCCAGATAGGTTTTGCCGGTTCCAGCGGGTCCTGTGCCAAAAACCAGATCATGTTGGGATAAGGTTTCAAGGTAATGGGCCTGATTGGTTGTCCGTGGGCTGATGACCCTTTTAGGAGTTTTAAGGGAAAGTGATTTTGTGGTTTTCCGCGTGATGCCGCTTTCTTGTCCCGCATTGGATAGATGAATGGCCCCGCGCACATCTTCAATCGTGATGGTGGTCCCGTCTTCAAGCTGGTCATAAAGGGCGTGCAAAGCTGTGGTCGCAAGAGTGCATTTCTCCTTGCTCCCGGTAAGGGCCAAGCGGTTACCGCGCGGATCAATACGAACATTATACGCGTCTTCGATCACGGTGAGGTGGGCATCGTGTTCACCAGCAAGATCCGCCATAAGGCGATTATTATCAAAGTCGATATAGGTCGTTATGGGGGTGGTTTTAGGGTCGACTTGTTGCTTGTGTGCCTGTTTTGAATTGGCGGGTTTGGTCACGGCTGGTTAGTCTTTCGATAATTATTTTAATGGCGATTATATTCTGGTTTTGGGGCGTATCAAGAGTTGTTGGGTTATCGGTCCACTAGTCTCCCAGATAATGCGTTGGGTGTCACGCCTGTCACCTCGATTTTAACAATTGATCCTATCATATCTCGGGGCGCATCAATATGGACACTTTGTAAATAGGGTGAGCGCCCGATCACTTGCCCTTCATGGCGGCCCACCCGCTCTAGTAAAATATCAAAGGTTTTGCCGAATTGTTTTTGATTGAAGTCCTGTTTTTGCGCTTCCAGTAGTTTTTGCAGGCGGGCAAGGCGTTCATCTTTTATCGGCTCTGCCACTTGTTTTGCCATGGCTGCCCCCGGTGTGCCGGGACGTCGGGAATATTTAAATGAATAGGCCGAGGCATAGGTGACCTGTTCTACGACCTCTAGGGTTTTCTCGAAATCCTCATCGGTCTCGGTGGGGAAGCCAACAATAAAATCGCCGGAAAGGGCAATGTCTGGTCTTGCTTTGCGAATACGCTCGATCAGCTTTATATAGTGGTCTGCGGTATGGCCGCGATTCATGGCTTTTAATACCGTATCGGAACCCGCCTGTATGGGAAGATGCAAATAAGGCATTAATTTTTGCTCTTCTGCTAAAGCGTTAATAAGGTCATCATTCATGTCCCGCGGATGGGATGTCGTAAACCGAATGCGTTCAATCCCATCTATTTTGGCCAGGTGCCGACAAAGGGAGCCCAATCCCCAAACCCCATTATTATTAGGTTTTGTTTTGATTTCGACATGACCTTTTGGGGGAGCGGAATGCCATGCATTAACATTTTGGCCAATAAGAGTAACCTCACGGACTCCCTGTGCTGCTAAAGACCTTACTTCTGCTGTGATTTGATCTACGGAACGAGAAACTTCCTCCCCGCGTGTATAAGGTACAACGCAAAAGGTACAAAATTTATCACACCCTTCCTGTATCGTTACAAAGGCGGTAGGTCCTTCGGCTTTACGGGTGGTCAGTCGGTCAAATTTCTCTTCTACGGCAAAATCTGTATCTAATATCTTTCCTTTGGCTCTAGCAGCCTTGGCCAGCATCTCCGGTAGGCGGTGATAGGCTTGTGGCCCAAAAACCATATCCACTTGGGGGGCGCGTTTGGTTATCTCTGCGCCCTCTGCTTGGGCAACGCAGCCTGCAACGGCAATTTTCATCTCGCCCCCTTGCATGGCTTTTTCCTTTTTGGCCTTTTTTAAACGTCCTAAATCGGAATAGACCTTTTCAGCTGCTTTTTCACGGATATGGCACGTATTCAAAATGACTAAATCAGCCCCTTCAGCGTGATCAACCGCCTTGTAACCAAGGGGTTTTAACAAGCCTGTCATGCGCTCGCTATCATAGACATTCATTTGACATCCATAGGTGCGCACAAAGACAGACTTTGTCTTGTCTTTATTTTCCACCTCACCCTTAGGGGTAGGATCAATATTGGTTTCTAGGGTCATGATGGTCTCTGTTAAAATTAGGAATTAGGATGACTATAAGCAATAGGGGATGTGGCGCTCAATACCCTATCAGCCCTGAATTAGCTAGATCGAATTATCGAGGCGTTAAGCTGACCCGCAATTTGGGGCGGCTGAATCTATTATAGTTAGGGTCTGTACCCTAATATTAAATACTATGAAGGGAGGAGAAATTGAAGTTTGTCCTCTAATTCCCGTACTTTATACGGTGCTCTCAATCTCGTGAAATATAGTGCGTGAAAAACGAGGAGTTGTTAATTGAATTATATAACACAATGCATATTGTTAAATCTAGCGATCAATCCTTTTTTATTTGAGTTATATGTCTCGGTCTTCAAAATCATTTAACCCTAAATCCTTGTTTTCAAGGGTTTTGAAATTCTCACCGGTTTTTGTTCTGGCAATTGGTATTGTGGGTTTGTGCCTTCTTATCGTGCCTCTCAGAAATGCGTCAACCACAAGCTTGTTTAATGACCAGAACCCCCCAATTGCCCAAGCTGATAATGCTGTTGTAATGGGGCCGAGAGCAGGCATTAGCGCAGAGGCTGTTAACGCAAATGCGTATGTGGTTAATGATGCGGCTATGACGCCAAGGGCCACTAGCGTTTCCTCTAATAAAGATACACCAAATATAGAAATATCTGATAAAGCCGTTTATTCAACAGCATCCGCCGATATCCGTCCTGCAATTACAAACAATGGGATTGAACAGAAAACTCTTCAAGATAAAGTAGCTCAGAGCCCTGTTCTGGTAGAAATGTTTTTGTCTCAATCCTGTTCGTCATGTGTGCCTGCTGCCCGCTATGTAGGTGACTTGGCCAAGCGTGATGATGTAGTGGTTATCTCATGGCATGTGGATTATTGGGATAGATTAAACACCCATAGTGGTCGCTGGAAAGATCCGTATTCTGATAGATCATATACATTGCGCCAGCGTGATTACTCCATAAATAGTTCTGCGAATGGTCGTATTTATACCCCTCAAGCCATTATTAATGGCCGTATGGAAGCGGTGGGGTCTCGGCGCAGTGAAGTAGAAAACTATATTACAGCGGCCCGAACATCTGTTAATAACCCTGTTCTGGTTTCTATAGATGATAGCAAGCAAGCAAGCCGGACGTTAGAGATTAAGCTTGATGGTGGTATTGAACCCAGTCAGGTTTTGTTGGTGAGTTTTCTGCGCGAAACCCAAACCAGTATTTTGGGCGGTGAAAACGCTGGAATTGACTGGAACGAGGCAAATGTTGTTTTCGACGTGCAAAACCTTGGTGCTATTGGCGGTGATATTGAAATGGTAAAGGCCCAATTACCAAATGCTGTTGACGGTCAAAAAGCGGGGTGTGCGGTGCTTATTCAATCAGATACACTAGGCCCGGTAAGTCATGCCGCTTATTGCCCGTTTTAAGTAGCCATCAATAGTTGACTATGCCTGAACGGGTTCCTTGTGATCAGATTAGTCTTCCCCTTCAATAGGAACACCATAAAGTTCCAATCGATGGGATAAAAGCCGGTAGCCATGTTCTTCAGCAATGCGATGCTGTAATTGTTCTATTTCTTCATTCAAAAATTCGATAACTTTTCCAGAACGCATATCGATCAAATGATCATGATGATCATCGGAAGCTTCTTCATATCGGGAACGACCATCTTGAAAGTCATGACGCTCAACCACATTGGAATCTTCAAATAGTCGCATTGTGCGGTAAACCGTTGCGATCGATATACGGGGGTCAATGGCGACGGAGCGGCGATGGATTTCCTCCACATCAGGATGGTCTTGCGCCACAGATAAAACCCGCGCAATCACCCTGCGTTGCTCGGTCATGCGCATTCCCTTAGTGATGCATAATTTTTCTAGTCTTTGCTCATCATCACTCGCTTTGGTTTCAACTGTAGCACTATTCATATTTCATTTCCTGCGGCTAATGCCTGATCTAATCAGCAGATAACGGGCAAAGAAAGCTGAAGCAGCTACCCGATTAGGGTTTTTATCATGGTTAGTGCATCTTCGCCATCACGATAATAATGCTTGCGCCGCCCAATTTGGTCATACCCAATTGCACGATAAAGGGCAAGGGCGCCGGTATTACCGGCATTAACCTCCAACAAGGCTTTGGTTAAGTGGTTTGATAGGGCTTGTTCCTCGAAGGCTCGTAAAAGTTTTGTGGCAACACCGATTTGGCGAAAAGGCATAGTCACCCCTAAAGTAAGGATTTCTGCTTCATCAACAATGCGCCGCCAGACTAAAAACCCGCTTGGTTGTTTTAGGTCTGGAGATTGTGTTCTTTCATCCACCCCGGCCACTTCAGCGAATAGAATAAAGACATTGGGTTGGTGGACACTATCGCCAATGGATTGATTAGGCCATGCAGTGTCCCCGCAAGCTTGTTGTTCCAGCTTGATTAATAAGTCCCTGTCACCCAATCGGCCTATTCTAATATCAATCTCAACGTGGGATGGCTTTATCATAAGTGGTATTAACCGTCACAAGTCGGGTAGGCGGCGAGTTGAGCAAATAAGGATTGAGCGGAAGGTTTCGCATCAGGTGGCCGTAAATAGAGGGGTGAGAGGACTGTCTTTGGTTGTGAGCTGTTAGGCCCTCTATCATAGCGGGCTATTTTGTGGGCTAGTTTCTCAATATCAATCTGATTGGGCGTGTTTAGGATTTGCCAATGGTTGGGCATATGGTTGATAGGTATAAGGTTGGCACCGCTCCCAAATAAGATAACAGGCATATCCGGATTGCTTATTGTCTTCTTGAGTAAATCAGGTACGTCCTCCGGTATGGCCGCAATTGGGTCAAGTAGAGGGGATAAACCGTCCTGACCCTTTCTATTGTATAAGCCACAAAAGACTTCACCGCGTCTAGCGTCAATAATGGGGGCTAAAATAAACAGTGTATCTAACTCATTTTTGTCTTCAAACGAATGCACCAAAGCTTCTAGACTGTTGATGCCTATTAATTTGATATTGGTCCCAAGGGCTAATCCGCGTGCAAAGGCAATCCCGACACGGACTCCTGTAAAACCGCCGGGCCCGATTACCACCCCGACTTGATCCACTTGTTTTAAGCCAATGCCGGCTTGCTTCAGGGTTTGCACAATGAGAGGGGCAAGGTTTTCCGCATGACCTTTTCCCATTTCCAGCTGCTGTTTGGCTAGAAGGTGATGGTCTTGCAAAATTGCGACGCTGCATCTTTGCAGGGCAGTATCAAGGGCTAGGGTGATCACGTTATTGCGTACCTACTTGTCTCATGGGAAATTTAGCGTAAAGGGTTCCTATAATCGTTTGGACATAAACATTATCATCAGCCGTTCAAATTTTTAAAAGGATGCAGACCGTAGGCACCCCAATATAGAATAGAAATCTGTATCAAGCAAAGCATTATGCAATATATATAAGCGAGAAGAAACTATGTGGAAACAAACTCCAAAGACCCGATTAGCTGCAATACAGGCGGCCCCGATTTTATTTGATAAGGCGGCTTCAACCGAAAAAGCCTGCGGGTTGATTGAGGAAGCGGGCAAAGAAGGCGTTGATTACGCGGTGTTTGGCGAGACATGGTTGCCGGGTTATCCCTTCTGGATAGAGGCCGGAGTTCAAGATGATACGTGGCGCGCCAGTGCTGATTACATTGATAATGCGATTGTCATCGGGGGGCCGGAAACCGACGCCTTGTGCAAAGCAGCAGCAAAAGCCGGCACAGATGTGGTTATCGGGATTGCCGAAAAAGATGCGCATACCCAAGGCACTGTTTACGCAACGGCGTTAACCATTGGCCGTGAGGGGGAAATTTTGAACCGGCACCGCAAGCTTAAGCCCACCCACGCAGAGCGGATTATCTGGGGGGATGGTGACGGAGCAGGCTTGCACACAGTTGATCGTGACTATGGCAAGATTTCAGCCCTAAATTGTTGGGAACATCAAATGATGCTGCCGGGATATGCATTAATTGCGCAGGGGACCCAATTTCATGCTGCCCTATGGCCCGGCTGGGAAAAAACACCGCGTCCGGAGGAATATTGTTGGGCTCGTCAGTTGTTATTGTCCCGTGCGTTTGCATCGCAAGCAGCGGCTTATGTGGTGTGTTCGGCTGGACTGAGATTGAAAGAACATATTCCGGATCATTATAAATCATTTGGAGAGTGGGAACATGTTGGCCATTCTTGTATCATTGATCCGCGTGGGGAGGTTATCGCTGACCCTATCGAAGGGGAAGGTATGGTGATTGCCGATGCGGATATGGATGTGTTGAGGTCTGCAAAAGCCGCGTGCGATATTGCAGGCCATTATTCGCGTCCTGATGTTTTTGACTTACGGGTTGACGATATTCCGGTGGATGGTCATGTGATGTTTGAAAGTGATGAAGCCCTTGAGGCAAATCTTTTGTCGGATGATGACTGGGAAGAAATTTTTGAAGAGGCGAAAAAAACCTAAACCTTGTCCGTTCAAAGTTTTTTTAAATCACACTACCGAAAATGTTTTGAAAGCTTCAAGGCTTGCCCTTGATAGTTTGATTTTACATTTTGCCCATAGACCTGGTGGGGAATAGTTGCCATATGTTCATAGACAAGGCGGGCAACCAATTGCCCGTCTTCCAGCACAAAGGGTGCGTCATGGCTTCGGACTTCCAAAACCCCGCGAGAGGGTTTTTCTGTACCAAAACCGGGATCAAAAAATCCGGCATAATGAACCCTGAACTCCCCTAATCCAGGGCTAATCGGGGTCATTTCAGCCGCCGTATGGGCGGGGATAGTTAAAGCCTCGCGGGATGCCAGAATATAAAACTCATCCGGATCAAGAATAATAAACTGGCTTTCAGGGGCGGTGATGGGTTGGAAATATTCATCAGGATCAAGGCTTGCAGGCTTATCCACATCGATTAACCGTGCGTGACGGCGGGCGCGATATCCCACAACTTCATCAGGTTTGCCATTTAGGTGCACGCGCACCCCAAGGCCGCCTTGAACATCAATATCGTGACCATCACTTAACGGACTGACTTTATGTAGTGCGTGTACGGCTTTGTCATCCAAAAGACAAGGACCATTCTTGAAGCGTAATTGATTGAGTGATGATCCGGTTCTAGCCAGAATAGAAAAAGTGCGTGGGCTAACCTCCGCATAAAGAGGACCGTGATAACCAGGTTTTACATAATCAAACGCGGCGGCATAATCGGTTACGAGACGTACAAAAACATCAATCCGGCCTGTGGAGCTTTTGGGATTGGCGGCCCCTTCTACGCCGGCAGGTAAGGCAAGTTTCTCGTTCAACTCCACCAGATAAACACAGCCTCGCTCGAACACGGTGCCATCGCGCAAATCAATGGGATGCATTTCCAGATGATCGTGTAAACGTTCGGTTATTTTACGGTTTCGTGAAGGCAAAAAAGATGCCCGCACACGCCATGCCTTGGTGCCAAGGGTTAAGTCAAGGCTGGCTGGCTGGATCTGGCGTTCCCCAATAATGGGCCTACCGTTTTTGTCCTCGGCCATGACAATAGCCCCCTCTTCGATCATTTCCCGGATGGTGTCGCTCGCCAAAACCCCTGTGCCGGTTGGCTTTGCGGAGGAGAATGAAGACGGGGCATTTGTCATTGAATAGTCCTGAAATGGTGAGGTTAGTGCATGGCAAAAAGAATGTCGGCGAACCGGTTCTATCTCTTGGTTGGTGTTCTTCTATCACTGCCTTAGGGCGGAGAAAAGCCTGCATTGCAAAACACGGCTATATTACTTCGGTATATTAACCGTAGACACATAAACCTTTATGTTTAGAATATGCCCCTCGACACAAATAATTTAAAATATAAATATGACTATAGGTATTCCCCATGTATGAGCGCGTTACAAAAGGCATTCGCGTTAGCGTCCGCCCTTCTTTTCTGGAAGATCAGTCCGATCCGGATGACCATCATTTTGTTTGGGCTTATACAATCCGTATTGATAACATTTCAAATAAATCGGTCTGTTTGCGGGCCCGTCATTGGCAAATTACCGATGCCGCTGGCCGGATGGAGGAAGTGACGGGGGAGGGTGTTGTCGGTGAGCAGCCCGTTATTGAACCGGGGGAGGCGTTTGAATATACCTCTGGTGCCCCTTTATCAACGCCGTCCGGTTTAATGGCTGGTAGCTACCAGATGGAGACTTTGGCGGGGGATAGTTTTGATGTGGAAATCCCCGTTTTCTCCCTTGATAGCCCCCATGAAACAGGCAGTGTCCATTAATGCGATTAGGTCTTGCCTGATTAAAACCCTTTACGGCATGCGTAATGATGCATTTATTTCATGGCTTTTCGGGTTTTTGAAAAAGTGGTTCTTTTGAAAAATAGGTTTCCCTTGCCGACAATGATCTATAAATAATCTAAATGTCAGATTTACGACCCATTTTTCTTGTGGCGGGCGCGCTTATCTCGGTTCTTGGTGCCTCCATGTTAATCCCGATGATAGCGGATTTATTATCGCCTGACCCTGCCCATTATGCGGACTGGAATGCTTTTGGTGTGGGCGCGGCGATTTGCTTTTTAATGGGCGGCGGCAGCGTAGCGGCAAGTTGGGGACCGATTGCCACCGTCACCATCCGGCAAGGGTTTTTGTTAACTGCGATCAGTTGGTTCTTGCTGGCTGCTTGTTCTGCAATCCCTTTTGCGATTGGAGAGTTAAGTCTAACCTATACGGACGCTTTTTTCGAGGCCATGTCGGGGGTCACCACGACGGGGGCCACGATTATCACCAATCTTGATGATGCCCCGCCGGGGGTTTTATTGTGGCGTTCTATGCTGCAATGGTTTGGGGGCGTGGGTATTGTTATTATGGCCTTTTCCGTTTTGCCCGCCTTGAAAGTGGGGGGTATGCAGATTTTTAAATCGGAAGCATGGGACACGTCTGAAAAATTTCTGGCAAATGCTACACATTTTTCTATTGCCCTGACGGGTATTTATATTTTCTTTACGGTCAGTTGTTTTTTATTATTGTGGGCTTTCGGGATGCCCGGGTTTGATGCGGCTAATCACGCTATGACCACTGTGGCCACGGGCGGGTTTTCCACCCGTGATGCGTCAGTGGGGGCTTTTTTGGGGGTGGGGCGTGCGCCTCTTGATATGGTGATTGCAATTTTCATGTTGATTGGCAGTTTGCCTTTCGGGATATTTTTAATCGGCTTTTTGCGCGGAAAATGGGAGCGATTATTTACGGATAGTCAAATCAGGTTTTTTCTAGGTGCGGTGATTTTGTCCACGGCGACCATGTTTATTTTAATTTTAAACTCCACAAACCAAGAAGGACTATCCGGCTTTCGATTGGCTTTCTTCAATGTGGTCTCCATCATTACCGGCACGGGCTATGCAACCACTGATTATACCCAGTGGGGCCCGTTTGCAGTCGGATTTTTCTTTTGTTTGATGTTTGTTGGTGGGTGTGCGGGGTCCACCTCATGCGGTATGAAAATATTCAGACTGCAAGTGGCTTTGGCGGCTCTTAGGTTATACGCTCGAAGACTATCCCACCCCCACGCAGTTATTGTTGCCCATTATAATGGGCGGGCTTTAACTTCAGACGTTTTTATTTCTGTACTGAGCTTCTTTTTTGTATATTTTGCGTCCTTTGCCACCTTGGCTGTTTTATTGTCTGGTTTTGAAATGGATAGTTTGACCGCTATTTCAGCGGCGGGGTCTGCTATTGCTAATGTGGGGCCGGGTTTGGGGGATGTTGTTGGCCCTGCGGGCAATTATTCAAGTCTGCAGGCTGGTGCAAAATGGTTATTGTGTGCCGGCATGTTGCTGGGGCGCCTTGAGTTTTTTACAATTTTAGTCTTGTTTTCTCCTGCCTTTTGGCGGGATTAATATGATCTTCGGGTGTTTTATGGACCACCATAGTTAATGGGCGCGCATAAAGCTTTTTACCCGTGGCTGGATTTCATTGCGCCACCGCGAGCCATTAAAAACACCATAGTGGCCAACGCCGGGCTGTATATAATCGAGCTTTAATTTTTTAGGTAACTTCGTGCAAAGATCATGGGCGGCTTGGGTTTGCCCTATGCCGGAAATATCATCTTTTTCACCCTCGACCGTCATTAAAGGGATATCCGTAATGGCAGCGGGTTCGACCAATGTACCGCGATGCATAAATTTCCCGTCTGCGAGGGTATGTTCTTGAAAAATTTCTTTGATGGTTTGTAGATAAAATTCTTCCGTCATATCCAATACAGCAAGATATTCGTCATAGAATTTGCGGTGCTTATCGGCGCTATCTCCATCTCCGTCCACAAGGTGTTGAAAATAATCAGAATGGGCATTCATATGCCGTTCAGAATTCATCGCAACAAAAGAAGATAGTTGAATAAATCCGGGATAGACATTGCGCATCATACCCGGATATGGCGGCGGCACCGTATAGATCATATTTTTTGCAAACCATTCATAGGGTTGCTCTTTTGATAAAATATTAGGCTTGGTTGGTGAAAGTCGCGTATCAATCGGGCTGCCCATGATCGTCATGGAGGCTGGACGCGCCGGATCCTTGGCTTTTGACATGATGGCAGCTGCGGCTAATAAAGCAGGCCCCGGCTGGCATACCGCCATGGCATGGACGCGTCTGTTTTGGTTGAGCGGTTTTAATATTTGTAAAAACTCGATTAGATAATCGATATAATCGTTAAGATCAAATCGTCCTGCGGTGACAGGCACATTGCGGGCATCGGTCCAATCGGTGATGTAAACGTCATGCTCGGGTAACATCGCCAAAACAGTCCCGCGCAATAAAGTGGCGTAATGGCCGGATAGAGGCGCAATAATTAAAACGGAAGGGTC
>CALLPQ010000068.1 GCA_938015425.1 uncultured Parvularculaceae bacterium | reverse complement strand
TTTCAACCAACATTTCTCTGGCATTTATCCACCTTTGTTTCTACCTTTGGTAAACACATTACTCTGGATACGTCTTTGTGGGTTTGTGGCTATTGATTTCGTAAAAAGAACTTTAGCCTTTTTAGGTCTCCGCAAAAGACGTGGGAGACACGTGGCCATTCGCGCCCGCGCCCACGCCCGCGCCGTTGCCAATCGCCACCAAGAGCAACGCCCTAAAAATAGATAATGGCTCAATCAGTCGCACGGTTCTCACTCTCAGTCCCCATAAAATGAATAGGTCACTTTTACACCCAGCGAACTAGAGCCAGCGGGAATTCTGCCGAAAGCAATGGTCGATTACACACATACATTTGAATTTATCCAAGAAAATTATTGTTAAAGAGGTAATGACCAGCGAAAATCTTGATTTTCTCTACGAATTGTGGAGTTAGAAGGCAGTGCAATGATACCCGCGAAAAACGCAATTATCTCAGGCAAAATATTTTCTTGTACGTAAACACGTGCGCTTACTACATTCTCTGATGTAACAGCACTTACACTTATAGAAACACTCTCAAACGCACGGTAACGATCAAGTGCCCAGAAATAGGCAGTAATATCACCTAAGCTCGCATGATAATGAACATAGCATTCAAGGGTAATCCCCGCCTCTAAGAGTGCTTTTTCAACCGCTCCAGTTTTAATAGGGTAACTTAGGCCAGGTCGTAGTTTATCCTCATAAACACGCATACACAAAAATTACTTCGGCAAGCCTAAACTGTCAACTCTTGACTTATTAAGCCGCTAATTTCAACCGCAATATTTAACAACGCCATGACTAAGAACCCTATCCAAAAAACGAGATAGGATATAAAAAGTAGTGGGCCAGACGTCAGCTTGTACCAAACAGTTAGGCCCCAGGCTCGTACTTTTAAGTAGAGTAGCGACAACTATGATTCTCGCACCTTGAATTGTAAATCCAACAACAACCAAGAGTAAACACTGAACTATATTTCCCTAAATCATCTATACAGGCGGCTCAACATCAGAAAGGTTCGCTTTAACATTATCCCCCAAAGCATCAATATTATTTGCCCCTATCAATGCATAATATTTTAAGTAAATTTCTAACAATCAAAGCCCGGGTTTTCCCGATTAAGCTTTCGCATTAATCCAGGCCAAGCCAGCTTATCGCCAATGCCGGGAATAAAGGCGGGCGCCCCTTGTCCCAAAACCTTAGCACCCATTTCTTGTGGCTCTTCCAAAGGGGGCTTGGTGTCGCTTTGTGCTAAAATCTGGGCGCGGCAAGCCTGTTCAAGAAAATACATTCTCATAAACGCCGTGGCACAATTCCCGCCCACCGTCAGGGTGCCGTGGTTGCGCAAGATCATAAATCCATGATTCCCCATATCTCGAATTAACCGTTCACGTTCATCAAGATCTGTCGCTATGCCTTCATAATCATGATACGCGATATCGTCATGACACATCATCGCAAATTGAGAATAGCGTTTTAATCCGCCCTGTTGGGCTGAAACGGCAACACCATATGGGCTATGCAGATGCACAACACACAAGGCGTCGTGGCGCGCCATGTGAATTGCACTATGAATGGTAAAGCCCGCCGGGTTGGATGAAAATGGTGACTCGTGAAGAAGTTTCCCGTTCATATCAACTTTTAACAAATGAGAGGCTGTCATTTCTTCAAAAAAGATACCGTACGGATTAATAAGGAAAACAGGCTCTTCCCCCTCATCAGGACAACGCGCCGAAATATGGGTAAAAACCATATCGTCCCAACCATATAGGGCGCATAAACGATAAGTGGCAGCTAGGTCACACCGGACAGACCATTCTTCATCACTCACTTTGCCTTGCAAGCTTGGCAAGTCTAATACACTTTTTGATAAATCATTCACACTGGAGGGGGCTTTCTGGTTTGACGCGCTCACTTTAATCCATTCTATTGTATCTGCTTTACGTAAAAATATTGCATTTAAGCGGTGTGCTATTTCCATCGTCATGCAAGGAAACAATTTACATCACAAACACGAACCGGCTGCAATAATTTTTACCAGTTTACCCAGTGTAAAAAAGCCATATGAATTGATTTTATATCATAAAAAGAGAGTTGCTAGTCTCGCAACCCTATTTAAGGTGTCACGATAAAACACTTCCATTACTGAATATTATTGCGCTAAACTATAATGGTAAACTCAATTCTACTCTTATAAAATTTTCAATACGTTATAGTCTTTAATAAGTAATAGTCTTCAATAAATTATCGGGGATTAATCGGTAAAACAGGGCGGAAAAAGCATCAACAGATACACGAAGACTTTGTATAATGATACGTGTACAGAGCTATATATAGATAGAGCAACCAAAGTTAAAATAGTGGTAAGAACAAGATTAATATATAAATACCAAAATATAAGCAGGGCGGGGCTTCATGGCAATTACAAACACAAAATCAATAGCCGCGCCTCGCGAACTTTTCGCTCCGCATGAATTTTATACTTCCCAGTCAACCTATAATCAAAGCTCCCTCTCTGGCGCACAAGAAAAAAACAGGTCACAAAAATTCCGAGCCATCAAAAACCGTTATGATTTTATCAATAATGAAGAGGACATTGTTCAATCTTCAATCATGCGTTTACATAGGATAAACCCGTCCCTATCCGCTTTAAAAACATTCTCCATTCAACAAAAAATACTCGGCTCGGTTTTGCTTATCGCAACCATTATTGGGTTAATACAATATCCATGGACAACATTAATAATCGTGAATTGCTTTGCAACCGCTTATTATCTTTCTGCGATTTTTTTTCGTGTTTATCTAATGGCGCACGCTCTTAAAACACCAGAAGAAAAAACCTTCTCCCATCTCCATATCGATAATCAAACCTTGCCCATTATCACCATATTACTGCCATTGCGCGATGAGAAAAAAAGCCTCCCCATACTTGCCCACGCTTTGGCAAACCTGGATTACCCCCGAGAAAAACTGGATATCAAACTTATTTTAGAAGAAGACGATTTAGACACACAATACGAAGCCCGTGAACTTGGGCTTTATAATATCTATGATGTTATAATCGCACCCGTCAATCAACCGAGAACCAAACCAAAAGCTTGCAATCAGGCGCTCTATCATGCGATTGGTGAATACACCGTTATTTATGATGCGGAAGATCAACCCGAGCCCGGTCAATTAAAAAAAGCGGTCGCCGCTTTTCTAGATAGTGACGATAAAGTCGCATGCGTACAAGCGCGGTTAAATTATTATAATAGTCAGGATAATTGGCTTACAAAACTTTTTACCCTTGAATATTCTTTATGGTTTGACAATTTACTACCCGCCTTAGAAAAATTAGATATTCCCATCCCTTTGGGGGGAACGTCCAATATCTTCCGTACAGACATATTGGTAAACCTTGGTGGGTGGGACCCGTTTAATGTCACAGAAGATGCCGATCTAGGTTTAAGATTGGCAACACTTGGTTACAAAACAAAAATTATCAGTTCCACAACATATGAAGAGGCCAATTGCGATTTAGAAAACTGGCTCCGCCAGCGGAGCCGATGGATGAAAGGTCATTTACAAACCTGGCTTGTGCATATGAGAAGGCCAATCCATTTAATAAAATCCGTTGGGTTTAAGGGCTTTTTAGGCATACAACTTTTTCTGGCCGGTAATGTATTCAGTGCCTTGATTAATCCATTATTATGGGTCGTTTTTATAGGGTGGCATGTAACAAATGCTACCTTTGTCAATAAAATCTTTCCCGGCCCCCTTTTATATTTTAACCTTTTTGCCCTTCTTTTCGGCAATCTTTTTTTCGTATATTTATTAATGATTGCCCCTTTAAAACGCGGCTGGATACATCTTGCTTCAGCCGCCGCTTTAGCACCCGCCTATTGGTTATTATCATCAATAGCCGCTTATAAAGCAGTTTGGCAATTATTTACCAAACCTTTCTATTGGGAAAAAACCCACCATCATATCAGTAAAACAGCCATTGCCCATCGCCAAAAAATTCTAACAAAGCCTTGATAAATTTTTCACCTAAGCATCATTCACTTAAATCGGTAGCAAGATTAAAAATATGGCCAAAACCAATAAACAGTTGGGCGGATTTATAGTTTCCCTTTTGTGTTACGGGGTATTTTTTGTTTTTATTGTTTCAACTTTCTTCCTTCCTTCTACTTCTTTTAGTGACAACATCTTCACTGAACAAATGCCGGCTTTTTACCCGGATCTAGCCTATGGGATTAGCACCCTTAACGCCACGATTTCCGGTATCGATACGAAGAACCTCTGGTCTGGAGGGTTAATTTTACTATCACTCATCATAGTACTGACTTATCTAATCAAATATAATGGACCAAACCACCCTAACCTAACGCAAAACCCACCCTTTTCAATCCATCGATTATTGCACCCATATAGACTAATCCATTGGTTCATACTGATCGGATTATTTATACTAAGCCCGTCAATTCAGGTTTTTTATTTTATCACAGCAATATTTATTTTTATGCATGCATGTTTAAAATATATGTACGCCCCTCAATATCAAACAAGCATCATATTCAGCATTACGCTATTGCTCTGTCTACTGATATCATCTTACATGATCGTGTTTATCCCCGCCGGTTTAATTATTGCTTTGGCTTTTAATCCCTGGCAAACCCAAAACCATGCAAAACGCGGGATAGCCTTCATTATCTTCGCACCCCTCTTTATGGGGATTTTTGTTCTGTTTTACTGCTATCACCTCATGGGGCTGGGATTTATGCCTTTTGGTCATGCAGGCTTTGATATTGAACGTGCCATTCTTTTTTGGCCAGATATTCTCGCTACGGCTTTTTTAATACCTTTATTATGGGTTTGGTTGATCAAACCCCGAATTAGCAAAAACGATAAGAATAATCAGTATATAAGCGGGAATAACGACACTAAAATTATCGCTCTTGCCGGCATCGTCATAATCTCGGTGAGCGCCATCATCGCTATGGGTTTAGGGTTTAACATCTCCACAGTGTGGATCGCGGCCAGCACAGTTCATATAAGCACAGTTCATATAAGCTCAATTCACATAGCCCAAACCGGCCAAGCCAATAAAGATAAGATCCTGATAAATATTCATTTGGCGCAAGATAACGCCTGATCCACACTTAATATTTTATCCTGCTGTATCGGTGAGACTCTTGGATAAAAAAGCGATAGGCAAGCCCCCCGGCCCTTCAAGATAATAAATACGTTCGCCATGGGCATCATCTGGCCCCTTTGGATCAAGCCCGTTCTTGCGAGCATGATCCGCAAATTTATCGGCATTATCCACGACAATCTGTAACATCACCATTTCCGGCATTTCATCACCCGACGGCCACAATTCAATCCAGCTTTGTTGCTGCATGGCGTCTGGTGATCCATCCGTATCACCAACCGGAAAAACCTCCCCTTGAAAACCGCTTAGGCCTTCAATCACAGGCATTTCAATCGGGGTTAGCCCCAACCCTTTCGGCCCTAGCATAGTCGCCAATTGCGCCGAATGATCGCGCTTTGACACTTTGCAAAACCTGATTGCCAGCACTTTACCGGGTGATGCCATTATATGTCTCCTGTTGATAAGTAACACTTCACCTAAACCAGCTTAGCGGTTAAACAAATATATCACAAATATAATCAACGGCCTAGAAAGCCAAATCTTTTGCTTCAATAGTGGTGACAAACAAACCGTTTAAACCCGAACAAACCAGAGCGTGAAACCATGACCAAAAACAAAGCCTCCAAAATGCGTCTTTTTTTGATCGACGGTTCTGCTTATATTTTCAGGGCTTACCACGCTTTGCCGGCCCTCACACGTAAATCTGATGGCTTGCCGGTCGGGGCGGTTTCGGGCTTTTGTAATATGCTTTATAAAATAATGGGAGACATCGCCCTGCAAGACGCGGCAACCCATTTTGCTGTTATTTTTGATCATAAAGGCAAAACATTTAGAAACGATTTGTATAGTGAATATAAAGCAAATCGTGGTGCGCCGCCAGAAGATCTAGTTCCGCAATTCCCCCTGACACGCGATGCTACGCGCGCATTTGGCGCCGCATGTATTGAAATGAAAGGTTATGAAGCGGACGACATTATCGCAACCTATGCAATGATGGCTGAAAAGGCCGGCGGCGAGGCTGTCATCGTTTCTTCTGATAAAGATATGATGCAATTAGTGACCGATAAAGTCACCATGTATGATCCCATGAAAAATAAACGCATTGCTAAAGACGAGGTCGTTGAAAAATTTGGTCTTGGTCCAGAGCATGTTATTGATATTCAATCGCTTGCAGGTGACAGTGTTGACAATATTCCCGGTGTTCCCGGTATTGGCATAAAAACAGCCGTGCAATTGATAGAACAATTTGGCAATCTCGATAGTCTTTTAGAGCAAGCCAGCACAATCAAGCAAAATAAGCGCCGCGAAAATCTGATTGAATTCGCCGAGCAAGCACGTTTGTCCCGCGAATTGGTCACCTTAAAAACAGATATCGAAGATATCGAACCTCTTGAAAATCTGGTGATGAAACCCATCGACGTTGAGTCTCTTATCAGCTTCTTGCAAGAGATGGAATTTTCAACCCTGACCCGCCGCGTCGGTAAAAGCAACAATATCGAAATTAAAGAAAACGATATTAAATCCGGTAAGATTTCCGGACATAACGCCGTGGATAGTGGGCCATCAGTTTACGAAACAATATATAGTAATGAAGAATTACAAAAATGGGTAGACACGGCTTATGAACGCGGCATCCTTGCGGTTGATACAGAAACAGATAACCTCAATGCTATGTCGGCCAATTTGGTAGGCATTTCCCTTGCCAGCACACCCGGTCATGCCTGTTATATACCGCTTGCCCACGGCGCTAATGGTTTGGCGCTTGACGATGAAAATATCTCTAAACAGATGGAATTGAAAGACGCATTAAAGACGCTAAAACCCATATTAGAAGATAGTGCGGTTTTAAAAATCGGGCAGAATATGAAATATGATGCGCTTATATTAAAGCGTCATGGCATTACCATCACCCCCTATGACGATACGATGTTATTATCCTATGCGTTAGATTGCGGACGGGCTTATCACGGTATGGATGATTTGGCTAAAAATCACCTTAACCACGATACCATCAAATTTTCAGAAATCACGGGTACCGGTAAAAACAAAAAAACATTCGATGCTGTCGAAATTGAAAAGGCAACTCAATATGCCGCTGAAGATGCAGACATCACTTTAAAGCTTTTTCATGTTTTAAAACCACGATTGGCTCAAGAAGGACACACCAATCTCTACCAAACTCTTGAGCGCCCTTTAGCACCTATCATTACACAGATGGAATATGAGGGCGTGAAAGTAGATCGCAAAACTCTTGCTAAACTCTCTGATGATTTTGGCAAGAGAATGCAAAAACTAGAAAGCGAAGCTTATAAAATTGCGGGAGAAGAATTTAATCTCGGCTCGCCCAAACAAATATCGGAGCTCTTATTTGGAACACTTAACTTGCCCGGGGGACGCAAAACAGCAAAAGGGGCATGGTCCACAAAAGCTGAAGTTTTGGAAGAATTGGCGGCTGCGGGTCACGAACTCCCACAAACTATTTTGAATTGGCGCTCCCTTTCCAAGTTGAAATCCACCTATACAGATGCATTGCAAGAGAGCATTAACGAGGAGACAGGGCGGATACACACATCTTACTCTTTGGCCTCGACCACAACGGGTCGCTTGTCTTCCAATGATCCGAACCTGCAAAATATCCCGATACGAACTGAAGATGGGCGCTCCATTCGAACAGCATTTATTCCCGAGAAAGGAAATGTTTTAATCTCCGCCGACTATAGTCAAATCGAATTACGACTATTGGCACATATTGCCAATTTGGAAACGATGAAAGAGGCATTCGCCAACAATATCGATATCCACGCGCTTACAGCGTCGGAAATGTTTGACTTGCCGGTAAAAGATATGGACCCCATGGTCCGGCGCAAAGCCAAGGCAATTAATTTTGGCATTATCTATGGTATTTCAGCCTTTGGCCTTGCCAACCAGTTGGGCATTCCGCGCGGGGAAGCCAAGGACTATATCGACAGCTATTTCGAAAAATTCCCGGGCATTCGCCAATATATGGACCAAACCACCGCCCAAGCCAAAGCCGATGGATATGTAGAAACAATTTTCGGACGCCGCATTTACGTCAATGGCATAAACGATAAAAACCATCTAATGCGCAGTTATGCAGAACGCCAAGCCATTAACGCCCCCATTCAAGGGGCTGCGGCTGATATTATCCGCCGGGCAATGATCCGTATACCATCAGCTTTAGAGGCCGCAAAACTACCTGCAAAGATGCTGTTGCAAGTCCATGACGAACTCATTTTCGAAGTTCCTAAAGCACACGCTGACAAAACCTGCGCACTGGTAAAATCTGTGATGGAAAACGCGCACAAACCGGCTATGGCAATTTCGGTCGCCTTAGATGTTGAAGCAAAAGCCGGTAAGAACTGGGGCGAAGCCCATTAAGCGTTAATCGGTATTAGACTGCAATATGCGCAATGCTGCTTGATGCAATTGCGGCGTTGCCGCCGCGATCAACTCACCCCGGTCATCACTACCCGGTTTATCACCTTGCCAATTAGATAATATTCCGCCAGCCCCCTCGATAACCGGAATAATGGCCGCATAATCGTAACGGGACAAACCACTTTCCACAATTAAATCGATCTCGCCAAGAGCCAATAAGGCATAACCATACGCATCAAGACTAAAGCGGGAAACTCGAACCTTTTGTGCAAGCGCACGAAAACGGTCTGCCTGATCATTACTAAAATACGCAACCGTGCGGCGGGGGTCCGTTGTGGAAAGCCGTGCTTTGTCTAATTGGGTCACGCCGCTTGTTTGGCAAATGCGGGCCTCCCCCTCGCCTCTTTGGTAGGTGGTTTTTCCCTCTCTCGCCTGCCACCGTTCTTGCGTGAAGGGTTGATCCATCACAGATAAAACTGGCTCGCCTAAATATTCCAGCGCAATCAGGGTCATCCAACTTGCCGTCCCGCACACAAAAGCACGGGTTCCATCTATGGGGTCAAAGACCCATCTATAATCAGGTTTTTTGTCATTGGCGTCATAATCATCGCCAAATTCTTCCCCGAATTCCTCCCCCAAAATGCCGTGACGTGGATAAGCATGGCGTACCTGACGCCGCATCACCCGTTCGGCCTCGCGGTCGGCCTCGGTTACGGGGTCAAACCATATGCCCGCCTTATTAAAAACCGGTTCCTGATTACGAAATCGCGGCAATGTCTCGCTACGCGCACAATCCGCCATATGATTGGCCAGAGCCATATAATGTTGTATATCAGTGGCATTGAGTGTGACCATTTAAAAACTACCCGAAATCACGATTATATCACAAAACCCTTTTCGCAAACCCATAGAATATCCTCAAAAGTCATCGAACAGGCAAGCCAGAGAACATATCGGAAAATTCTTGAATATACCAATAACTTACAACATCACTCTACCGGCAGGCTCAATAAATATCACCACAAAATAATCCACGATTTCTATTTTGTAACAGGCGTAATCCCACTATATTATCATAACATTAAAGCTGCTTACGGGCAGACTTACTAACTAAAATCGACACTATCACACACAAAGCAATACTGACCATATCATTGATCCACCATCTATTATAGCGAAATATCTTTCATTTTGCCTTGTCAACCACAACCAGAAACCATGGTTTATAATCGTGAGCAAGAACGATTAAAGACAAGCTATCATCCAGATTATCTTCCAGCTGAAGTCAGGTCTATTGTTTATAATTTTAACTCGCGCCCATTTTTACAATCTGTAGAGACCCTAACTGGCATCAAGAACCTTATTCCTGATCCATTTTTCCTGATCCATTTTTCTAGGCGGCGGCCTTCACCAAATCAAAAATGGTGGACATTTAAGTGTGTATGCAGACTTTAATCATCATGAACCCCCTAAACTTACATCGCCGCGTCAATGTCTTGATCTATCTTAATAGGGATTGGCAAGACGAATATGATGGGGCATTAGAATTATGGGACTCTCAAATGCAAAACGCAGCGCAAACCATCACCCCACATTATAATCCATGCGTTGTGTTTACCGCCAGTGATAGCTATCACGGAAATCCAACACCTGTTAATCACCCCGATCAAACACCGCGTCGCTCCATCGCCCTTTATTATTATAAGGCCACTTGGGATGACGGCTCTCACTCTCATACAACCCAGTTCAAACCCCGGCCAGACAGTCAAGATACAATCGACTGGCGCGTCAAAACCAACGAAATTCTTACAGATATTCCCCCCATCATTACCCGAAAAACCGCGGCCCTAAAACATAAGCATAAGCTCTCTAAAAAACAATGACGAGATAGCCATTTGGGATTATGCTAACAGATAAGGGGGTAAAACATTAGGAGGTTTAGGTGAACGATCAAACAAAATCAAATAATAATACGATCCATTATATCGAACTACCCCTTGTAGATGTGGAGGCAACAAAGAAGTTTTACGGGGATGTATTTGGCTGGCGCTTTACCCAATGGGGCGATGATTATATCAGTTTTGAAGGCGCGGGTATTGATGGCGGGTTTAACCGTGAAGAAGGTGTCTACCCCGCAGCCCCAGGTGCATTAATCATTCTTTATGCAGATGATCTAGAAGCCAAATATAAAGAGATCGTCAAAGCAGGGGGTAAAATCGTGAAAGAAATATTCTCATTTCCGGGGGGGCGTCGTTTTCATTTTATGGACCCGAACGAAAACCAACTGGCCGTTTGGACAATAACACCTACATAGTAACACCTACACAATAATTCTATATACTAACTTCACCCACAATAAGTCCGCAAATAAAAAAGATGCCGTCAACCCAATTGACTAGCATCTTTTTTGCCCACCGCACCTGACTTAACATGGCACAGGAACTTTATCTCGATACAGATAGACTTAAAATATCAAACAAAACAGGTAGTAACGCCGTTAAGCCGCACCCGACATTGCTTTTGCAAGATCTAGTAACTTTCTGCGAGGTTCGTCTTGTAAATTATAATAAGCACGCACAAGGTCTATTGTTTCTTTTTGATTAAAAACATCAACTTGGGGTTCATGTCCTGAACCGTTGTGGCATCCATTGCCATTCGCGTGACCGTTAGCTCCTTCCGCACTGCCATTTTCCATGACATTCAGACCATCGAAAAAATAAGAAACGGGCACATCAAGGGCACGGGCCAATGACCAAAGACGGGATGCAGAAATACGGTTGGCACCGCTTTCATATTTTTGTATTTGTTGAAACCGGATCGTAACGGATTCAGCCAGCTTTTGCTGGGTTAAACCAAGCAAGCGACGGCGTTGTCGTAATTTTTGGCCGACATGGAGGTCGATTGGGTGAGCCATAAGTCTTCTCCTGTTTAAGATACACGCAGCACTTGTAGCGCGATGCTGCAATTAGCCTTAACAAGGCAAAACCCATGCCTATTTCAAAATGACAATAAGAACCGAGGAGAATCACAATCAGGAAAAAACCCGTAACCGTAGATAAATACACGGTTTATCAGGTGCACTTTTTTTTAAACTCGCCCTTTAAGCGCTGTGCTGACCATTTGTTTTCTCAAAATGACACATCGCATATCCGATATAAAGCACAGTAAGGAACAAATCCCCAATCCTACAATGCCCATATTGAAACAATCCGCCCAAACCGCCACCCTGACCAGCGCAATAATGAGGATTAAACCGGAAAATAAACCTGCCCACAGGATATATGAAAGTGCTAATCAATCATTTTCGCAGAGCGCAACCAGAAATTTTCATCAAACCCCGATAATTCAAGATTGCTTACAAATTGACGGGCAGCCGCTTCCCAAGAAAAATTCTTGGCATGGGCCTCACAGGCTTGAACATCGCGTTGCTCCAAAGCTTGCAGACAGGCCTCCCGTAAATCTTCGCTTAACACACCGCAACCCGGCTGCGCATCTGCTAAAATATCTAAAGGTCCGCGTACAGGATAAGCCGCCACAGGCACACCGGAGGCCAAAGCCTCGATATTCACTAAGCCGAACGTGTCGGTGCGCGATGGAAAAACAAACACATCCGCAGCACGGTAATGTTCAGCCAAATCCTCACCAAATTTTGAACCTACAAAGATCGCATCAGGGTATTTTTGCTCAAGCTCACTGCGTTGAGGGCCATCTCCGACGACGACTTTGCTACCGGGTAAATCCAGCGCCAGAAAATCCTCTATGCTTTTCTCAACCGCAATGCGCCCCACATAAAGAAAAACCGGGCGCTTATAATCATCAAATAATGGTGTATCCCCAGACTTGAATATATCAAGATCAACGCCTCGGGCCCATAATTTCAAATTAGTAAACCCACGCTCTTCCATTTCTTCTTTCATACCTTGAGTCGCGACCATAATCGCCTCACCATTTTTATGAAAATCCCGCAAAATCGCATATCCCCAACGAATAGGAAACTTCCATCGCTCATTGGCATATTCAGGAAAGCGCGTATGAAAACTGGTGGTAAATGGGTAACGGCGCCGTTGACAAAATCTGCGTACAGACCGACCAATCGGCCCTTCAGTGGCGATATGAATTGCGTCAGGTTTAAAGTCGTTAATCATTTTGGCCGCTTTACGATTTGGCAAAAGCGATAACCTTATCTCGGGGTATGAGGGCATTGGAATGGATTTAAAATCATTCGGCGTAATATATAAAACCTCATTCCCGAATCCGGTTAGAATATCACCCAATGTTTCAAGAGAACGCACAACCCCGTTCACCTGCGGTTTCCAAGCATCTGTGGCCACCACAATCCGAAGGCCACCCATCTCGCTATTAGGCATGGAAAAACGTTGCTTCGCCCGTGTTAAGCGCATCGCGCCAGAGCCAATACGCCGTAAAGCCCCCTTTTTTTTAGCCTGAGGGGTATCAACCGGCGCATCAGAAGAGGGGGGTAATTCAGTCATACTATTATAATCTCGATTAAGGCCAACGATAAGCAGGTTAAAGCATTTTAGCATAAAGGGGATAGTGCCAAGTCAAATAAACCATGACCGTTCAAAGCACGATAAACAAAACATAATAAGATAAGTCAGAAAACTAATATGGGAACGCGGCCCCAATGCCAAATATAATATTTGGACTTTAAATATCAGGACTATAAATATTCGGTCTGTATATCGTAAACCAACATAACGGGAATATAATCATAAAACCCATATTCACGAACCCAAACCCCATTATCTGCAAAGGCTCCCATTTCTTTAATTACTATAATAGTGCATAAGTACGTATTTTTTAGAATAAAATGCTATTTTAGTTATTAATACAACCTTCTGTGCTTTTTGCATCGCAATAAACATATAATTTATTTTGCAATGCAAAATATATCTTGCAATTTAAAATCCACACCCTATATTAAGATTGTAGCGTGATTGCTACTGCCCTTTTGGGCGTTTCCTCCCTATAGACTTATAGACCGCAGCTTTTGCTTGCGGTCTTTTTTTCTGCACAGTCTTTTATTGATTAGAGCATCTATTGATCAGAGCATCGGGCGACAAGTGTGCAATGGTTTTCGCCATAAGTGATGCGGCCAATAATTAAACTTTAGCAATGGGCGGTGCAGTTTAATCGCCCCGTACTTTAGGATAAGAACGGTCTCAGCCGCTCCGGACTTCCCGGTTTCTCGCAAGGGGTATAATCTTACTTTCTAAAAATTCAATAATTTGAGTTGCTACGTCCTGGCCAGTGGTTTGTTCAATGCCTTCAAGCCCAGGAGAAGAATTAACCTCAAGGACTTTGGGGCCCTCGTCCGAACGCAACAAATCCACCCCGCCTACAAACAAGCCCAGTTCACGCACCGCTCGAGCGGCAATAGAGCGTTCTTCTTTTGATAGTTTAACTTCAAACGCATTACCACCACGATGAAGGTTAGAACGAAATTCACCCTCATTCGCTTGACGTTTTATCGCACTTACCACTTTTTTGCCCACAACAAAGCAACGAACATCAGCGCCAGCGGCTTCTTTGACAAAGGTTTGTAACAAAAAATTGGCATCAAGCCCGCGAAATGCATCCACAAGACTTTCTGCGGCTTTGCTCGTCTCTGCCAAAACAACCCCGCGCCCTTGTGTAGATTCAATTAATTTTACCACCATGGGAGCTTTTCCCACCAATGAAATAAAATCTTTTGTATCCTTTGGCGAGTTCGCAAAAGCCGTCACCGGCATTCCAATCTTTGCCCGTGACAAAAGTTGATGGGCAAGCAATTTATCTCGTGACTTACCAATGGATTCAGCCGAATTAAGGCAAAAAGCGCCAGTATTTGCAAACTGCCGTAAGACCGCCATGCCATATGAAGTCAAGGACGCACCGATACGCGGGATTACGGCGTCAAATTTTGGTAATACTTTACCATCATAATGAACCTCAGGACTAAGCCCTCCAATACGCATGTAACAACGGCTCGTATCAATCGGCATGACCACATGACCACGTGCTTCAGCCGCGGAAATTAATCTTTGTGAGGAATAATTATTAGGCTCTCTAGTCAAAAGTGCAATCATCAAAGGGCGTTTCACCGGGCGGCGACGCGGAATATTTTTATAGAGATTAAAGGACAAAATAGGTTGCGCAAAAGAACTATTAGGATCGACGATCATATCATCATTAATCGCGGTACGCCCCAATAACATACGATATGACATGGAGCTGCGATCGGTTAAAGTAAGCTCAATGGGCCATCGCCGCTCCCCCATCTGTACAAAAGTTTGAATCACATAACGCAGTTCGGTTTCCCCATTAGAACTCGTAATATTTCGGCGATCTAAAACCGGGGCAGAGCATGTAATCTCAAGTGTTGTATCTTCAGGATTAGGGCGCAACAAAAACCTGACTTGCGGTTTTTGTGCTGCGCCAAAAGTTTCAATCACGCTTGCATGGAGTGCTGATGTACGCGCGCCAGTATCAATTTTTGCTTTTATCGCCGGAAGTCCAAGATCGGGCAATGAAAGCCATTCCTCCCAACCAAGTTTAAACTGCTCTTTTTCCACAATTATACTTTCTATAGTAAAATTATTTTATATGTCTATGATTTCCTACAACGAAAATTACAAGGAAAAAGTAATCACTCATAACGACCACGGTAATAATCATTAAACCACAATTGAAAGGTTATCACTAAACCAATGGTTTTAAATCGAACAAGTTTTACTCAGCCGCTTGCATTGGCAATAATGCACCCACATCGATAGTGACGAGCTCCATCACTAATTCATCAATCACCTGTCGCAATTGGTCAAATCCGGCTGTTCGCGTAATCCGCGATTCATCCAGATAAAGTGCACGGTTCATTTCTATTTGCAGAACATGCACCCCGCGCATCGGGCGGCCATAAGTTGAGGCCACATAGCCCCCCGCATAAGGCGCATTACGAACAACGTGATAATCTTTTCGGGTCAAAAAAGTTTCAATCATACTGGGTAAACAAGAAGCACATGAAACACCAAAACGATCCCCCAAAACAAAATCGATTTTAGGTTCACCATGGCGTAGAGGCACACCGCCCAAAGAGGGCATTGAATGACAATCAATGACAACCGCCACACCGAACTTGGCTTTTGCGGTTTCAATAAGCTCTTTTAAAGCTTGGTGATAAGGGAGGTAACACGCTTTTAAACGCGCGGTTGCTGTTTGTGCTGAAAGTTTACGGGAATAAATGTTTTGTCCGTCAGCTACAATACGCGGGATCACCCCCAGCCCAGCCATCACGCGGTTGGAACGGCTATCGGCCTGAATTGATAAGGGCGATGTAAACATGCGCGGGTCCAATTCATCAGGGGATCTATTAACGTCGACATAAGCCCGTGGAAACAATGCCTTCAAAAGCGGCGCACCATAATGGGAGGCGCTCCCGAATAATAAATCCACATAACTATCTTCTGATTGGCGAAGGGCATGATGATCAAGTCTTGTGGCATCAATTAAGTCTTGGGGATAATATCGCCCAGAATGGGGCGAGGCAAAAATCACTGGCGTTGTCAGATTTGCCGGTTTAACGATTTCGATAGGTCGATCGATAGGGTGGGTTTGTGAAGGATTGCCGCCACTATTGCGTAGATCATTTGCCAAATTTTTAAGAAATGATTTCGCCATGATCCCTTTACCGTAAACCTAAATGGTTATCCTTTAAATCTTACAGATATCCAACTCTACAATAGCTGAGGCGCCACCCCCCAATAGATTAAACTTTATAGCTTTATCCCATTGTTCCATCGCGTTTTTATATGAATGAACATAAAGCGTAACATGCCTAATGCAATGCTGGAACGCTAAATTATAATCCCCGCAAAAGGGCAAGCCTGACAATAATATGATATTAGGGTCTGTACCCAATTAGAATTACCTTAATTGCCACTTCCCTTATTGACCACCCCCAAATACAAAAGGACCTCAAACACAGCATAAAATCACGGATCATTAATCGAACTATAACAATTCCCGCTTTATATGGTCTTTGTAGCGGATTTTGTGACTTTGAAGTGACATTGTTGGTACGAGATTGGGCGATACCCCTATAAACGGCCAAAAATAGCTTTAAACAACTTTAGTGGCGCAGTAATTGCTGTTAAACCAGATTATTCGCGAAATAGAGATTAGCGAAGCAATAGTGAAACACATAGGTAAGGCGGCAAATTTCATGGTGAGTATTTTATTAGCAGAAGACGATGACTCCATGCGCCGCTTTCTTAAAAAAGCTCTTGAACGTGCTGGTCACGATGTTGTTGATGCCTCACAAGGGGATGAAGCCTTAACCGAATTACAGCTAAGAGAATTCGATTTATTACTCACCGATATTGTAATGCCTGTGATGGACGGCATCGAGTTGGCGCGCCGCGCCGCCGAAATTGATTCTAGCATGAAAATTATGTTTATTACCGGTTTCGCGGCTGTGGCCTTAAATGCCCAAGAACAAGCCCCGGAAGACACAACTGTTTTATCAAAACCATTCCACTTAAAAGATCTAGTCAATGAGATAGATCGCGTCATCGCAGCTTAAAAAAACATGATAAAATTCAGCAAAAATAATTCGTAGTTTTAAACTTTAAAATTTCGTCTTATTACTGATTTTATTTTAAAATGATCACCCTGTCAGACGGCGCATCTGCACCGCATGTATTCGTGCTGCCAGCTTGTCATGGGCATTAAAAATTTCCGCTTCCACATGGATTAAATTTTTAGAGGCATTCGTGACTTTAACTTCAATATTTGCATGAGGTTTTGTGAGGGGGCGAAAAAAATTGGTTTCCAAACGCGAGGTGCGGAAACGCTCCTTGCTATCCGTTAAAACAGTCATCGCCCCAAGCGCCACAAAATGATCGGAAACCGACGCAATATGTCCGCCAAACATAACCCCGTCAGGCATGATAAACCGGTCATCCATTTCCCAATATAAAGATACACGGCCCCACTCCCATTCCATGAGGGAAATCTCACCAAGGTTTTCTTGGACCCATGCCTGAAAGATCGATTCTCCCTTTTGGTAATCATCAAGAAGATTTGTATGGCGTTCAGACGTAACACGGTTTTGCATCTTTTTATCAGTTTCGTTTTTAAGGGGTTTTATCTGGATTTCTTTGCGTCCCACCACAACATAGAGACCATGACATAGAGCCTGAAGCAACAATCGCAAAACACTTTCAGCAGATAGTAAATCAAGCGGCTATTTGGGCAAATGTTTCAACAATTTCATACAATGTCGGCCCTATCTTATTAGAGTAGAGCCTGAAGAGTTTAGAGCCCGAGAATTTAAGAACCTGAGAGGTTAAGAGCACTAAAGGTAACGAGTTGGGGCAAACTGACGTCTGATCCACAGATTTTTACGTCTTATCCTACTTTTTCGGTTAGGTTATTCGTTAAACCGAAAATACTGTCATCCTCTTCAGCAAGATTAGGGTTTAAATAGCTTAAAAATAATCGCACTTAAAACAAAACCCACTAAAAAATGGCTCATATCAATCATCAATAAAACAGCATTATGCGCGGGCACATATAAATATTCATAATGAACAAAGGGCACCGCGAACATCACCCATAATAATAATGCGGTGCCGATAGCCCCCCCCAAACTGCTCACCTTACGCCATTGCATCGCTTTTCCAACCCCAATCACTTGGGGTATGGTGATTAAAAAACCGCCAATCATCCAAAGCGGGTTACCCGGATCATTGTCAGCACTAAGCCCTTGGGACGCCATCCATGGTTCCATAAAAAGAAACCCGTACCACAAAAATCCCACAAAATAATAAATCAAAGTTGCAACAATAATCGCAATAAGATTAAGCCCGAATATTTTTGGCATAATTTCCTCCCTATAATGATAAGAAGGTTATAACAGATTACCTATCCTTGCAAGGAGGGGCCGTTATCGGGTTTAAAGCCAGGCCTTTTAAGCCAACACCAAAATTTAAGTCAACGCGCAATGAATGTTCTTGATTTTTATAATTTGTTACTATTTTTTCCAAAACGGGCCATTGATAAAGATGTTGAAGGCGCGTTTGGGCCACGTTTAAATCTTTGGGCTGCGCCCAATAAAAAGCGACTTAAAAAACGCCGCCTGCCACTATTTTTTCTGCTATAAAAATCTCTCCCTCATCTGCTCTATTCATTTTGAGGTTTAGCGGCCTTAATCTGTCATATAATCAACAATGCCCGCGCCTTCACTACGTCCTTGCGGACTATCAAGCCACATCTGGCAACAGGCCTTAGACAGTGTACGGATTCTTAGGATATAGGATTGACGCTCGGTCACCGATATCATGCCACGCGCATCCAAAAGATTAAATAAATGGCTTGCTTTAATACACTGATCGTAAGCTGGAAGCGCATATGATTTTTCTGCTGCTTCCCCTTGCTTGATAATATCACGGCATGCGGCTTCCGCTTCGTTAAACTGGTCAAATAAATCTTGCGTATTGGCCAACTCGAAATTATAGGCAGAAAATTCGACCTCGCTTTGATGGAATACATCTCCCCACGTGACTTTTTCATCTCCCTCAAGGCCATTATAATTTAGATCAAACCCGTTATCCACGCCTTGCACATACATCGCCAAGCGCTCAAGACCATAGGTCAACTCCCCCGTCACGGGTTTACAATCAAATCCGCCAACTTGTTGAAAATAGGTAAATTGGGAAACTTCCATCCCGTCACACCAGACTTCCCAGCCAAGGCCCCAAGCCCCTAAAGTAGGGCTTTCCCAATCATCTTCAACAAACCTTATATCGTGTACGGACCGGTCCACCCCGATTGCATCAAGTGAGCCTAAATAAAGCTCTTGTATATTATCAGGGCTGGGTTTGAGGGCCACTTGAAACTGGTAATAATGTTGAAACCTGTTCGGGTTTGCCCCATAGCGGCCATCGGTTGGCCTACGACAAGGCTGGACATAGGCCGCTTTCCATGGCTTTGGCCCTAGGGAGCGCAATGTCGTTGCAGGATGAAATGTGCCCGCCCCCACTTCCATATCATAAGGCTGTAAAATGACGCACCCATGGCCTGCCCAATAATGTTGCAATGTCATTATAAGGTCTTGAAAGGACTTTTTAGGATTTAAAGCTTTTATACTATCCAAAGGGGGGGCAACCCCATTATCGCTTAATTTATCAGTCATCGAAATCCACTCTCATTACGCGGTCGCAAGGTAGGGTTTGCCGATAACAGGGTCAAGTATGATAACAGGATCAATGATTAAGAAAGCGGAATAAGACAAAAAGGAAAGTGTTTTAAAGGTCTTGGTCAGCAAGATCGCTTAAAGACCTGCAATCTCGCAAGGGTCTATGGTGATCCCGTCAGGCAATAGGGTTCTATCATCACCGCAAGCTTGCCTGATTTGCTCAATTTGAAGATTAACCACAGTGCTTAAGTCAGCACCTTGTAGATTGGCCCCACTGAAATCAGCAAGCCTGACATTTGCACCGTTCATTTTGGCATCAATCAAGCTTGCATCATTAAATCGGACCCCGCTTAAATCTGCACCGGAAAAGTCGACATTCTTTAGAATAGCATGACTGAAATTTGCACTTACACTATATGTTTTTATAAAACTCGCATCCGAAAAATCACTGCCACTAAATCGTGAAAAAGAAACATCGGCATCATTAAACTTACTGTCTTTTAGATAAGCGCCCCGGCCAACCACTTCGCGTAAGCTGGCATTGGTAAAATCACCACCGCTAAAGAATGCCGCAGTCAGTTTGGCACCATCCAAATTCGCATAGGTAAAGTTGACCCCATTGCCTTGCGCCCCTTCAAAACCGGATTTTTCTAAGATTGTGTTTTGAAAAGACGTTCCCGTTAAGAGTGATCCGTTAAAATTAGATTTTTCTAAAATTTCACCAATAAAGCTTTTCCCTGAAAAATTAGCATCAGCATTATTCACACCTGAATAGCTATTTTTCTTGCCCGTAAAGGAGGAAATATTAAGGTCGGTTTTTTTGATGACTTCAAAAAAATCCGGCGTCGACTCTTCAACATTGTTGACCGAATTATTAACAATTCGTTTCAATTTTTGCACAGATGTTTGGGATTGAGGGCGAAACCGTTGATTGACCATCCCCGATATGGATACCAAAACGGCAAACACAAAGATTATAATAAGAAAAATTGACTTCCACATAACACTTCATTCATACCCAAAAGGTAAAGCTTACGGTCAATCTCTCAAGATTCACTTAAAATATAAGATTAATTTGCAGGCGATGATAAAATTAGTGTGTTATTTTAACAGATTATGCCAATCAAATTTATGAACAACCGGCAGAGGCCCCGCAGCTTTCACATCGCTGGCATGTGCCGGTTCGCACCATTGTAAATTGACCACATTCAAAACATGCATCGCCTTCATATCCCTTGGCCCGCGCTTCAATCGATGCATTCACGCCGCCGCCAATATTAGGGTTGGCTAGGCTGCCTTTGGGAATTTTATTATTCGCTGTATTATTCACGGTATCGGCAAGGCGGCTTAACTGCGCTTCCATATTTTGCGGGCTAATATCTAAATCAACATTTTTTTCTGGCGGTGAAACATTTGAGTGCGAGGGATCAGAGTGCGAAGGATCAGAGTTTAAATCATCTGCCTCCATATTATCAGAAATATCAATAATATCCTCATTGCTATCTAAAAGGTTTGCATCCGGTGCTTGCGCCCCTCCTTGTCCTTCAATACCTTTAAGACGCATACGGTCAAAGTCACCGCCGCGCAAAACCACAAGATTATCCATAACGGTAGAACGGCTAAATCCTTTAGATATTAGTTTGGTCGCTTCTTGTTGCACTTTCTCCTGATCAACACCGCTACCAATAGCATCCACCGCAGACTCCGAAGGGTCCACATGCGCCAAATCATTCCGGCCCAAATAAGAAATCGCCAGCTCACGGAATATATAATCAATAATAGACGTGGCGTGTTTGATCTGATCATTCCCCTGCACCACCCCTGACGGATCAAAGCGGGTAAACACATAAGCATCCACAAACTCTTCTAACGGCACCCCATATTGTAGGCCGAGTGAAACCGCAATCGCAAAATTATTCATCAAAGAGCGAAAAGCCGCTCCTTCTTTATGCATATCAATAAAGACTTCACCCAATTCACCATCATCAAATTCACCCGTATGCAGATAAACCTTGTGCCCCCCAACAATGGCTTTTTGGATATAGCCTTTTCGTCTATCAGGCAAACGACGACGCCCCGGGGTGCGTTCAATAATCCGTTCAATGATTTTTTCAGCGACGATTTTTGACCGTTGAGCATTTGGCGCACTCGCCAAAGTTTCCTCAAGTGTCTCTTCTTCATCAACGTCATTTGCCAATAACGCACTCATGAGGGGTTGTGAAAGTTTTGACCCATCGCGATAAAGCGCGATTGATTTCAATCCCAATCGCCATGCCAACATAAAGGCACGCGCGCACTCGCCAATACTGGATTTATTGGGCAAATTAACCGTCTTGGATATGCCCCCCGATATGAAGGGTTGGCTGGCGGCCATCATATTCAAATGGGCATCAACCGATAATGCCCGCTCTCCAAACCTGCCGCATGGCGATGCACAATCAAAAACCGCCAAATCTTCATCTCTTAATCCCGGCGCCCCTTCAACAGTCATCGCCCCGCAACAATAAAGATTAGCCGCGTGAATTTCCTCATCGTTAAAACCCAAATCGCGCAAAACCTCATACCCCGTTTGGGAAAGCTGTTCTTGCGCGAAGCCTAAAACGTTGAGACAAAAATCTTCACCCAAGGCTTGCGGCGTAAAAGCGTAGGTCATATCAAATGCGGTTTTCAACCGCTCTTCCAATGCGCGAATATGCCCGTCTCTAAATCCTTCATCGCGCAAAACATCAAAATCAATACCGGGCGCCCCGCTTAATGTTCCGTGTCCGGTTGCATATTTCGTGATCTGATCAATGGCATTCTCACCATAACCCAATGCTTTTAACGCGGCGGGTACAGAACGGTTGATAATTTTAAAACTGCCACCACCTGCAAGTTTTTTGAATTTTACTAAAGCAAAATCAGGTTCTATACCTGTGGTATCGCAATCCATCAGCAGGCCGATCGTGCCCGTGGGGGCAATCGCCGTTACTTGCGCATTACGAAATCCGTGTATTGCCCCGGCTTCAAATGCCTCATTCCAGACTTGACGCGCCCTATCCGCCAGATTTTCCCAAGGGCAAAACTGCCCCTCGAAAACTTTGGGAGGGATCACCAACCCTTCAAAATCACCCGCAATTTTTGTCCCCATCGCCGCGCGGCGATGGTTACGCACCACGGTCAAAATCGAATCACGATTATTTTTAAAGCGGGGAAAAGCCCCAACACGTTCGGCAATTTGCGCCGAAGTGCGATAGGCCGCGCCGCTCATCAAAGAAGAAAGCGCAGCGGCCAAGGCGCGGCCTTCATGACTATCATAAGCAAGACCGGTGCTCATAATCAACCCGCCTAAATTGGCAAAACCAAGTCCTAATGTGCGATAATCAAAAGAACGTTTGGCAATTTCCACCGATGGATATTGCGCCATCATCACAGATATTTCCAACGTCAATGTCCATATCTTACACGCATGTTCAAATGCATCGCAGTTAAAGCCATCTTCGCGCTTAAATTTCATCACATTGATAGAAGCTAGATTACAGGCTGTATCATCAAGAAATAGATATTCAGAACACGGATTTGATGCCCGTATCTCACCATCAAGATAGCACGTATGCCATGCATTAATCGTATCTTGAAATTGCAAACCCGGATCAGCGCACATCCACGCCGCCTCACAAATTGAATCCCACAATTGCTTGGCCGGCAATGATTTAAGGGGGGTATCATCTACCCGTCGGCGCAAATGCCAATTTTTATCTTCGGCTACGCATTTTAAAAAATCATCACTCACCCGAATAGAATTATTCGCGTTCTGCCCGCTTACGCTGGCATAGGCCGACCCATCCCAGTCAAGACTATATTCATCAACATGAAACTCTTTAAACCCTTGGCGCGCAAAATCCACAACACGCTTTAAAACACTATCGGGAATAAACGCGGATTTTGCCGCCTTTAAGGTTTTTCGTAAGTCGGGGTTTTTCTTCGCGTCAAACCGCACTTCATCTTCAAGCGTGGTTTCAACACACGCTGCAAAGACTTTTGGTAAGTGCTTCGCCATTGCGCGTGAGCCCGTAACCAAAGCAGCAACTTTATTTTCTTCTTTGGTTTTCCACTGGATAAAGTCTTCAATATCTGGATGATCAACATCAACCACAACCATTTTGGCAGCACGGCGCGTGGTACCCCCTGATTTTACGGCCCCGGCCGAAGCATCTCCCACATTTAAGAATGTCAACAAGCCGGAGCTTTTTCCCCCGCCCGATAAAGATTCATCACGCCCACGGATATTTGAAAAATTTGTTCCTGATCCGGAACCATATTTAAACAATAAAGCTTCGCGTTTCCACAAATCCATAATGCCGTTTTGGCCCACAAGATTATCATCAACGGATTGAATAAAACAGGCATGGGGCTGGGGGCGCTCATAAGCACTTTGCGAGGCTTTTAATTGCTGGGTTTTATGATCGACGTAATAATGGCCCTTTGAATGGTTATCGATCCCATAGGCCCAATGGAGACCTGTATTAAACCATTGGGGCGAATTTGGTGCCGCCATTTGACGGGCCAACATATGACGCACTTCATCATAATAAGCGCGCGCATCGGCCTCGGTGGTAAAATAATTTCCCTTCCACCCCCAATAGGCCCACGCCCCGGCAAGACGGTGAAACACCTGTTTAGCCGAATGTTCCCCGCCAAAGCGATGGGTAATATCAAGCCTATCCATCGCTTCAATATCGGGTTCACTGCGTTGCAGAAAAACCGGCACCCCTTCTTCGGCGACCCGCTTTGTAATGGCCGGAACACCGGTTTTACGAAAATATTTCTGGGCAAGAATATCAATCGCGGTTTGGCTCCAATCTCTTGGGACCTCGACCTCATCCATCTCAAACACGGTTTCACCACTAAATGTGACGATCTCGCTGGTCCGCTCGGCAAAGCCGACCCCTGCATAGGCTGCCTCGGCAACCATCTCCGCCATTTCAGGGGGAATCATATTATCCGCATCATCGGCAGTCTTTGTAAAATATCGGTCAATTTGCATCGGAACTATTATTCCATTGGTAAAGAATCACTCATGGACAATATGCCAAGCACCCGTAATGCGCAATTGACCATATTGCGCCATCCGACTTCCCTTAATTTAAGGGTCTATGAACGCCGAAAAAAACCCTTAAATTCCGCCTATTCCACCAAATTCTATGTAAATAAGCTAGCCCCCTCGTAAAATCTCGACTAAGAAGGGCCCACACGAATAAGGCACCCAAAGCATGCAGCCTCAAAATAATGTCATTTTGGACCAAATACGGATTTAACACTCATGATTGCTCAGTTTTTTACTTGGTGGAATACAAGCACCTACGGGACTTCTTTCACGCTTTGGCGGCGCGGGGCCAAACTGATCGGCACTGATGAGCAGGGAAACCGCTATTACGAGGAGCAAAAGGGGGCTTCAGGCCCTAGTGGACGCACCCGTCGCTGGGTTATTTATCATGGTGTCGCCGAGGCCTCACGCGTTCCGGCCGATTGGCATGGATGGCTGCACCACACTTTCGACACGCCGCCAACCGAAAGTCCGTTCAAAACCAAAGACTGGGAACAAGACCATCTACCTAATATGACAGGCACCCCCCTTGCCTATCACCCAAAAGGCAGCCTAGAACTTTCCGGAAAAGGGGCCAGCGCCCCCAAAGATTACGATGCTTGGGACCCTGAGGCTTAAATTTCGATATCGGGACGATTTGGTCCTGCCCGACCTAATAGCGCTTACATGAACACATGACTGCCTGCCCGAAACTGTCTGATCATATTATTGCCCCGATTTCCTGCAATGATAAAGCCGAAATGGTAGGGGCATGACGGTATGGACACCATCGTAATACTATGATGAAATAGCGCAAATTCTAACAGGCAAAAAAGCCAAAAGGCAAAAAGCCCACTTAGCAAAAAGCCTACTGAGTAGGCACCAATTTATAGTAGGATTACACAGGATTAGCATATGGCCCGTAACAGTTTAGTTGAAAGCCTCATCGGTATGATCGTGATCATCGTTGCGGGCATGTTTTTATTTTACGCCTTATCCGTCAGTGGCAAATCCATTGGCAAAGATACGTACACGCTTGACGCTGTCTTTGGCCGTGTCGACGGGATTGCCACTGGCGTGGATGTGCGCATCGCCGGCATTAAAATTGGTACTGTCACAGATTATAAACTAAACACGGATACCTATGAAGCCCGCTTATCCCTCAACATCGAAGGCGATATTCCGGTGCCGGAAGATAGTGTTGCAAAAGTCGTGTCTGATGGCTTGCTGGGCGGTGCCCATATTGCTTTGGAGCCGGGTGCCTCGGATGTTTATCTCGCCAATGGAGAGAGCATTACCATCACCCAAGGGTCTGTTGACCTTTTGGGCCTAGCGGTTCAAGCCTTCACCTCAAATGGCGGCAATAAATCAAACCAGAATGAGCAACAAAATGGGTTATAAGAAAATCAAAATTGCTTTGCCTATCATTATTGGCAGTGCCAGCATTTGTCTGGCGTATGCGCAGCAAAGCGAGCTTGATTTTTTATCTAAAAAACAACCGTCACAAGAACGCCAAAATCAAGTTTCCGGGGTTAATAATCAAAATTCCCCTAGCGAACAATCAGCGCCCCTGAGTGAGTTGGATATTTTGTCCCAATCAACACAAAATGACCCGTTTGATGACATTACCCAAAACGTTTCCCGTGAGCCCGTATCGGTCACCCTACGGGCGCTTGATAAAATCATTGCACGTACGATTGATATAGAAGTCCCGATCAATAGTCTCGCCACTTTTGGCACATTGGAAATTGTACCCCGATTTTGCGATAAACGCCCGCCGGAAGATTTTCCTGAAACCACGGCCTTTTTGGAAATTTTCGACACGCTTTCTTTAAACGATAATGATCCTAAAAAAACAGATGATAT
This sequence comes from uncultured Parvularculaceae bacterium, assembly GCA_938015425.1. Classification (GTDB taxonomy): domain Bacteria; phylum Pseudomonadota; class Alphaproteobacteria; order Caulobacterales; family Parvularculaceae; genus CALLPQ01. The sequence continues at coordinate 1,818 of CALLPQ010000068.1, read as the reverse complement.
TGCTGCACAAACAACATCAAACGAAAGCCCGGCACCCCCGGCACCGACGGGCAAGCCCGTTGTTTTGGCGGAACCCACCAAAGGGCCAAAAACCGAAGGAGAGCGCATTTTTACAGGATGGATGTTTGCCTCAAGCCCTGGTTTAAATGCGTTAGAGCACACGGTTTATGATGTCTGGGTTATTGATTGCAAAACCAGACTGGTTGAAAACGAAGAAGAATAATTATCCGTAACCGGAAAATTTACGTCTTTCATCAAACTTGTCTCTAATATCTCTTGATAATCATCATTAGCCATTTCCATCACCCCGAACTGGCCCAGATGATCGGTGTAGAACTGCGTATCAATCATATCATAGCCGACTATTTTTAGCCGCCCGATCAAATGGGTAAAGGCAATTTTTGAAGCATTGGTCATGCGTGAAAACATGCTTTCGCCAAAGAACACACCCCCTAAAGAAAGCCCATAAAGGCCGCCCACTAATTGCTCCCCATACCAACATTCTACAGAATGGGCAAAACCAAGACCATGTAATCGGCAATAAACCTCTGCTATATCATCGTTTATCCATGTCTCATCACGCTCTAAGCGAATGGCCGCGCTGGGTCCCGCATCGCGTTCGGCGCAGGCTTGAATAACCCGAGAAAAACATTGATTGGTAGTCACCTTCATTTCATCACGCGCCACTAGCCTTCGCAGTTTTCGTGGCACTTTTGTTTGGTTTAATAATAAAACGCCGCGCTCTTCCGGTAACACCCAGACAATCTCATCATCATCATGGGCACGCGCCATAGGAAAATATCCTAATGTATAGGCTTTTAAAATTTCCTCAGGAAGAATTTGCGTCGATGAATCACGGGCCATAAGCCATTATATACTAAAATGTTAGAGAGGATATAAGCTATATTATGTGCCACACATTAGCTACAAAGGCACTTGCTATTAAGGCCAAAATTTCCCACTCTATAAACCATGTAAAAAAAATTAAGGTGCATTGCTCGCCGGTGTGGCCATTCAATAAAAGGGCACAAAAGAATATCAAGAAAAGAGGATTTTTATGGCTATAGAAAAACTAATATTTTCTAATTTAATATCCACTAAAACGATATTTGCTAAAATAATGTCCCTCACAGCCATTACTCTTTTTGCGCTCACCTCCACCCACACTATCGCTCACGCCAGCACCCTAGCCGGATCGACCGCATCAGCGCGCGAACTCCTTATCCTTTTAAACGTCCCTACCTTATTAGAAGAGACAATTTACACATCGTTAGAAGACGCCAAAGCGGACATGGTGAAACGGGGCCGCCCCCAAGAAACAATCAACAATGTTACAAACGCATTAAAAGCCGAAATGATGGCTTCAATGCCCGCCTTGATTGACGAGATTGCATTTCTATACGCTCGTAGCTTCACCCAAGTGGAACTTGATGAACTGATTAAGTTTTACAGCAGTCCGACCGGACAAAAATTTGTCGCGGCGCAATCATCTTTAAAAGGGACTCAATCTAAAATATTACGAGACTGGCTAGACGATGTCAGGGAACGCACCCGCTACCGCTTGGCCTCTGCCTCTACATAATAATATGCATAAATACCATAGAGCCTAAACGGAAAAGCAAGATAAGATATAAAAAGCAGTGGATCAGACGTCAGTTTGCCCCAACTCGTTACACTTCAGGCTCTCACTTTAAAGAATTAGAGCCGAAACCGTGTGAAATTGTTGAAATGAATGTCTGATTTATAGCATGCTGAAGGTGTTTAACGATTTTTGATGCGGGCTCTAAGATTAATATGTGGTTGGCCAACATAAAGGCA
>CALLPQ010000067.1 GCA_938015425.1 uncultured Parvularculaceae bacterium | reverse complement strand
CGAACCGATTGTACTACAAGCCAATCAGGTGACGAAAAAATATGGCGCTTCAACAGCGCTTGATGGTGTGGACTTGCAGATTAATCAGCCGGGGGTACACGCCATATTAGGGTCCAATGGAGCCGGAAAAACCACTTTTATAAATTGTGCCTTGGGCTTAACAAAGCCAAGTCGCGGGTCTGTGCGATTATGGGACAGGCCGGCGGGACATATGGGCGTGCGATTGCGCACAGGGGTTATGTTGCAAGATGCCGATGTGCCAACCCATCTTACACCGCGTGAACATATTTCTTTGTTTTCCAGCTATTATAAAAATCCCTTACCTCTTGATGATGTTCTTTCTATTTGTGATCTAGAGCCTTTTGCGAACAAGCACTACGGTAAATTATCCGGCGGGCAAAAACGCCGTGTGCAATTTGCTTTAGCGATCGTTGGCCAACCGGATATTATTTTTCTTGATGAACCCACAACCGGACTGGATGCCGAAGCACGTCGTGGTTTATGGGCCATTGTTCAACGCCTTGGGGAGAGCGGCGCAACCATTATCTTGACCACCCATTATCTGGAAGAAGCTGATAGTTTGGCCGAACGCATCATTGTATTGCATGAGGGGGTTCTTATTGCGGATGCCCCTACACAAGAAATACGCGACTCGGTTGGCGGAATGTTAATTCGCTGTGTTACGAAAATACCCGATGAAACTTTAAATAGTTTGCCAACTGTCCGTTCGTTTCAACGCTCGGGCCGGTTTGCTGAAATTATGACGAATGATGCCACGGCCTGCTTGCGAGAGCTTTTGCATCTAGATCCTGATTTGCATGACTTAAGCGTCACAAAACCCAGTCTGGAAGAAGCCTTTTTAAATATTACAAAAAACCACGTATAGGGAGGGAAAATATGAGGTTTTTGAACGGATTTATTTGTGAAGCAGGCGGCGAGCTTTTAAAAGCGTTTAGGGCCCCTGAATTTATTTTACCAACATTGGTGATGCCAGTGGCGTTTTATGCCTTGTTTGCCATTGCCCTGCCGGGCAGTAATCAAGCGGCACCAAGCCTGTTAGCCACATTCGGGGTTTTTGCAGTGATGGGGCCTGCGGTTTTCGGATTTGGGGCCGGGGTTGCCAGCGAACGCGAGCAAGGCTGGTTAACCATTAAAAGGGCAGCGCCCACTTATGCGTTTTCCTATATCGGGGCGAAGCTTTATGCGACTTTGTTTTTTGCCTTTCTATCATTGATATTGGTGTATCTGGTTGCAGGTTTTGGGGCGGGTGTAACATTACCAAAAACAAGCTGGGTGGTATTGCTGGGTGTGCATTTGCTGTGTGTGGTGCCGTTTGTGCTTATTGGTCTAACCCTTGGGTTTTTATTTAATGCCAATGGTGCGGTGGCTATCGCAAATATTGTCTTTTTGTCATTATCGGTGGTGGGCGGTTTGTGGGTGCCGATTAGTTTCATGCCAGAATTTATACAAACGATCGCCCATTACGTCCCTTCATTTCATCTTGGCGAAATCGCATTGAAAATTGTTGGTTATGGTGATCTGGACTGGATGATTATTGATCAGTTGGCGCAGCATGTTTATGCAGTCAGTATAATGACAATTATATTGTTAATAGTCACTATTTTTGCTTGGGCCCAACAACGTAGATAATGAATTGGAGAGAATTATGTTAAGAACAGTTTTTTTAGGATCTTTATTGGTGTTTGCTGGTGGTTTTTTGGGACTGACACTTTTTATGCTGCCTAATAATGCTGAAAGCACAGTGGTTAGGGGTTCCCCGGTAGATAATGCTGAAAGCCCTAATATTCAAAACACTCAACTGCAAGCAGACAATGGGGTTGTCGCTAAAAACAGTTTTACCATTGTGAATAGTAATTTCTTTGATGGGTTTACATTTCATGAGAATATGACCTTGGTGGTGCGTGAAGGTATTATCGAGAAATGGGGGGAAGACCTTTCACCGCCTACTGGCTTTGATATAATTGACGGTCAGGGGCACACAATCATTCCAGGGTTGATTGATGCTCATACGCACAGCTATCTGGATGCGCTGACCGTGGCCCTTAATTTTGGCGTGACCACTCAAATTGATATGTTTACAGATGTTTCTTTCTTCGGTGAGGCTAGGGCAAACCGCGATCGCATAACAGATACTCAAAAAAGTGATCTTTTTGGCGCGGGTATGATTGCCACCGTAAAAGGGGGGCATGGTTCGCAATTTGGTGTGCCAATCGAGACACTTTCCTCTCCTGATCAGGCAAGCGCATGGGTTGCCAAACGTATTGCGGAGGGGTCTGACTTCATAAAACTCGCTTATATACCCAATTCTTCTATTAAGCTTGATTATATACCTGAAGCGGACACCGCATTGCCTAGCCTTGATTTAGCCACGGCGACAGCGTTAATTAACGCCGCCCATGAACAAGGGGTGATGGCGGTTGCGCATATTGCTACCCAAAAGGCGGCCACCGAAATGGTGGAGGCAGGTATTGATGGACTTGTACATATTTTTGCCGATGAAAAAGTCAGTGACGGGTTTATAAAACTGGCCAAGGAAAGAAATATTTTTATCATCCCCACTCTTAGTGTTATCGCCAGTGTGGATGGCCAATCGCGCGGCGACGACGTCATTGCGGACGTTCGGGTTGGGCCTTATTTACGGCAGACACAAAAAGCAAGCATGGCGAGCGCTTTTGGCGCCGATATTCAAGGGTATGATCTGGATATGGCTTTACATAATGTCTTGGCCCTTCATCAAGCGGGTATCGCAATCCTTGCGGGGAGTGATGCACCCAATCCGGGCACCAGCTATGGGGTGAGTATGCATGATGAAATGGGATATTTGGTAAAAGCGGGGCTTACACCGCAAGAGGCTTTACGGGCCGCCACTTCTCTGCCTGCCGAACGATTTTCTATTGAAGATCGCGGCATTTTATCGGCGGGTAAAAGGGCCGATTTTATTGTGATTGACGGTAACATGGCCGACAATATCAATAATAGTTTTTCGATTAAAGCAATTTATAAAAACGGTTTTGAGGTAAAGCGTTATAAGGCCAATCAAAATGATCAAAGCGTGAGAAAACTTTTCTCTAATCTGGGTGATTTTGAAAATGATCTTTTTGCTGAGGATAAGTCAGCTGCAAATCAAGGGGTTACAGGTTCTGCTAAGGAGCGTTTTCAATGGGTTGTTACAACCGATGGTCTTGCAGGCGGGGCGTCTAGTGCGGTTTTATCACGGATGGAGCCGGGGAGTGATGGCACTAAAGGGGCATTGCATGTTAAGGCTGAAATAAAACCCGGGTTTTTGTTCCCTTGGGCGGGTGCTTTCTTGTCATTCTCGCAAACCTTAACCGAGCCAAGGAATGTTGAGGATTATGAGACGATAAATTTTCGCGTTAGGGGGACATCAGGAAATTACAGTGTAATGATGTTTGTTGCCGGCGTTAATGGTGTGCCGCCTAGTCAGGTTTTTTCGGTGAGCGAGGATTGGAAGATTGTAAGTCTTCGTCTTGATGGTTTTGTCGGACTTGATAAAAAAGCGTTGGCCGGTATTGCGATTGTTGCTAATCAAACGGTTGGTGTTTATGATTTTGAAATTGATACGATTAAATTAAAGTAACATTGATAAAACAAAGAGCTTTAAATAAAGAAGTTTTAGAGTTTTATGTTTGAATGTTAGAGAGCATGGATAAAAGACATGAATAAAAAAGGCGCTCAAAGTAAGCGGGAAACGAGCCCTAAACGCTTTAGATTTATTGAGCGCCCGGAATTTTATCTGGTCTATCTTCTGTTTTATATTGCCGTTTGGTTTTTTAAAGCACCAACGGGTAAAGACATTATTGCCATTATTATTGCGATACTGATCTTTTTGCCTATTTACTATGCTGCTTTTACAAAAGCATCTCTCAAATTTATCCCGCATATGATTGCTATGGAAATCATCGGTTTTGCGTTGATACCTTTTCATGGTGCCAACGGGGTTTTCCATGTTTATGCCTGTTGCCAAGCAGCCTATCAACGTCCTTTACGCGTGGCGCTGATTATGTTTGGAGTTTTGGCGCTGCTTTATGGGGGGGTGAGTTTTATAGCAAAAGTCAACCTGATTGAGATAGGGTTGAATATTTTTATCGGTTTTATCATTGGTGTGGGAGTTTTGGCATCAGCAGAACAATTGGAATATCAAAAATTAAAAGAACAGGCCTTTGAGCTTGACCGTAAAATGGTAGCTAATGATGAGCGGGAGCGCATTGCCCGTGATTTACATGACGTATTGGGTCACACCTTAACGATGGTCGCATTGAAATCGCAAATTGTAGAAAAGTTACTGGATAGCGATCCGGAAAAAGCCAAAGAAGAGTTGAAAAATATTCATGAAACCGCGCGGCATGCTTTAAAAGATGTGCGCGATACGGTTGCCGATATGAGCATTACCAGTCTAGAAAAAGAATTAGAGCATGCCCGGACTGCCTTAAAAACAGCAATGATCGGGTTGACTGTCCATGGGGAAGTGCCCGCCTTGACGGAACATCAAAGTAAGATGTTGGGGTTATGTTTGCGTGAATTGGTGACGAATATTATTCGCCATGCAGATGCTAAAAGCGCAGAAATATTTTTTATCCAAGAAGAAAAGAATATCAATATAGTGGTTAAAGATAATGGGGGCGTACAAAACTATCAAGAAGGGACGGGGTTTGCCGGTGTGCGCTATCGGGTGAGTGACATTGGTGGGCAGGTGGAGGTTGTTGTTAAGGATGGGTTGGTTGTAAAAGTTAGTGTGCCTGTTGCTAAAGAAGGTTCTAAAATAAATCTAAAACAAAAGCCAATGGGATCCGAGGCTTTAGTATGATCAAAATTGTCATTGCCGAGGATCAATCATTATTGCGCGGTGCCCTTGCGACACTACTGGACCTTGAAGATGATATGGAGGTAGTGGCAACGGCAAAAGATGGCCGCGATGCATTGGAGCAAATTCATCAGTATGCCCCTGATATTTTAGTCAGCGATATCGAAATGCCTTTTTTAAGCGGGATTGAAGTGGCCCAGAAAATTAAGCAAGCCGCCCTTAAAACCCGTATTTTAATGGTGACAACTTTTGCAAGACCTGGCTATTTGCAGCGGGCTATGCAAGCGGGGGTTAAAGGTTATGTCTTAAAAGATGCTTCAAGTGATGAGCTTGCCAATGCGGTGCGGCGGGTCACCATGGGGGAGACTTATATTGCCTCGGAATTGGCGAGCTCTGCATGGGCGGTGGAAGACCCGTTAAGTGATAGAGAGCGAGAGATCTTACGATTGGCGGAGGCGGGGCGCACGAATAAAGAGATTGGGCTTACCTTGAAACTGACCGATGGCACGGTGCGTAATTATTTAGCCCAAGCCACACAAAAGCTTGATGCGTCTAACCGCATCGAGGCATTTCGAATTGCCCGTGATAATGGTTGGCTTTAATGATGGTTGGCTTTGATAATAGCTTCAAATAAAACTTTTATGGGGTGTGCGCCCTATTTTTCTGGTCTGTTGACCATCAAAGCTTTGATTTCAGAAATCGCTTTTGCCGGATTTAATCCTTTGGGACAAACTTGCGTGCAATTCATGATCGTGTGACAGCGATAAAGTTTGAAATTATCTTCCAATTCGTCAAGTCGCTCATTCGTCATTTGGTCACGACTATCTTTGATCCAACGATGAGCTTGTAAAAGGGCGGCTGGCCCTAAATATTCTTCTTCGCCGCCTTTGTCGCCATTCCACCAATAAGAGGGGCAAGCGGTTGAACAAGAAGCACACATGATACATTCATACAAACCGTCAAGCTCTTCGCGGTCTTCAGGGCTTTGCTTCCATTCTTCTTCGGGGTCTGCCTCTTTTGCCTGTAAATAAGGTTGCACCGATGCGTGTTGTTCATAAAACTTGGTTAAATCCGTCACCAGATCTTTGACCACCGGTTGATGGGGAAGGGGATAAACCGAAACGGGACCGTTCCCTAATTCATCCATGCCCTTGGTGCAGGCAAGTGTGTTTGCGCCATTAATGTTCATTGCACATGAACCACATACCCCTTCACGGCAAGAGCGCCGAAGGGTGAGGCTAGGGTCAATTTCGTTTTTGATTTTTAATAGCCCGTCCAACACCATAGAGACGTTAGAGACATCTATTTGATATTGGTCCACACGGGGGTTTTCATTATCTTCCGGATCGTATCGATAAACCTTGAAGGTTTGCCATTTAGGTTTATGGCCTTTGGCTACGGCTTGCTTATCCGCTTTATGGGTTTTTCCTTTTCCATTAACCTTGGAATTACGGGGGAGTGTGAGTTCAACCATGAGGAAAGCCTTTTGGGGTTAATCAACGGATAAGCGATACTATATCGACAAATTTGATATATACCTTAAAGCTATATCAGAGCTTTTTTCTCCATTAAAGTATTATTCTTTATTAAACAGATAAAGTTGTGAAATCAGCTTTTAAAACCCCTATTTTGACGCAGTTAGCCATTCAAACCCATACTGCAAGGAAACTCGGCTCTATCTCTTTAAGGTGAGGGTCTGACGAATAGGGCCCGAATAATAAGACCAATATTAAGCGGCTTGTAAGCGTCTTAATATATTTGATTTATGCGTGGGTGTTGGTGAGTGGGTTGGCGTAATGGGGATACCAGCACTGTCGGCAATCATTTCGGCAAGCATGGGGGATTGTTTGCGAAATAGTGTTTTACCATTACGGTCCACATAAACAACGAAAAACCCGTCTTCCGCATTAAGAGCATGACGCAACAAGGCCTGATCAAGCCATGGTAATGTCTCACCATTTTTACGGGGATGGTTTGACCCATAAACCTCCATAACAGCAATATCTTCGCGAATAATCATGGGGATAGTGGGTTTTAAAAGTTTGCGTTGCAGACGGCATGCAGGGTGATTCACCTCTGGGCCGATAATTAATAAGGTATTTTGCAACGAAAACTCTTTTGGGGATTTGGCACCCCGCACGGGTTTAGACTCAATTCCTTTGTGCTCTCCCTCCGCTTCAAATGAAGGGGATGAGAATAGGGCGGGTAGCCAATCCGGTTTGAAAGCAAACAGGGTTGCGATACTTCCAAGCAAAAGTGAGATAGATAAAAGAATGAGAACTAATTCCATAATGTTAAGGAACCTAAGCAATCATGCTTGAGATTCGATTAAAAACATACGAAAAATCATCATAATGATTTTAACGTTTTGTTAATACTTTAATTTACTAGGTGGGGAAAAAGGCAAAATAATGGTCAGATGCATAATCTTGTGTTGCTGGCCCGCCCTCAAATTTCAATCCAGAACCAATAAATTTGGTAAACCCAGCCGAATTTATTGAAAACAATGAATTTATTGAAACAGAGCCTAATTCTCACTCTTTTGATCGAGTTTTATTAAGTAGGTGTCAGGTTTTGATTCGACCTTAAACTGTTAAACAAAAAACTGGCTATGTTGATTGTGCCATTCAATAAAGCGCTCCAACCCTTCTTTAAGGCCTATTTTGGGTTGATATCCAAAAGTATTTTTCGCCTTAGAAATGTCGGCCCATGTTTTTGTTACGTCGCCTTTTTGCATATCCATCATATTCTTAATGGCTGTTTTGCCGAGGCCCTTTTCTAAGGTTTCTATCATGGTCATCAGTTTTTCAGGGTGGTCATTTCCAAGGTTGAAAATACGATGCCAATGTGTGCTTGTGTTGGGGGGTGTGTCCAAAACCGCGAGAATGCCGGTAACGATATCATCTATATAAGTAAAATCACGGGCCATATCACCATGATTAAAAATATTGATCGGTTTTTCTTTCATGATATTTTTTGTAAACATCCAATAGGCCATATCGGGTCGCCCCCAAGGCCCATACACCGTAAAAAAGCGCAGACCGGTTAAAGGAATTTGATAGAGATGGGCATAAGAAGAGGCCATCAGTTCATTGGCTTGTTTGGTTGCCCCGTATAGGGAGGCGGGGAGCACGGTTTGATCGTCTTCGTGAAAGGGGGTTTTGCTGTTTCGACCATAGACCGAAGAAGATGATGCGTAGATCATATGATTGACATCATTATTACGGGCAAGTTCCAACAAGGATAAAAAGCCGGTGACATTGGCTTGTGTGTAAGAAAATGGTTTCTCTAAAGAGTAGCGCACTCCGGCTTGAGCCGCGAGATGGATGATTGCGTCTATTTTTAATCCGGAAAACCGGGAATTGATCTCTTGGTTATTTTCAATGTCCAGCTCATGGAAGGTAAAGTTTTTATAGGGCGTTAGAAGACCCAGCCGGGCATGCTTTAAGGCTGGCTCATAGTAATCGTTCAGATTATCTATGCCGATAATATCAATACTTTGTTTGAGCAGGGCTTTGCAAACATGGGATCCTATAAACCCGGCTGCCCCTGTGACGATGATTGTCATTATTTTTCTAATATCTACTACATTACATGATTTGTTGTGCTCTTATAGGATGATTATGCGCTCTTTAATACCCTTATTATTTTATGGGCTGGGTGTTTTGTTGGGGGCCGCCAGCATTTCGTCAAAAAGACCTTGAGGAACTTTGCCGCGACGAGCGAACATGTAAATTGAAATACATAATAATAAAGCAGAGACAAAGATGAAGGATTGATCAGGGGTAAAGGCTGTATGGGTGATGCCTAAGACAGAAAGAGACCCCAACAGGGCCATGATGGCAACGACCATATTGTTAACGGCTAGAATGCGGGCCCGCCTTTCATCAGGAGCGCGGCGTTGTATGGCGGCTTGCAGCGGGGTGAGATACATCCCTAAAAAAATTGAGGTCACACAAAATAATCCGCAAAGGATAAAGCTAATCGGGTTCGAAAAAAATGCTTTTGGTCCAAGTAGCGCGGTGGCTTCTGGGCTTTGGCCATAAAATTGGGAGACGATGTAAACCCCGAAGGAGGTGAGCGAGGCCAGAAAAACCCCTAATGTGGCAAGGCGCAATCCGCTGCGCCCGCGTGAGGCAAGAGCCGCAATGATAGAGCCAATGCCTGCGCCCACAGCAAATAACAAAGTGATGATTGTAAAAACGACACCGTTCGCACCCAGAACATTACTTGTATATGAGAGCAAAACCACGGTGACGTGGGTGGAAATAAAATAGAATAAAGCGATGCCTATAATCGGACGCAAAACGCTTTCTTCTTTCAAGGTGAAACGCACCATTTGTAGGGCGGGGGGAATACCATACCAGTTAATTTTTAAATCAGGGTTTGTGGCCGCCGCTTTAGGACAAAACCAAACTGCGATTGTTCCTAGTAGAGAAAAGATAATAAGATTGAACGCTGCGAATTTTGGCCCATCTGGTGTTTGAATAATGAGATAACCACCAATGGCATATCCTAGGAGGATACAAGCATATAGTCCGGCATTAACAAAGCCATTGCCTTTGATCAGTTCGTTGGGTTCAAGATATTTTGGCATTGCCGATTGCCGGGTCGGGTTAAAAGATGATGATTGTATCCCCATGCCAAAAAGGGTCAGCACTAACAGCCAATGAAATCCAAAAGTTAACCCTATACCTGCCACAAGCATTAAGATGAATTCTAAAATCTTTGTACGCCGTAACATAAAACTAGTCTCAAATTTCTCCGCAAATTGCCCCCCATACATGGAGCCTATTAACATAGAGATGGGGAATAAAGCGCCAATAAGTGGGCCGGCGTTATCATTTTTTTCAAAACCGGATAAGGAGATGACACCAAATTGAACACCAACCAGTAGGATTTGGCGGTTCATATTGTCGGCGATGGCGCCAAAACATTGCCCTAACCAAAGGGGAAAGAAACGGCGTTGGAAAAACAGGGGATTTTTCATGGGGTTTTTTCCGGTATTATTGTGGACGGGGCGGGGGTGTTTGATGGGGCTTGTGGCTTTGAATCTTGGGGTTGTAAAGCTTTAGGCCTTAAATTGGCGGGCAGTAATTCTATTGACCGCTTTTCAATAACATGTTCAAGGCGTTCCATGAAAGCCTCTTTATCAAGACCGGGCTCTATAGGGTCTAGAAACTCGATAACGGCCTCACCCGCTGAAAATTTCCAACTACCCGAAGGCCAACGTAAGCCTAAATTGGTGGCAACGGGAATGGCGGGCCGTTGATAGGCTTCATACATATGATAGACACCTTTACGATAGCGATGTTGTTGACCCACTTTTGATAAATGTCCCTCGGGATAGATGAGGATACGCCGCCCATCATCACGGGCTTTGACCATCTGGGTATCCACAAGTTTTGCCCGCGCATAGGCGCCGCCGCAATTGTCTACAACGATAGCCCCCATTTTTCTTAGAATTGTGCCTAGCAAAGGCATTTTTTCAAGATGGTCACCGGTGACAAATGCAAGGTCATAAAATTGCGAGAACATAATAATGCCATCGCCCCAACTTTGATGTTTAGCGGCGATGATACAAGGGCCGTCAGGCACTTTCTCACGACCTTTGACAATAATCTTTATACCAATAATCGTTTTCATCCAAAAACACATGAGCCGTGTGTAACCCAATATCCAGAGCATCATTGGTTTGCGATTTGGCAATATGGCCAGCGGCATGGCTAAAATAGCAAAAAATATAGAGGTTACCCAATAGGCAATCTTGAATAAAAAATCTCTCATGAGCATGATCTCCAAACGGGTTTTGATATTTAAGTTTGATGGATGATAGATAGAACTGCTTTCGTCATCGGGGTATTGTAAGCAGATAGGTTTCCGCGTAAGCGGCCATAAGCTTTATGCAGGGCGGGTTGTAAAATGATGCCCAAAGCCATGCCGGTAATAAGGGTTTTATCCCCATGGGGAATTTGTTTATTCGCCATTGCCTGTTCAATAATATCTTCAGCGGCATTAACGGGATTATCGGTAGATTGATCTTGTTTTAAAAAACGATGGGTGTTGAGTAAATGATAAGAAAATAACTCCCAATCTTCATCGGCGCACTGTGTATAGGCTGTAACGATTCCCCTTATCTTGTCATCGATGGTCTGTCCTCGTGATCCTGTTTCACGCACTAGCTTGCCAAGACGGGTGTGAATGGTGGTGAACATGGCATGGGCGAGGTCTATTTTAGAAGACGCGTAACGATAGATAAGCCCCTCGGAAAGTCCGGCAGCCGCAGCAATTTCTTTCGTGGTGACTTGATCGATTGATGTTTGTGTAAACAATATTAAAGCCGCCCGCTCAATTCTGGCGTGGGAACTCCCATCCTTGGCGGTGACCCCGCGCGCGAGGGTGATGACGGAAATCGGGGCTTTTTCTTTTCTAGGGTTCATCTTTTAGGGTGGCATTTTGTGTAAAAAGTATAAAGGGTGGTAAAGTTACGTGATGGCGTTTTGATGAGTATAGCAGAAAAATCATGAAGATAAAGTGAGCACTCACTCAATAATGTAAAGCTTTGTTTTAATTAAACAATAAACGTAATTATGAAATGAATTTTGGGTAAAGAGGCCGTAATCAGCCAGCCAGCCAGCCAGTCAGGGACTTGGTTAATTTATAAACCAGCCAGTGATTTAGATATGTTTTGGTTTTTTGCTATGGGGTGAGAAGGCCACTGAGAGCCTAAACTGAAAAACGAGATAAGATATAAAAAGCTGTAGATCAGACGTCAGTTTGTGCCAACTCGTTACACCTCAGGCTCTCACTTTAAAGAATTAGAGGCAAAACCGTGTGAAATTGCCGAAATGAATGTCTGATTAACAACCCGCTGAAGGGGTTTAACGATTTTTCATTCAGGCTATAAGGGCGTCATAAAAGTAAGGGGTGATTAATAATAGAACCTTATCATTCTTATGATAAACATTGCTGATATATTGCCGGACTATCTTTCCTAAAATGACGATCTTTCGTTTAATGTTTTTAAAATGATGCGGATAGCCCTTGGCGGTGAATGGATAAATAGCTTAGGAAACTTCGATGACCAACGCTAACGATGAATTGAATGATGAAGCCTCCACGCTGATGAAACCTCGCGAAGAGCCGCGTGGTAATGGCGTTGATAATGATCAGCCAGCCAATTTGAAAAACGTGGGCGGCGAGGTTTCTTCGATAGAAGATATACCCGAAGAAAAATCACCACAAGGACAAAATTTAGGCCCTACTATTGCGCTTGATAGTCCTGATCGATTTATCAATCGGGAGCTTTCATGGCTTGCCTTTAATGCGCGCGTTCTGGAAGAAGCGTCTAACGAACGACATCCGGTTTTAGAACGCTTACGCTTTCTTTCTATCTCTGGCAGTAATCTTGATGAATTTTTTACGGTTCGTGTTGCGGGTTTGCGTGGGCAAGTGCAGGCAGGGGTTCAAGCCGTTAGCCAAGAAGGGCTAACCCCGATCCAGCAATTAAACCTGATTGATCACCGTGCAAAAAAACTTTTGAACGAGCAACAAAAATGCTGGCTAGAATTATTACCCTTATTGTCTCAAGAGGGCATCAGTCTGGTGCAGGAAGAGGATTTAACCCCATCCGAAAAATCTTGGCTTGAGGCCGAGTTTATAAAAAACATTTTTCCAATTTTAACGCCGATTACTCTTGATCCGGCGCATCCATTTCCCTTTATTCCAAATTTTGGGTTTGTCTTATGTTTTGAATTGCGCCGTAAAGACGGTAACCAGATGACCACTCTTTTACCGGTGCCTATTAAGGTTGATCGATTTATCCGCCTACCGATAGAAACAGATGAAGACTTGCAAACAGTTGGTCAAAAACCCAAAGCACGTTATATTACCTTGGAACAGGTGATCGCTATTTTCTTGCATCATGTTTTGCCGCAACATCAAATCATTCATAAAGGCGCTTTTCGGGTGTTACGCGATTCTGATGTTGAACTTGAAGAAGAAGCAGAAGACTTGGTCCATGTTTTTGAAAGCATGTTAAAAAAGCGCCGCCGTGGTGATGTTATTCGTATAAAGGTTGACGCGAATACACCTGTTGCCATGCGTGATTTATTTTGCACCGGTCTTGGGGTGTCGCAAAAAACCATGATATTGATTGACGGATTGTTAGGACTGGCGAGCGTCAACAAGCTTATCCCTGACGATCGCCCCGATCTGCAATTTGCCGCTTATGAGCCGCGTTTTCCAGAACGGATACGTGAACATGGGGGTGATTGCTTTGCCGCCATCCGTGAGAAAGATATTCTTGTTCACCACCCTTATGAAAGTTTTGATGTGGTGGTGCAGTTTTTAAAACAGGCGGCCGCTGACCCTGATGTGATTGCGATTAAGCAAACTGTTTATCGCACTTCCAGCCAGTCGCCCATTGTTGATGCCCTGATCGAAGCGGCGGAAGCGGGTAAGAATGTTACGGCGATTATCGAGTTAAAAGCACGCTTTGATGAAGAAACTAATATTCGATTGGCACGGGTTTTGGAACGCGCCGGCGTAAGTGTGGTTTATGGTTTCTTTCAATATAAGACCCATGCAAAATTGTCGTGTGTGGTGCGCCAAGAAGAGGGTGGTGCGCGGACTTATGTCCATGTCGGTACGGGAAATTACCATCCTTATACGGCAAAAGTCTATACAGATTTATCGCTTTTTACCTGTGATCCGGTGATTGGCCGCGATGCGGCAAAGGTTTTTAATTATGTGACCGGATACGCCAAACCGAAAAAATTTAAAAAATTCGCTGTAGCGCCCATTGATGCGCGTAAAAAAATCACGGCCATGATTGATAAAGAAATTGCTTTTGCAAAAGAAGGAAAACCAGCCTCCATTTGGGCAAAAATGAATTCTTTAGTCGATGGTGAGATTATTGATAAATTCTATGAGGCCAGCAACGCCAATGTGCAAATTGACCTTGTGGTGCGGGGGATATGTTGTCTGCGTCCCGGAATTGCAGGGCTGTCAGAAAATATTCGGGTAAAGAGTATTATAGGGCGATTTCTGGAACATTCGCGGATTTATTGTTTTGGCAATGGGGTTGCCATGCCAAGCGATGAAGCCCGTGTGTTTATTGCCTCTGCTGATTTGATGCCCCGTAACTTAAATCGACGGGTTGAAATATTTTGTCCCATACAAAACCCGACGGTGCATAATCAAATTCTTGATC
Source organism: uncultured Parvularculaceae bacterium (assembly GCA_938015425.1). GTDB lineage: Bacteria > Pseudomonadota > Alphaproteobacteria > Caulobacterales > Parvularculaceae > CALLPQ01. Next base: position 6,559 of record CALLPQ010000067.1, on the reverse strand, counting down.
AGGTGATGGTGGCGAATTTAAATGATGATGCGCAATCCTGGCGACTTCACGGTGATGGTCATTATGAACGCGCAAAACCGCCTTCTGATATAATGCCCTTTAATGTTCATACCTATATGATGACAAATCCTAGCCTTTCTGGTCGTGGTACATCTATTGATTATAATTCACCGGCGGTCCTTACCAGAAAAAAACCTCGGGGTAAAAAAAGCGGCAAGAAAAAGAAATAGGATAATGCGAATCAGCTGCATAGTATGAATGATGATGTGTATAAATACTGCATCCCGTCATGAATGCGCCCATTTAAGATGTGTAAGCGAATATTTATTCGATTGAGGGTTTGTGTCCTATTTTGAAAAGCAGCTTAATGCTGAATTAAAAAAGCCGATTAAGTCTTATCGTCGGGCTGTGATCGATATTGGTTCTAATTCAGTGCGGCTTGTGATTTATGAAGGTCCGGCCCGAGTGCCTTTGCCGATCTGCAATGAAAAAGCGTTATGTGGCTTGGGGCGCGGCATGTCGAAAAATGCCCAGTTGAACGAGCGCGCCGTGAAAGATGCGCTGGAGACCTTAACCCGGTTTCGTCATATTATCGAAGCTTATGGCACGCCCCCGACAAAGGTGATTGCCACAGCGGCGGTGCGGGAGGCCAGTGATGGTCATGACTTTGTGAAAGCGGTGGAAAAGCTTGGCTTCGAAGTACAAATATTAACGGGCGAGCAAGAAGCGATGATGGCGGGGCTTGGGGTGTTATCGTTTAAACCGGAAGCTGATGGGCTTGTTGGTGATATGGGCGGTGGTAGCTTGGAGCTAACCCAGGTTAAAAATGGCAAAATCGGCAAAACATCATCTTTACCCATTGGGCCGTTTCACTTAATGGAAGCGTCTAAAGGAAACTTCAAAAAGGTCGGCCCGATCATTGATGAAGCTTTAGATGGGGTTAAATGGTTAGACCCTCAAAATTTTCAAAAACTATATGCGGTTGGTGGGGCGTGGCGGGCAATCATCGGTACACATATGAATTTGAAAAAATACCCACTACGGGTACTACACCATTATTGCCTTGATGGCGGTGAAGCCATGGAGTTATGTTCTTTGATAAAGCGCCAAAGTCGCACTTCCCTTGAAGAGTTTCCGGGTATTCAACGTCGCCGGATAGATACATTGCCCTATGCTGCCTTGGTCATGGAGAAGGTTCTTGCACGGTTAAAAATGCAAGAGGTGATTGTGTCCGCAGGGGGTGTGCGTGAAGGCGTGTTGTTTGAGGGGCTGAGTGACGCAGAAAAACAACGCGATCCGTTATGGGCCTATGCGCGGCACATGGCTGAAAAGTTTTCGCCTGTGCCTGATTTTGGGCGTGAAATTATTACCTTAACGGATCAGCTTTTTCAAAATGAACGTGAAGAGCGGAAAAGGTTGCGGTGTATGATTTCGCAAATGATTGATGTGGGGGCTTATTTCCATGCTGATTATCGCGGCATTCAATCTTTTAACATGATGCTATATGCACCGATTGTGGGGCTACGTCATGAAGAAAGAATATTATCGGCCCTTACTCTATATCATCGCTATAATGGGCGGCGCGCCAAAAACCCTGATGAAGGGGCAATTGCTTTGTTGGATTGGGAAGACCAACAATATGCAATCCGGTTGGGGTTGGCGCTTCGGTTTGCGGCCGATTTTTCACCAAAAGTCGGGGGGCCGTTAAACGGGTGTACACTCAGCACATCAAAATCAAAACTGACATTAACAATGCCTAAGAATAGAAAACCGTTAATGACCTATTTGCCGATGAAGCGCTTTCAATCCTTGGCGCAGGTTATGGAGCTAACAGCCGATATAGTCTATAATGATTAAGCTGCAAATGGCGATTAGCTTTCCTCGATAATCTTTACACGATTGTTTTGTAATTTTAAGGCGACTTCACCATGTTTTAATTTTAATGCCATCTCGCCAAATATTTCCCGTCGCCATCCTTTCAGGGCGGGAATTGGTGCGTTATCACTGCGGGCTAAAGCTTCTATATCCGCTGCATTTGCAATTAGCTTTGGGGCAACGTCATAGGTTTCGCATTGGGTTTTTAACAAGACGCGCAATAGATCAAGCACATCAGGGGGTGGGGGTAATTGTTTTTTCCCTGAATCTATTTGCGGTAATTCCTTTTTAGGAATGGCCATGCCCTCATGAACGGCTACCAACATAGACTGACCTGTCTCGGAGCGTTCAAACCCTTTAGGAATAGAACGCGCTTGGGACATTGCCTTTGCATCTTTTGGCCGCATCCGGGCGACTTCAAACAAGCCGTCATCTTTGATGACACGATTTCGGGGGATATCGCGTTTTTGCGCTTCGCGTTCGCGCCATTCCGCAAGTTTGACAAGGGGGCCAAGCTCTTGCGGTCGGGTATTGCGTAGTTTTAACCGTTTCCATGCTCTGGTGGGTTCGACGAAATAGATTTCAGGATCAGCCAAAATCATCATTTCTTCTTCAACCCAATGATTGCGATTTTCTTTATCCAGACGGTCGCGTAATAAAGGGTAAGCTTCCCGCAAATGGGTCACGTCACTTAAAGCATAGGTGAGCTGTGCATCACTCAATGGTCTTCTGGACCAATCCGTAAAGCGTGACCCTTTATCGATATTGGCATTCAATAATTGACGCATAAGAGATTCATACCCGATCTGGTCACCAAACCCGCATGCCATGGCCGCAATCTGACTATCAAATAAGGGGGCCGGCACTTTGCCCATAAGCTTATGGAATATTTCCAGATCTTGCCGTGCCGCGTGAAACACTTTCACAATGTCGGGGTTGGCCAGTAGGTCAAGTAAGGGGTCAAGATTGATATTGTCGGCAAGAGGGTCAATCATGCCCTCAACCCCATCGGCGGCAACTTGCACAAGGCACAAAATGGGCCAATATGTTTTCTCGCGCATAAACTCCGTATCGACGGCGATAAAGGGTTTATCGGATAATGCCTGACAAAAATCGCTCAGGTCTTTATTGTTTGTAATCACTTCCATATAGGTTTTGCATAGCAGTGTGCGCCTTAAACGTCACGCTTATTTTATCGCACTATTCATCAATCAATTCCGCAACCCTATTTACCATCCTTTGGTGGCCTTTAGGGTATTTCTTTGTTAGCTTATTGGTTGCCCAATAAGTCTTGATAAATCGGGAATTTTTAAAAATTTAGTGACCTAACAAATAAGAGCATGGCGGATGCTACCGCCATGCTTCTATGCCACTATGTATACCATTATGAGCGTTTATCGATATTGACAAAATCACGCATGCCAGCCCCTGTGTAAACCTGACGGGGGCGGCCAATTTTTTGGCTAGGGTCTTCCAACATTTCTGTCCACTGAGCAATCCACCCCACTGTACGTGCGAGTGCAAATAGAACCGTGAACATCTCGGTTGGGAAGCCTAAAGCTTTAAGGGTGATGCCGGAATAAAAATCAATATTTGGATATAGTTTTTTCTCAATAAAATAGGGGTCTTCTAAAGCGATTTTTTCAAGTTCCATCGCGACCTGCAATAGGGGGTCATTTTCAACGCCAAGGGCGTTTAGCACTTCGTGAGAGGCTTTCCGCATGACCGTCGCGCGGGGGTCATAGTTTTTATAAACACGGTGGCCAAAACCCATTAAACGGAAGGGATCGGATTTATCTTTGGCGCGTGCAATATATTCCGGAATGCGATCAACAGTGCCGATTTCGGCTAACATATTCAAGGCTGCTTCGTTCGCGCCGCCATGGGCGGGACCCCAAAGGGAGGCAATGCCGGCTGCGATACAGGCAAACGGATTGGCACCCGATGAACCGGCCAAGCGTACAGTCGATGTGGATGCGTTTTGTTCATGATCCATGTGCAGAATAAAAATCTTATCAAGGGCGTCGGCTAAGACCGGATTAACCTCATAATCTTCTGCTGGCACCGCAAAACACATGCGCATAAAGTTTTCTGTATACCCCAGATTATTTTGTGGGAACACGAAGGGTTGGCCAATGGAATATTTATAAGCCATGGCCGCAATGGTTGGCATTTTTGCAATCATGCGGTGGCTAGCGATTTTGCGCTGTACCGGATCATTGATATCTGTGCTATCATGATAAAAAGCAGCTAATGCCCCGACGACACCGACCAATATGGCCATAGGATGGGCATCACGACGAAAACCCGAATAAAACCGTTTTAACTGCTCGTGTACCATGGTGTGCATGGTGATGGATTCATTAAATTCTTCAAATTCCATCTTGGTGGGCAATTCGCCTTTTAACAACAGATAGGCGATTTCCATAAAGGTTGATTTTTCGGCCAATTGGTCAATCGGGTAGCCGCGATATAAAAGCACCCCTTTTTTGCCGTCGATGAATGTGATTTGTGATTCGCAACTGCCTGTGGAGGTAAACCCTGGATCAAACGTAAAAGCACCGGTTTGTTTCGCAAAGGTACGGATATCAACAACAGGAGGACCATCAGTTCCTTCATAAACAGGAAATTCGCCTTTTTTGCCCTTGAAGTCGACCGTCATTGTTCCGGCGGGTTTCATTTTGCTTTCCATATCATCGCTCCTAATTTTCGTGTTTTGCAGTGCAATATAGCGATAAAAGCGGGTACGCCAACCCTTCGTCTCATCTTATTTTATCACAACATCCCGTATTCTGGCGATGCTCTCATTTGCGCCTAAAGCATATAAGACATCCCCCAGATTGGGTGAGGGTAATCCAGCCGTCAACGCCGCTCTAACTGGCTGTCCTATTTGGCCAAACCCTACACTCCGCTCTTCCGCCATATTCTGTAATAAGGCCTCAAGAGCGAGTGGAGTGGACCAATCTTGGTGGGTTTCAAGGGCCTTTAAAACCTCGTCCAAAAGCTCATTCACCCCTTCTTTTTTAAGCGGTTTGGATGCTTTGCCTGTAATCTCAAGAGGCCGTTTGGCGGTGATAAAACCTGCTGCTTGTTTGGTGGCAGCGAGTGTCGGGCTGCGATCTTTCAAAAAATTTGCCCCGCGTAAAAGGCTTGCCTGAATATCTGTTGGTCGGTCTTCTTTATTCTCAGATATAAATGATATTGCCGAATTGATGAAGTCTTCATCAGATAAAGCACGTATATAATGTGAATTTACATGGTCCAGTTTTTCCAGATCCAGCCGGGCGGGTGATTTATTAATGCCGCCGAGATCAAATAGCTCAATGGCTTTATCGCGGGCAATAATTTCTTCATCCCCGTGGGCCCAGCCAAGGCGCAAGAGATAGTTGACCAATCCATCAGGTAAATATCCCATATCCCGATAGGCCTCGACACCGAGGGCGCCGTGGCGCTTCGATAGTTTTTTACCGTCGGGGCCATGAATGAGGGGGATATGGGCAAAAACGGGTACGTCCCAATCTAAAGCCTCATAAATTTGTTGTTGTCGTGCGGCGTTAATTAAATGATCATCACCACGAATAATGTGGGTGACACCCATCATATGATCGTCCACCACTACGGCTAGGTTATAGGTTGGGCCGCCATTGCTTTTATTGTCTTCGCCGCTGCGCAGGATAATCATATCGTCAAGGGCAGTGTTGGGAATGGCAACGTCCCCTTGCACACCATCTTTAATAATCGTTTGTCCCGTTTGTGGGGCTTTAAAACGAATGGCGTAAGGCAAGTCAGGGGGGGGTGTTTTTTTCTCCCGCCACGGACTTTCAAAGCGGGCCTTGTTGGCAAGGGCGCTCTCGCGTTGCGCTGTTAATTCTTCTGGTGTTAGATAACAACGATATGCATGACCTTTTTCCAATAGTTGATGGGCTATTTTTACGTGATGGTCTTGCTGTTCGAATTGGGAAACTGGCGGTGCATCGGATGTTATGCCAAGCCAGTCGAGGCCATCAATGATTGCTTGAACCGCTTGTTCATTATGGCGGGCCCGATCTGTATCCTCAATACGCAGTAAAAATTGGCCGCCATGATGGCGGGCGAATAGCCAGTTAAAAAGGGCGGTTCTGGCACCGCCTATGTGTAAATAGCCAGTGGGTGAAGGGGCAAAGCGAGTAACAATGGGTGCGGTCATAAAAGCCTGATATCAAGAATTAAGAATAAACAATTTGCTGTGCATTTAGCATAGAATTGATGCTGCGCACACTTAAATTCATTTTAAATGAAATCCGCTTAATTGAGTTGCTAAAATAAGGTGCTGCGATAGAATTTGTGGATGGCTGGGAGAGATAAAAAACATTCGGTGAGCATAAGTGCCATTATCGATAAATGGTTTACCGCCGCTATAGAGAGTTTGCATCCTTTGCGGATCAGGTTTCGTAGGTTGTTTTTGCCAAAATTACGCCAATGGGCGGCGCTGGAAGAAGCCCGATTATTTTTGCTAATCCCTGTCTTGTTAGGTGTGGGGATCGGGTTTTACTTTACTTTGAAATCAGAACCAAATGTTTGGATAAGCCTTACAGGGTTGGCGATGTTTGTGGCTGGCTGGATGATGGCCGGTCAGTTGGGCGCACGGTTCAGCAAGGCAAGGTTGGTGTTGCTTGCGGGTTTGTTGGTGATGGCTGGCTTTAAC